>CALXWR010000015.1 GCA_944392465.1 uncultured Clostridia bacterium | reverse complement strand
CATACAGGTACTAATTTATCAAAAATTATTAAAAATTGGACTAAGGATGAATTTTCTCATGTGTCTATTGCACTTGATGAAGATTTAGACCAAATGTATAGCTTTGGGAGACTTCACCCATATAATCCTGTATGGGCAGGTTTGGTTCATGAAAAACAAAATCAAGGTACATTTAAAAGATTTAAGAAAACTAAGGCGGCAATTTATTCTATAGAAGTAGATGATGAACAGTATGTAATTATTAGAAATACAGTTTATAATATGTATAAAAATAGAAAAAAATATAAATTCAACATTATCGGGTTGCTAGCAATTGGTTTTAATAAATCTGTAAAAAGAAAAAATTGGTTTTATTGTGCTGAATTTGTAAAATATGTTTTAGATACAGCTGAAGTTGAACTTGGTCTTCCAGATAAAATGATAAGACCAGAAAACTTTAAATATATTGAAAATAAAGAGTTAGAATATTATGGATTATTTAGAAAGTATAAAAAGGTTTCAGTGCTTAGACAGATGATAGAACAGGCTGGATACAAGATTGCGAATAATCATTAGGAGAATTTTGGAAGGAGATATATACTTTATCCCTTTTTGTTATCGGTATAAATTGAGGAATTTAAAAATAGTAAATAAAATACTGAAATTATCATAAGTTAGTTAAAATATTAGGCATGAAAGAGAGTAGTGAAGAAAATGAATAAAGTTCTTGTGAAATTGTATGTTCCACAAATAGGGGCTGAATATGATATATGGATACCATTAAATAGAAGAATATATAATGTAATAAAGTTATTAGTAAAAGCACTAAAAGAGTTTACAAATGGGGAATTTGCTCCTACAAAACTACCAGAACTATATGATAGAAAAACAGCCATACCGTATGATATTAATTTAACAGTAGGAGAATCTTCTATAATTAATGGTACTGAAATGATATTAATTGTTTAATTTGCTCTGAATAATAATTTTATTAGAAGTTAACTCTAAAATAAATAGAAAAGCCAAATTATTGAATTCTACATTCAACAGTTTTGCTTTTACTTTTAGACTATTGTACCTCCATTTACATGAATTACCTGACCTGTAACATATCTTGAATCATCACTTGCAAGATACAAATATGCGGGAGCTAGCTCAAAAGGTTGCCCTGCTCTTTTTAGAGGTGTTTCTGTACCGAATATTTCAACTTCTTGTTCATTAAAAGAAGAGGGGATAAGAGGTGTCCAAATAGGACCAGGTGCCACAGCATTAACACGAATTTTTTGGTCTGCAAGAGAAAGTGCAAGTGACTTAGTAAATACCATTATTGCACCTTTTGTTGCAGAATAATCAATTAAATTCTTCTTACCTGCAAATGCAGTTATAGATGTAGTGTTTATTATACTACTATTTGGTTTTAAATATGGCAATACAGCTTTTGTTAAATAAAAAAATGTATATATATTTGTTTCAAAAGTATCTCTAAGCTGAGCACTTGAAATATCTAGTATACTATTTTGAGGGAATTGAACTCCACAGTTATTAATTAAAATATCAATTTTTCCAAATAAATTCATAGTGTTATCCGCTATATATTTAGATAAATTTTCATCTCTTAGATCTCCTGGAAATAGTATGCATCTACGACCGCAATCTTCTACTAATTTTTTGGTGTATTCTGCATCTTCTTGCTCATTTAAATAACTTATAGCAAGATTTGCTCCTTCTTTAGCAAATAGAACGCTTATTGCTCTTCCTATACCACTATCTCCACCAGAAATAATAACTGTTTTATCTTTAAGTTTTCCGCTAGGGTTATAATTTGGATTTTCCAATATTGGTTGAGGATTCATTTCGTATTCCATTCCAGGTTGAATAGTTTGATGTTGTGCTGGAAATGTAATAGGTGTTTTTAAATTTTCATCTTTATAACCAAAATATGGAATAGTTGGATAATTATCATACATTGGCAAAATCTCCTTTTAAATTTTTTAAGTTTAATATCTATTAAATTAGTATATGTTCTTGCATAAAAATTATTCTTATCAATATTAAAATTTAATTTGAGTTAGATAATAAAATAGTATAACTACAAGAAAAAATTAGACTTTTAAATCTTTGTTCGTAATTACAAAAAAAGTGTATTTAAAATATGTCTAAATTGTGTCCTTTACGTGAAAAAAATGTTGCAAATTTTACCATTATAGTATATAATGTTGTTGCCAAAATTTTATAAAAGAGGGGGTTAATAAAATGGCTAAAAAAAGTAAAATTATAATTGCATTTTTATTATTAGCATTAATAATTTTTGCAAGTATTTTACCAATTAAAAGCTTAGCTGCAAATACAAGTGATTCAAATATGATAGTCATTAAAGAAAGCGACGATAAATATTTGGTTTACATTGATGGACTATTAGATGAGAATTTCAAATTTGCATTCACTAAAGCTTTAGATGCAGAAAACATGAATTATCTTGATTCTATTAAAGATAATAACGGAAACAATATAGCTTATGTAGATGCAGACTCAGTATCTCGTTTCTTTGAAATAGATGGCGATACATATATTTGTGTACAAAATGCCGAAGGTACTTTGGTAAATGCAGGTGAAAAAATTAATATAAATAATGCAAAAACAATTCAAGAATTGAAAAGTATAGAAAACTTAACAAAAACTATTACAGTAGAGTCTAGTGCGGAAGACGAAAAAATAACAATAAACGGAACAGAGGGCACAGACTATTACTATCAATTCTATGCACCAGGTTCATCTGAAGAATATAACAAATTATTAAATTTAGTTAGTGAAATTTCTAAATTTAATGATAATACTGATATGTTTACTAAGTTACAAGCTTATACTGAACTAGAAGATGTATACAATACATTAGTTTCAAGCTTAAAAGACGAAGATTGGGCAAAAGCAGAAAACTTAGAAATTACAAAACCATATGGTGCTAAGGAAGATGAACAATATGTTCTATGGCTTAAAGATGGAAATGGAAACATAGATGTACAATTCTTAACAGCATATGAAAAGGAAGTAACTTTGGTAGATGAAGTAAAAAAGACTGAAGAAATTACAGTTGCTTTACCAGTTACATATGATGATATGACAGGATTATTTATTGCTTTAGCAGTTGTTGTTTTAGCAATAGTAGTAATTTTAGCTATTAAAATTATAAGTAAAAAAAGAAGGGCTTAAATTATGAGAAGTTCAAAGCACAGCGAAAGCTCAACTAAAAAGATTAAATTTTCTAATATACTTCTTATTATTCTAATTATAGTTGCTATTGTTTTGATATGTGTAATTGGCGCAAAATATAGTGAACGTAAAAAGAACGATGAAGCTGTAAAAGAAGTTGTTTCTCAAATTAATAATGATGTACAAAATTCTAATAATGATGAGCTTCCATATATTTCATATGAAGGTTATCAAGTAATTGGTACGATTCAAATTTCTAAAATAAATTTAGAATATCCAATTTTAATAGAAAGTAATGAAGATTCACTTAATAAATCTATTACAAGAGTTGGTGACGGAACAGTAAACGGAATAGGAAATTTAACTTTAGCAGGACATAACTACATAGATGGTTCAATGTTCGGGAGAATAGATGAACTAGAAAATGGCGATGAAATATCAATACTAGATTTAAATGGAAATAGAGTAACATATACAATATTCGACAAATTCGTTACTGATCCAAATGATGTTTCTGTGCTAGAACCTACTGAAGAGGGTACAAGAGAAGTAACTTTAATTACATGTATAAATGGAAACAAAAACAGACTTATAATAAAAGCTAGAGAAGGTTAAATTTAATTTAAAGGGGGTAAATTTAATTATGAAAAAGCAAATGAGCTATAAAGCCAAACGTAGTATGATTATTTTAGCTGTTATAGTAATTCTTGCAATTATTGCTTCTATTGGAACATATGCGTTTATTAGTGGTAATGACGAGACACAGGCTATGTCTCAAACTAATGGAACAGCATCTGATAGAGCTGGACAAGAAGTAGAACAAGCTCAAGAAGATAATAATCAAGGAACAGCAGTTCAAAGCGATAATAATCAAAGCGAAGAACAACAAAATGACAATGATGGACAAGCTGAACAAATAGATGTAGCAGATGCTACAGACGATAACAATAATGATGGAACTACAACAAGTACAAACAACCAAGGAACAGACAACACAGGTAATGACGATGGAACAACTACAACAAGTACAGCAACAAATATTAACACAAATAACGCAAATACAGATACAACAACACCAACAACTCAAACTGTAACAACAACAGAACAAGTTGAAAGAACAGAAACATTAGTTGGTTTTAGAACAGTAAGACTAGCAAGTAGTCTTCCAACAGCTTTAACAGCTACATTCCCACAAGTTACAACACCAGAAGAACCAACTGAAGAAGATACTACAGCACCTGTATATAAAAGCATGGGAATATTTAATAGAACAAATTGGATTAAAGATGTAGAAACAGAAGCTACAAAACATGCAACAATAGGAAGTCGTATAAGAATATTTGTATCATTTCCAGAAATGTTAACAGTAAATCCAAAAGTAGATATATATGGAAACGATGGTGTAGTTACAACATTTGAATTAAGTTATGATGAAGCTGCAAAATGGTATTCTATAGATTTCAATATTACTGATGATATGAAATTACCAGAAGGAGAAAATATTAAGTTTAAAGTATATGGATATGCTGATGAAGCAGGAAATGTAGGAGCAGATTTAACAGAAACTACTAGTACACAATATCCATATGTAACATATGATACAACAGCACCAGGAACTGGAAATGGATTTGATGGATTCCCACTATACATATTAAATGTAAGTGCAAATAATGAAGAGGATATTGACAAATATCCAAGTCATTATCAATATATTCAAGATAAAGATACATTAAGAGTTGAAGCAAACTTTAATGAAGAATTAGATCCAAATACCTTACCTTTATTAACAATAATAGGAAATAATGGTAAAACTATAACAAAATATTTTGATAACCATGGAAAATCAGGTGAGAAATATAGTTATGTTTGTGACATTGATAATTTCAGTAGCAGTGAATTACAATTAAATAATAATGACAGAATTGAATTTACAATTACAAATGTAAAAGATTTAGCTGGTAACACAGCAGAATTTAGCAACAATAATGTTACACAATATTACAGAAATGGAGTATTAGTTTATGACCAAGTAAGATATGATGAAACTGCACCAGAGTATTACTCATTAGAAATTTTAAACATAACACATTATGAAGAAAACAAAGAAATCAAAAAAGAAAATGAAAAAATTGAAAATGAAGCAGATAAAAAAGAACTAAAAGACTTAAAAGTTGCAACAACTGGAGATAGAATTAGAGTATTAATTAGCTTTAATGAAGAATTAGCAGTAGAACCACAATTAATAATTAATGGTGAAGGATGTGGAACTATTCCATATAGTGTACCAACTTCATCTTCAATGGAAAGACCATATTATCTAGTAGATTTTACAATTTCTGAAGAAACAGATATAGAAAACCATAAAATAAAACTAGATGAAGGAAAAGTTAATATTGAAGTATATGGTTATGAAGACGCAGCAGGAAATGTAGGAAGAACTTTAAAGAATACAGATGAACAAAATGATATAAAAAATACAAATTATACTGAAGTAACATATGATGTTACACCACCAGTACATTATTCATTAGAAATACTTAATAATACTCATTATAATGAAAACTATACAATAACAGATGAAAGCCAAAAGAAAGATCTTAAATATGCTACTACAAATGATCAAATAAGAATAAGGGTAAGCTTTAAAGAAAAATTAAGTGTTGCACCTAAATTAAAAGTTGGAGACAAGGTGATTTCTTGGGGGTTACCATTTAGCCAACCAAGTACAGATGCTTCAGGACGTTATTATTATCTAACAGATATCGATTTAACAGAAGATATGCTTGAAGGTATGAATTTAGTAGATGGAGCACCTATTCCAATTGAAGTATATGATTATGAAGATGCAGCTGGAAATGTAGGTGAAACAATTACTAATATAGGTGAAGAAAGTGGTATCCAAAATACTGAATATACAGAAGTTATTTATGACGTAACAGCTCCAACAAGAAGATCAGCTGATTTCTATGTAAATGAAAAACAAGCTGAACAAGGTGGAACATTAATTATTAAAGCTGATGAAAATAAAAAAGAACAATATCAATTTGCTAAAAACGGTGATACAATTGTAATGAATGCTAAATTCTATGAAGAATTAGCAAATATTCCAACATTTATTTTAGTAGATAGCAAAGGAAAAGAAATTAACTTAAATGAAGTAGGAGAAGTAATAAATAGAGGCTATGAGGAAGCAAATGGTGTCTATGTATATCAAGCATCATATAAAATTGACGAAAATAAAGCTAATATAGCAGAAGGTAAAATGACAATTAAAATAACAGATATCATTGATAAAGTGGGACTAGGAGAAGGATATACTATAACAGAACCTTCAAATGGTAGAATAATTTATTATGATAGAACAAATCCAGAATTAACAGTAAAAGAGGATGAGGATTTAACTATCGGTTATAAACCAAACTACAGCAAAATAAGCTTTAAATTACATGATAATATTGCAATAAAAGATCTTGAGATAAATGGAGAAGTAGTACGTACAATTTCTGATAAAATTGTAACATGGAGTGATGCAAATTTTGAAGGATTTGTAGATGGATATGTTAAACAAGGAGAAAACACTGTTATCTTAAGAGACTGGGCAGGAAATGAGACAGAACCTTATACATTCTACTTTGATAATACTCCTGCTAAGTTAAGTGCATTTAATTTATTAGTACTTGGAGATGATAATAACGATAAGGTATTTTATGCAAAAATAGGTGATACAATTCAAACATACGTATCATTTGATGAAAAATTAGCTGATAAACCAAAATTCTATTTAATAGACGAAGAAGAAAAACATTTAGATGTTTCTGAATTGGTAACAGAAGAAGGACCAACAAAAGAAGGCAAATATATTTATCAAGTACTTTATAAAGTAAATGCAAATACAGAATTAGTTGATGGTGAAATAAAAGTAAGAGTAACTGGTTTAGAAGATATGTATGGAAATAAAATTCCAGATGAAACAGAACCATCAAATCATCATGATTTATATTTAGATACAGAAGTCCCTGGAACAGGTGAAAGAGGATTTCCATTATACATTCTAAATCATAGAGCTGATGGTGATAATAGACCATATACATTAGTAAGAGATGGAGAGGAAATAATGGTTGAAGCTAATTTTACAGAGGAATTAGCTCATAATCCTAAAATATCATTGATTAGAAATGATGATAGAAGTATGACTGAGCCAGTAGAACTTCCATATAGCGAAAAAATTAATGATAAATATGTATATCGTTTAGTAATGAAAATTAATGCAAATGATTTACAATTAGAAAATGGAGACATGATAGAATTTGTGATTACAGATGTAGAAGATTTCGCAGGAAATACAGCAACATTTGATAATTCATATGTTACATCAATTAAATTAGATGACGGAAGAGAATATGGACAAGTAACTTATGACAATAGAGCACCAGAATGTAAAGTGTTACGTGTTCACAATGACACACATTATAACAATGGTGGAGACTTAAATGTTGCTACAAATGGAGACAGCATTAGATTTGGGGTTCAATTTGATGAAGAATTAGCCGTATTACCTACTTTAGTAATTGAAGGAAATGGACCAGAAGAGACAAGAACATTTACAATGAAAAAATCAGACATAGATCTAGAATATATAGCTGATGTGAAATTAACAAGTGAAATGGAATTACCACAAGGTGATATAAAATTTAAAATATATGGATATGAAGATTTAGCAGGAAATAGCATAGGCGTAGATAATGCATTAACAGAAGCTAATATAAACCATACAAAATATAATGGTGTTAAATATGATACAATAGCACCAGAATATCAAACATTAGGAATATTGAATACTACAAATATGAATGAGAATGAAGACATAACAGTTGCAAAAGATGGAGATAATGTAAGAGTGCTTGTATGGTTCAAAGAAAAACTTGCTGTAGAACCTAAAATTTCAATATTAAATAAAGATGGCAATTATGTAGAATTAGAAAGTGGATGCAAATATAGTAATGATGACAGAGAAGATGTTCATTATTATATAGCCAACTTTAAATTAACACCTGAAATGAATTTACCACAAGGTGAAATTAAATTTAAAATATACGGATTTGAAGATACAGCAGGAAATACAGTAAGTGAAGAAAACGCATTAACAAATGAGAACATTAATCGTACTGACTATACAAAAGTAATTTATGATAGCATTACTCCAGATAACACTGTATACATTGGTACAGAAGAATCATTATTACAACTAGCTAAAGATATAAATAGTGGCACATCATTTGCTGGAAAAACAATTAAGTTAACAAGCGATATTACTTTTACAGAACAAGAATGGACACCAATATATGCTGGAAACTTAAATGGAAAAGGTAGTATGCTAGAGGGTGCAACGATAGATGGACAAGGATTTGCTATAAAAGGATTAAAATCATCTAGAGATGCTTATGTACCTAAAGGCTCTATAGAAACACCATATGGAAATGGATTTATAAGTGAAAATGCAGGAGCATTAACAATTAAAAACATTATATTCTATAATACTACAATAATTGATCCAACTGCTAAAGATATTTCAGCTACTGATCCTGATGATAAGGACGGATATAACGATTACTATGCACAACACTATGTTGGAACAGTAATTGGACATAATACTATACCTAGATTTGATGAAAATGGCAATAAAAATGACGATAAATTAGTGATTGAGAATGTAACAGTAAAAAATTCACATCTAGAAAATAGTTGGCAATGTGGCGGTTTAGTTGGATACTCATCTTCAGGTATTACATTTAAAAATTGTAGTATTTCTGATAGCTTTATAGGTGGACCTAATGCTACATCTGGAACATTATTCGGATTAGGTGTTGTTGATATAACAGTTGAAAATTGTGAATCATATGATGTAAGACTTTACACAGATAGTTTAACTTCGGAAACTACTGCTAAGCAAGAAGGAAACTTCTGGGTAGGACATTTATATCATAACAGTTATAATAAAGATACTAAATTAACAGTTACAAATAGCTCTGAAACAAATGTAACAGTTGTAGATACTATTGAATAATATATTATCTAGATAAAATTGAATATTTAAATATTAAAAGGTAGAAATATTCTTTCTACCTTTTAATAAAATAATTTTAAATTGTATTCATTTCTAAACTAAAATTAATTATTTTAAATAGCATTTAAATTATAAAATTAAAGGAGAGAATAGGTTTGGCAAAAAGGTATAAGAAAAATAAAAAAAACAAGGTAAATAAAACAAAAATTCTTTTATTTTTTCTTATTTTAGTAATTATTATTTGTATTGTATTTTTTTGGGACAATAATACAAATGAATCAAATTTAGCTAATACAAACACATCAGAATCTAGTATTAACAAAATAGAAAATGGTGTTTTACAAAATATTATAGAGGAGATTAAAAAAGAAGATAATAAACTTTCTTCAGATTTACTTGAACCTGAGGAAGTATGTAAAGAAGTAAAAACAGTAACAAACGATAAAATAGGAAATGGATATATTGTAAAAATAAATTATCAATTAAAAAATTTAGAAGAAGGAAAAGTGTTCTTATATTATAAATTAGAAGATAATAATGTTGTCTTAATAGAAGTAGACATAGCAAGTAAACAAATACAATCTATTGAAAATTATGATGGAAATGATTTAGCAGAAAAATTAGAAATTAAGGAAAACTTAAAAACAGATGTTAAAGAATATTATGAAGAAAATCAATCAGGATTATTAGATGATGAATATAGAGTTAATATTTTAATTACAAACACAGACATTATTTCAAATATTATAGTAGTATAGAAAAGAAATTGGACTTATACCCAGTTTCTTTTTTTATCTATTTATATTTGAACATTATTTTTAGGTAAATTTGGAGTTGCATTCCGAATTTACCTAAATTAGTACATATTAAATATATTTACTTGCTTTAAATGAGTAACTGTAATATAATGTAGACGAAAATAAAATCTTGGAGGATGAAGCCTTGAATATACAAAGGAAACTATCAAGAATAGGAATAGAAAAAATAGAAGAACTAGATAAAAAAGATGTAAATTATTTGGCACATTATATGGCAAATCGTATTACACGTACATTTCATGTGCTAGATGATTCATATAATGAAATATTAGCAAAACTATTAAATTGCAAAATGTATTATGCTAGAATTACTGAAAATCTATCTAAAGTAAATTATGTGTATGAAGATGATTGTATATATATAGACGAAAATGTAAACATATACGAACCTAATGAACAATTATTTCATGAATTAATACACTATTTACAAGTAGTAAAAAAGACTAATGGTAAAATAAAACAAATAGGGCTTTGCAATTTTGGAGATTTTTCTGTAAATGGACTTGGATTAAATGAAGCATTGGTTCAATATATGTCATCTAAATTAATGGATAGAGATAAGCAAAGAGTTACTATTTATGGTTTAGAATTAAAAACAATAAGTCCAGATAGTTATCCTGTACTTACAAATTTAATGGAACAATTAATATATTTATTAGGAGAAGAACAAATTATTTTAGCTTCCTTAAGTATTAAGAATAATTTTGATGATTTATATTATAATACATTTGAAGAAAAAGGGAACTATATTATTAAAAGTTTTGATAAAGTATTAGATCTAAAAAATAAGTTACTTGAAGCAAAAGAGGGAACATACAAAAAAGAACCAGTAGATGTTATTGAAGAAACAATAAAAAAAGTATATTTAGATACTCAAAAAGTATTAATGACTAAATATTTTGATAAAATAGTTACATTGCTTTCTTCAATAGAAGAAGTAGATTTTTATTCGGAAAAATTTTTAAATTACAATAAAATATTAGGATTAGTACAAAATAATAGTGATGAAGTTTTAGATTATTACGAAGAATATAAAGGAAATATAATACCAAAATTTGATAAGCAACTTATGAAAATTAGTAAAAATAAAGGTAAAAATACTTTATCAACATATAATAACAAAGTAGGAAGAATATTTAAAAAAATAATATCTCGCTTTGGTACAAACAATTAAATAAGAACTAATCATAAATTAGTTGACTTATATTAATAAGTATAAAAGCAAGATATTATAAAAACAATTTTAAAATATTTAAAGCTATAGTAGAAATAGCAATTTTAAAAGAAAGTCTTAAAGATGTAAAAATACTATTTTTAATAATTGAAACACTATAATTCTTACGAACAGTCAAAGCTAAGCAATTAGTTTCGGCTGTTTCTTTTTGTTCCGATGCTGTTTCTGTATTAGAACTTAAAGTTTCTTCACTATTAAAGGTATTTTCAGCAACTTTTTTATCTTCAGTAGATATATCTTCAACTGCAACTTCATCATTAACTATTTGACAATCATTATCTATTAAATTATCATATACTTCTTGATTTTCAGTAATTAATTCATTTTCATTAGTGACCATATTCCGTTTCCTTTCCTTATATTTAATTAAAGTATATCATTAAATTTATTTTTAGTAAATAAAAAGTGATAAAAATGAGCAAAATACTTTAAAATATAGATGCTTTAAAATGAGTTTTAAGCTGTTTTTAGATTTAATTAATATAAAATGAAAATATAACATATTTTTAATTAAGTTGTTGAATTAAGTTGACATTTAATAAAAATATTATAAAATACGAACGATAGTTCTAGTAGTAATAAAACAGAGAACAATTAGCTAAATTATTCGATAGAGATGTAAAGACTATTGGAAAACATATTAATAATGCTTTAAATGAAGAATTACAGGATACTCCAACTGTCGCAAAATTTGCGACAGTTCAAAAAGAAGGAGATAGAAAAGTTACAAGAAATATTGTCGTCAAAATTGGTTATAATTGAGTATAAAAAGTTGCATAATACAAACCCAAAATTATACATGTTTTTAAAATATGTATAATTTTTTAGATTTTTTATACATATTTATTTAATCTCTCATATAAATTGCAAAATACAATATATTTTAAATTAAATTCTTGAATTGAGTTGACATTTAATATAAAATATTATAAAATACGAACAATAGTTCATGTGATAATAAAAGTGATAATATATGAAGAATAAAAATTGTAAGAACTAAATTTTATATAAAGGATGTGTTCTTATGGAAGAAAAGAAGAATGAAATTATTTTATTTGAAAACCAAGGAGTAAAATTAGAAGTAAACTTAAAAGATGAAACAGTATGGCTTACACAAGAGCAAATGTCTAAATTATTTGGAAAAGCTAAATCAACTATTAATGAACATATTAAAAACATTTACAAGGAAGGTGAATTGTTAGAAAACGAAAGTATGACTAAATTCGGAAATTCCGAATTTTCTGATAAGCCAACTAATTATTATAATCTGGATATGATAATATCTGTTGGTTATAGAGTAAAATCTCAAAATGGTATTATTTTTAGGCGTTGGGCAACTAAAATTTTAAAAAATTATATGTTAAAAGGATATGCTATTAATCAAAAAAGATTAGAATATTTAGAAAAAACAGTAAAACTAATTGATATTGCTAACAGAATGGACGAGCGATTAGAAAATAATGATGCGAAAGAAATATTAAAAGTAATTGGAGAATATTCAAAAGCATTAGATTTATTAGATGATTATGATCATAAAACTTTAAAGAAATTAGAAGGAAATATAGATAAACGAAAAATAAAGTATGAAGATTGCATAAATATTATAGATAAATTAAGATTCAATGAAGAGAGTTCTTTATTTGCAATTGAAAGAGATAAAGGTTTAGAATCAATAATAGGTAATATATATCAAAGTTTTGATGGACAAGATATATACAAAAGTATAGAAGAAAAAGGAGCAAATTTCTTATATTTAATAGTTAAAAATCATGTTTTTGCTGATGGAAACAAAAGAATTGCAGCTACTTTATTTATATATTTTTTAAATTTTTATGGGATTTTATATAAAAATGAAAGGCAAGTTATTGACAATAATACACTTGCAGCACTAACATTACTTATAGCTGAATCTAATCCAAAAGAAAAAGATGTAATTATTGATTTAGTTATTAATTTTCTAAATAATGAGTAAAAAAATTGTCGTCAAAATTTGGTTATAATTGAGTATAAAAGGAAGATAAAATCTATGAAAATGGAATTTATATTTAATAAGGAAAAATTGAAAAAAGCAGGGTATGATGAGGAACAATGTTTGAACGCAATTAGAAAACATTTTGATAGTTATAAGAGTAAAACGATAAAAGAAATAGACAAAGGAATATTTGAAGGAACAGAGGATGACTGGAATGCCTTTGGATCTACTGCAAGATTTCCATATACGAGTTGGTTTTTAAAAGTAATTAAAGAATGGTATTGGTATGTAGACGAAGGAGATGGCTTGGGAGAGAAAAAAGGCGATTGTTTAAATGCATATTATGAAGTAAAAGCAGTTAATGACTAATGTATAGGAAAGCAATAAATTTTAATGATACAAAAAATAGAGATAATAGACAAAATTTAAAAGCAATATAAATTAGTAGGGAGTAGGGTAATAGGCGATATTTTATATTTATATAAGAGATAAAAATAAATTTAATATAAAATTAAATAAGAGAAAAGTTTTAATGAGATAAAATAATTTTAAAAAATAATAATTCCAAATTATTAAAATACATAAATTTTAGAATATTGAAAATGAAACTTATAATAATTCTTAAATAATAATAAATTTTAAATATTATTTAAAAACGAACATTTGTTATAATTAAAAAATTTTAGTTTTAAAATTTTTTTTAAATAAAAAATAATTTATAAGTAATAACAATTATTTATAAAAATAATAAAATTTAATTATTTCAAAAAGAATATTTATTATTAGTAATAAGCTCTAAAATCAATTTTAAGGCATTTTAATATTTAAAATGATAAATTATTCATCTTAAAATATATAATAAGTGTAAATCACATTTTATTGGATTAATTGTTTAGATTTATAACAACTTTATAAATTAATTCTGTAAAATAATAGAAAACACATAAAAATATACTAATATATAATTTAGTGAAAAATGCCTAAAAATATGACGCACGAGAATCGATTTTAAGCCGTTTTTATTTTTTAGACATATAGTTTGTTGTCTATTAAAATAGCTAAAATAGAGAAATATAAGGTTTTTACAAAAATTCAAAAAATTTAAAAGAAAATATTATATAAAATCATATAAAAGTAAAAATCTTATATAAATTTTTTAATAAATAAGGTTACAATAATATAAAAAAATCCAACCAGCAAAATATAATAAGATATGATGAAATAAGTATTAGATTTAAAAAAATATTGAAATAAATAGAATAATTAACAAGTAATAAATGTTTAAAAAAGCTTGATATAGGCTTAATAGAAAGCATTGCTGAAAAAGGTCTATGTGCATAGCTTTATATTTAACCCCTATGCCTTATTGCGCAAAACTTTGATTTTGTGCAATAAGGTTAATTGTTTTCTGACTACCAATATACCACACTCTCCTATCTTTTGCAAATAAAAAAATTAGATTTTGCAATTCTTTATGAATTTTTTAAATCTAATTTTTTTATTTTTTACTTGTAGTTTTATCTACATTAATTTAATCAATATTTTCTATCTATTCAAATAATTATTTTACATTTAAAAATCTAGATATTTTATTTAGAAATTCTTCATTGCTTTTTGTTGCCATCATTTGATCTATCAATTGCTCTGTTACTTCAATAACAGATTTTGATGCCATTGCTTTTCTTAATGCAAATACTACTTCTAATTCTTTAGGTGTAAGTAATAGCTCTTCCCTTCTTGTTCCAGATTTATTTATATCTATAGCCGGGAATATTCTTTTTTCTGAAAGTCCTCTATCTAAGTGTACTTCCATATTTCCTGTTCCTTTAAATTCTTCAAATATTACATCATCCATTCTACTTCCGGTTTCTATTAATGCGGTTGCTAATATTGTAAGGCTACCTCCATTTTCAATATTTCTAGCAGCACCAAAAAACTTTTTTGGTTTATGTAATGCACTTGGATCTAATCCACCTGATAATGTTCTTCCTGATGATGGTATAACTAAATTATATGCCCTTGCTAGCCTTGTTATACTATCTAGTAATATAACAACATCTTTTTTCTGTTCTGTAAGTCTTTTTGCTCTTTCTAAGACCATCTCTGCAACCTTTACATGATGTTCTGGTAATTCATCAAATGTTGAATATATAACATCTCCTTTTATAGAACGACGCATATCTGTTACTTCTTCTGGTCTCTCATCTATTAAAAGTACAATTAATTCAATTTCAGGGTTATTAGTACTAATTGAATTTGCAATTTTCTTTAACAATGTAGTTTTCCCTACTTTAGGAGGAGCTACAATCATACCTCTTTGACCTTTTCCAATAGGTGACATTAAATCTATAATTCGCATTGCGTATTCGTTACTTTTGGTTTCTAGGTGAATTCTTTCGTTAGGATGAATTGGTATTAAGTCGTCAAATTTTGTCCTTTTATATGCTTTTTCTGGAGCTTCTCCATTAACCTCTCCTACATATATTAAGGCAGGAAATTTTTCCTCTTCTTTTGGCATTCTAGCAATACCTTTTACTTTATCTCCTTTGTCTAGCTTAAATCTTCTTATTTGTACTGGTGAAATATATACATCTTTTGATGTTGATAAATAATTTTCACCTCTTAAAAATCCATATCCATCAGGCAGTACTTCTAGTACACCTTCTACTATTTTATCATCTGCATTTGTTATTTTATATGTATTTTCGTGTTGTTCATCTACATTAGAAAGAACATTTTCTATACTTTTACTTTGTTCAGATGTTTTAGGTTCTTTAATTATGTTAGAATTTTCATTGTTTATTGTATTACTTTCATCATGTTCAGAATTTAAAAAAGTTATTAATTCATTCTTTTTTAATTTTGAAACATTTTTTACACCTTTCTCTCTTGCCATTTGGCGTAATTCTACTAAAGTATATTTTTCTAATTCCATATATGCCCCCTTATAAGTTTATTGTTTTAGATTAATTATAGTTTATTATTATTACATAATAAAACATGATATTTATATTTATTATTTTGTTGTTTTTGGATAAAAAAGGATTAAATAAGTTTGAATAAAATAATTGTGAGGCATAATAAAATATGCCTCTTAATATATTCTAATTTTCGACATCAATATATACTCTTTCATTTGGATAATACATGTCCAATTTTTCTCTTGCTATTTGTTCTATATATTCATCTGAATTTATATTATCTTTCATTTCTTGAAGTTCTTTATTTTCTTCTTGTGCCATTTCGATATCATCCTTATATGTATCTTTAATGTTGGCATAAGAATTTAATGTTTTTTGCTGAGAAACTAAAGTATATATAAAATATATTAAAAATGCTATTACAAATAATTTTTTAAATATATTTTTTCTTTTTATGTTTTTCATATGTATATATCACTCCAGAATTAATCTATTTATATTTTTCTACATTTTTTACGAAAATCCTTCTTATTTGTTAAAATTTGTTAAATTTTTTGTATGTTTTTCTTTATTTGAGGTTATTTTTAAATTTTTTGAAAGATTATTATATACATTTTTTACAATTTTCTTAGTAAAATTACAAACTTTAATTATTGATTTCATAATTGGATTAATAATTATTTTACGTATGAATAAAATAATTTTTGTACAAATGTTTATTATATATTTACTTATACTAACAAGGTACACAACGATTCCTAATGCAATACCTAAAAACATGTATCCACGTATTTCTCCATTATTTACTATAAAAATACTAAATAAAAGAATAACCGCGGATATTAATAAAAACATTAAATCATGTATAAATGTTATGATATCTGATGTTTTAAAGCATTTTCTTATAATTCTAAATAAATCAAATATTATTCCTATAATTACACCTATAAGTATAAAAAATAAAAATTTAGATATCTCACTTAATATCAAATTTTTTACTCCCCTTCTCCCTATCTAAATAATTTATTCAAAAATCCTCCTTGATTCTTTCTTTCTATATCTTTTTCACTATATCCGAGATTAATTATTTCCCCGTCTATAATTACATCTGATGTATCTAAACTTAATTTATTTATTCTTAAGTTTTCTCCTTTTACTGTTAATAGTCCTAATTCAGTTTCCAAAATTACTATCTGGTCATCAAAACTTAATACATCTAAAACTCCTGATATACTTAACTTTTCTCGATTCTCTAAAATAATATTTTGTACAGTATTTATATTTTGAGAATTATTATTTTTTCTTTCATCAATTGTCATTTTTGATCCATTCCTTTCCTTGGCACAAATTGGTTTTCAACCTTTCTCCTCCATGTTTTATATAATTTCTATAAATAATTATATTCAGAACTTGTCTTTTTAGAACTAAAACACAAAAAAACACTACAAATATTAGTATTATGTTAAAAAACATCTAATATTTTGTAGTGTTTTTTTATTGGTTTTAATTTAGTTTGAAAAATAATCTGTTCATTGTATTAGTTCATGATGTAATTGTTCTAATAATTTATTATTAACTTTTTCTTTTGTCATGATTGCTAACTTACATTCTTCTAGTTGTATGTTAAATATATCAATTGAATTCATCTCAAAGATTTTAATCGCTTTTTTCATTATATCTTTATTATTTAATATTCCATATCCCACAAGAGAAACTCTTGAAATATTAGTAAATGATGAACTATATTGAGATAATTTGTTTTCTAACAGTTTTTGAAATTTACTTAAGTCCAATGCTTTTATTGTAAATGTAATATTAAAGCTGTTGTGACTATTATTAATTATGTTAGAAGGTATAATATCTTGTTTTAATAATAAGAAATATACATCGTTAAAAATATCTTGATTGTAGTTATCATATTTTAAATTAACTAAAAATAAATTATCATTTTTTACAATACTTTTAATTGAGCTTTCTTCTATTTTATTATTTATTTTTGTTCCAATATTATTATTAAAAGTAGAGCCTGTTTCTATAAGTACATCATATTTTTCAGCAATTTCAACACATCTATTATGAAGTACTTTTGCACCTTCATTAGATAAATCTAGCATTTCAGTATATGATAGTTCAGGTATTTTTTTTGCATCAGGTATTTTGTTAGGATCTGTAGAGTAAACGCCATCAACATCTGAAAAAATATAACAATGATTTGCTTTAATTGCTGAAGCAATTGCAACAGCAGTAGTATCTGATCCTCCTCTACCAAGTGTTGCTATATCTTTATTATCATTAATCCCTTGAAAACCTGCTATAACAACAATTTTTCCTGCATCTAATTCTTTCTTTACTCTTTCAGTATTAATATATTCAATTTTTGCTTCTTCATTTGTATTAGAAGTATAAATTCCTGCTTGCCATCCTGTTAAAGAAATTGCTTTATATCCTAATCTATTTAATAAAATAGCTAGCTTAGAACTTGATATTTGTTCCCCCGTACTTAAAAGAGCATCCATTTCTCTTTTATCAGGTTCATAAGATAATTCTTTTGCTTCTTTAATTAAATTATCAGTTGTTTTACCTTGTGCTGAAACAACAACAACGACTTTATTCTTATTATTATAAAAATCAATAATTTTATTAGCAACAATATTTAATTTTATATTATCTGCTGTTGAACTTCCTCC
Organism: uncultured Clostridia bacterium; assembly: GCA_944392465.1. Taxonomy (GTDB): domain Bacteria; phylum Bacillota; class Clostridia; order TANB77; family CAG-508; genus CALXVA01. The sequence continues at coordinate 10,935 of CALXWR010000015.1, read as the reverse complement.
AAATTTTAATACTACAGTTTCCATTATCAAACAGTCCTTTTTTATAATTGTCCAAGGCAAAATATATTTATATTTTGCCTATAATATATTTTATTTTGTAATTTAATTAATTGTTCCCTATATTTTTAATGTATTTTAAATAACTAGTAATAAATCCGTTTAAATCTCCATCCATAACTGCATCTACATTACCAACTTCATAGTTTGTTCTATGGTCTTTTACTAAAGTGTATGGGCAAAAAATGTATGAACGAATTTGGCTTCCCCATGCTATATCCATTTGTACACCTTTTAGCTCATCAATTGTATTTTTATGCTCTTGTTCTTTAATGTGTAACAGCTTAGATTTAAGCATCTTTAAGGCTGTTTCTCTATTTTGTAATTGTGACCTTTCTGTTTGACATGTTACAACAATATTTGTAGGAATATGTGTAATTCTGACTGCTGAAGATGTTTTATTTACATGTTGACCACCTGCACCAGAGGCTCTATATGTATCTACTCTTAAATCATCTGGATTAATATCTATTTCTATGTCATCAGTAATTTCAGGTAATACTTCTACAGAAGCAAAAGAAGTGTGTCTTCTTCCACCTGCATCAAATGGGGATATTCTAATTAATCTATGTACACCTTGCTCACCTTTTAAATATCCATATGCATAATTGCCAGATACTAAAAATGTAACACTTTTAATTCCTGCTTCGTCTCCAGGTAAATAATCTAATTCCTCTATTTTGTAACCATTATCATTTGCCCATCTACAATACATTCTATAAAGCATTTGAACCCAGTCATGAGCTTCTGTCCCCCCTGCCCCAGGGTGAAGTGTTATTATTGCGTTATTAGTATCATATTTATTAGATAATAAAGTTGATATTTCTAATTTATTAACTTTTTCCTCAAGCCTACTAACACTTTTGTTTAATTCTTTTTCAAGTTCAAATTCACTTTCTTCCTTTAGCATTTCATATAATTCTTTTATATTTTTTAATTCGCTTTCTGTCTCTTTAAAATTAGATATTTTATTTTTCAATTCTGTGATTTTTTTTAAAATTTTTGAACTATTTTTTACATCATCCCAGAAACTTGTGCTAGTTGTTTTACTCTCTAGCTCTTCTAATTCATTTTCTAGTTTATTAATGTCAAAGTGAATCACCAATTTCCTTTAATTTAGAATTTAAATTTGAAATTTTGGTAGAAATCTCTTCTAACTCTATTTTTATCACTCCTATCGTTTGGTTATTGCCAGAAATACAACAATATATTAAGTATAAATAATATAAATAAAATTATTAAAAAGGTATTTATTATTTTTATGTATTTATTATATTGTTGCATTTCTGCCTTATTCTCATTATTATTCTCTTTTTTTAAAATATTATTTATCTTGCTTTTTATAATTATTTTTAGATTATATAATGCGAACATAACAATTATCAGTAGAATTAATTTAAACATTATTATCACCCATTTAAATATTAATTTATATTAAATCTAAATTAGCTTGTCTTTTAATTTTATTAGTAGTGGTTTTTATTAATGGTTCTTCAGTAATTAATATTCCACGGATTGCTTTATATTTTGGCATTATTTTATTTATTTCTTTTATTTTGTCCTTTAGAACTTTTAAGATTTTTTCATCTGTTTCTACCTTATATGCTTCTTTCATTATTTCTCTATCAAAAACAATTTTAACATTAATTTTAATATCTTCTTTATCATCAGATTGTTGTTTTCCAAATATAAAAGATTCTTTAACACCTTCAATTTTGTTAACAAGGCTTTCCATTTCCTCAGGAAATATATTTTTACCATTTTTTAAAACTATAACGCTTTTCTTTCTACCACATATGAATATGTATCCATCTTCGTCAATTTTTGCTAAATCTCCTGTTGAAAACCATCCATCATTAAATACCTCGTTTGTTGCTTTTTGGTCTTCAAAATATCCAAGCATAACACTTGGTCCTTTTACAGCAAGTTCTCCCATTCCTTCTGAATCAGGGTCGTCTATTCTAACCTCAAGATTTGGTAAGGCTTTTCCTATTGAACCGACTCTAAAGTTTTCGTTGTTTTCACAGCCTATAACAGGAGATGTTTCCGTTAATCCATAACCTTGGCATAAATTTATTCCCCAATCTCTAAAAGCATATTCTACTTCTGTATCTAATGCCGCAGCACCACTAACAAATAACTTAATGCATCCGCCAAAAATATTGTGAATATCTTTAAATATTTCTTTTTTCTCAGCCATAGTTTTATTTCTATTAGCTTCCATTAATTTTTTTACTGCTTCTAATTTTCCAGCTTTTTCAAGGTTTTTTATAATGTTCTTATACATTGCTTCATATATAGCTGGAACAAAGCATGCAAATGTAATCTTATATTCGTTTAAATTTTCTACTATATGTCTAATTCCATCACAATAAGATCTTTGTGCACCAACATATAAAGAAAATATCATTCCTGTGGTACATTCAAATACATGATGTAAAGGTAAAAATGATAATATCCTATCACTTGAGTCTATACCTAATATTGTTGAAAAAGCCATAACATTTGTTGCTAAGTTTTTATGTGATAATGCAACTACCTTTGATTTAGATGTTGTACCAGAAGTAAATAACATTATTTGCATCTCATCAGGATTTATTTTTGCATCTATAAATTCTCTGTGTCCTTCTTTAACTAATTTTTCTCCTCTTTCAATTAATTCTTTTTGAGAATAAATTCCTTCTTTATGAATATCAGAATCCATAGATATTAAATGTTTTAATTTGTTTTTTTCACTGTATTTTATTCTTTCTATAACATCTTGATATTTCTTTGAATAAAAGATTGCTTCTACTTGTGATCTTTCGATTAATTCTTCTAATTCATTTTCAGGTAATGATTTATCAAGAGGAACTACAATGCCTGTGCCACAAACAACTGACATATAAGCAAGTTCCCATTCATATCTATTTTCGCCTATGACAGCTATTCTTTTATCCTTTAATCCTAAACTAATTAATGCTGTTCCAAGATAATCTATCATATCTCTTATTTCTTTATGAGTATATATTTTATATTTGCCATCTCCAACTTTTATTTTATAACCTGGTCTATTTCCATAAAGTTCTCCTGTTTTATTTAACATATCTTTTAAATCTGTAATTTGTAAAACATTTTTTTCCATAAATAAATTTCATTCCTTCCTCAAAGTATAAATTCAATTGGATTAATATCCAGTATATTATATTTTTATATTAACCAGCCACTATTATATATTAACATACAATATCAGTCAATATATAATACTACTTATTCTAACATTTAAATTACAAAAAAGGAGAATGGAAACTTCCATCCTCCCATGAAGCGTGTAACCAAGCCAATGTCCATGCCTAACTTGCTTTGATGCAGATGCTACTTCATAGCCTCCAACATCGAAACGAGCTTCTGGTAAACCTCCGAGACCTCTTCATCAGACTCGCCCCTGCGGAAAATGTCCTTGTCCACGGAGTTTCCATGCTCGTCCTGCAACCTGCAGGTGTCCTGACTGAACTCATCACAGAGCATGACCTTGTCAGTCGCCATATCATAGCCGAACTCCACCTTGAAGTCGACCAGAGTGAGGCCGAGCTCTTTGAAGAACTCGGTAGCCACTTTGTTGATGATGTCCATGTACTCAAAGATGACGTTGAAGTCCTCATCGTCATCGATGAGTCCAATGGCAAGAGCGGCGTCACAGTTGATGAGAGGGTCGTGAAACTCGTCGTTTTTGTAGGTAAACTCGACAAGGAGAGGATCGAAAGCTCGGCCCTCCTCGACTCCGTACCTACGGCAGAAGCTTCCTGCAGCGAAGTTGCGTCCGATGACTTCAAGAGGAATCATATCTGCCTCCCTCACGATCTTTGAGGAAGGAGTAGTTCCTTCGGACATATAGTGTGTAAACACACCATTCTCCGCAAACTTCTCGAAAAGCAAGGTGGATACCAAGTTGTTGGCATATCCCTTGCCCTCGACGACATCTCGCCTTACTCCGTCACCGGCAGAAATGCGATCTGTGCACTCCATTTCGATGACGTAAGGCAAGACATCGCCATCATCGTCCAACACCTTATACAAGGTGTTGGCTTTACCGGCATAGATTTCCTCGCCACGCTTCATTATTTCCTCCTTAGAATTATCCATTGGAGCATCGGCATTGGTTACATAATATATTATAATTTATTTTGAAATGCTTGTCAAATTAGTTCACTAATCTTAGCGTTTGAATATATATGCTCTAATATCAATATAACTACTCTCATTATAACTATAAGCTATTTTTCTAATCTCATATATAGTACTGGATACGGATTACCTTGATCATCTAATTCATTTCTTTGGTAAACTTTAAATCCCATATGTTCATAAAATCCTTTTGCTTGTGGATTTTGTTCATTTACTGTAAGTTCATTTACTCCATATCTTTCTATACCATAATTTAATAATTGCTTTCCTATACCTTTTCTTCTTTCACTATTTTTGATAAATAGCATTTCAAGTCTATTTTTTTCTATTCCCATAAAGGCAATAGGTTGTTGGTTTTCATTTTTTACAATTATCAAGTGTTCTATACTTATTAGGGCTTGTGGTACATATGTTTTTATTTTTTCTATTTCCTCATTAGATAGAAATGTGTGTGTTGCTTTTACTGAATCTTCCCATAGTTCTAACAATTTGTTAATTAAATTATCTGTTCTTTCTTTTACTTCTTCAAATTCTTTAACTCTTGTATTTACACCATCAATAACTTTATATTCTCTTTTAGCATTTTTGTATACTTTTTTCTGTATTTCATCTTCTATATTTATTCCCAATATTTCTGATAATCCTAGCAAATATATGGCAACATCTGCCAATTCTTCGCCTAAATCATCTTTCTTTTTTCTCCAAGCTTCATACGCTTCAGAAAGTTCACCATAAGTCAAACAAAATTCTTTATTTACATCTGTCACATTAAACCCTTTATCAACTTTGTTTTGATATATTTCTTTTTGTAATTTTTTTAAATCTACCAATTTAATTTTTCCCCCTTTTTATACCAAAAGCATTCCATATCATGTAAATATATAATTCCTATTGCTTGCAAATAGGAATAAATTATTGTACTACCTACAAATTTCATTCCTCTTTTTTGTAAATCCTTTGAAATTGCATCTGATAACTTTCTCTTTTATTTAACACACATTCCTAAGAAAGTCCTGCTTGAAAAGCCATTTGGTGTTTGATATTTATATTTGTATATGATTTCGAATTTCACCTCATTTTTTTATATCAATTTCATAAATTTGGCAAGGATAAGTTTCAAGTACTTCTCCTGTATAAAATACTTCTATCTTGTCTCCTATATTATATAACGATGTGTCTTCTACACTTACCCAAACTGCATCTCCTATATTTTTATCTTCTGTTGTTACAGTAAGTACTTTTTCATTCACATCAGTAACTTCACCTACAAATGATGGTGCTATATTATAAGTTATTGAATCTTCTGAATAGTTTGCTACAAATAATGGTTTATATTCTTTTGTATCTGAATTATAGTCAATAACTCCTTGCAACACTAGTTTTATATTGATTAAGTTGCCATCTTCTATTAAATCTATTGTATAAATATTGCTTGGAATATCATCATAAGTTGTTACCTTTGTATCTGCTCCAAAGGCATCTCTTGTGTTGTCGTAAGTTAAGATATAACCATAATCTTCGTTATATTGCAAATCTGTAATTATAGGATCTCCTTCTATTGTATAATTAATAATCCTTATAAAGTCAGATTTTCTATTTTCGTTATTTGCATTTGTATTTGTAATAAAAGAATCTAATTTACTCTTATTAAATACTCTATTGTTTGATATAACTACACAACCATCTTTTATGGCTTGTTGCATTGGGTATTCTTGTGGTATTTCGTCTAATAACTTCTGTCCATCTATATTATTATCTATTATACCTTCTATGGTTTTTAATTCTTCCTCTGTTATTTCAGCTTGTTTATTACCTTTTTCAATAGCCATGCAAGCCCTTTTTATCATATAATGGTCTTTATCATCTATTATAATTTCGTAACTATAAATTCCGTTACATAGTTCACCATCATATGTAAAGTCATTTAATATTTGCTTTAATATAAGTGCATCTTCACCTGTTATTGTAATATTGGGCATATTATTATATCCATTTACTATTACCTTAGTGTCATCTACATAGCTATTATACTCATTCTCAAAATCTTCATATTTCATAAACCAAGAGCCAATTTTTATTTCATCATATCCATTTAACCTATTAAAATCAATTACTTTATAGCCAAGTCCAAAATATTCTACTGTTCCGCCATCCATAATAACTCCAGCAGGATGTTGAATACAAAATAACGGCTTTTCTTGTTTTTGCACTCTATTATAATCTATTGCAAAAAATACGAGTCCTAAAATAATAATTACTCCTAATACAATAAGTAACACTTTTATCCCTTTTTTCATTTTTATCACCTTTTTCCTTCCTATTATTTAGACACATTTTTATGTGCTTTTTGTTGGTGTTTTATAAAAATAATTGTAAAAATTATTGTAAAGAATAAAAATATACCTGTAAAACTTAATATTCCTATGTTAAAGTTTATATTCTCGTTTTCTTGTGGTCCATTTACCTCTATTGTTTCATTTTGTATATTGTCTGTGTTTTCTAGAGAATCCAAGTTGTTTTCTACACTTGAAGTTATTTCACTTTCCTGCTGTTCTGTTTTTTCAGCTTCTACGTCATCATCTAAACTTATATCATTATTGATATTTGTTTCTTGCATAGTTCTATTTTTTATATTGCCTCTAATATATAGTAATATGCCTATTATAGCCATTGAAATATTTCCTAATAATAATCTTAATGCATATAACGAACTATAATATTTCCATTGTACCGTCCCTATTGGTATATCTAAGATTACAGATATCTCCCTAAAAGATAGATTTGATAATATCTTTAGAGATACAATTTCTTGCTCTTGTTTATCTAATTTAGCTATAATCTTATTATAACTGTCATTATCAATTATTTTGTTTATTTCTTTATCTTCTTCTGCTATGTAATATATTTCATCTATATCTATTTCTTGCTTTTTCTTTCTTAAATAATTAAGTGTTTCATTTTTTGTTAATGAATATAACCAGCTGGCTTCATTTACTGTTGGAAGATTATTTTTATCTATTTGAGATATTTTCATAAAAACAATTTGAACTATATCTTCGCTATCTTCTTTATTTTTCAAAATAGAAAAAGCAATACTATAAACTAATCTATTGCATTTTTCATAAAGTTCATTTATTTTATTTGCTTTTTCTTGTTTAATATTCTGGAAAAGTATGTGTAATTCTTGTTTCTTTAATTTGTTCATGTTTGCCTCTTTTAACTATACTAATTTATTATTTTCTTACTCTTTTTCTAAACTTATAATTTTCGTCGCTATTTTTTCAATAAAAGTTTCATCGTGTTCTACAAAAATAAGCGTTGGCTTATATTTTAAAAGTGCATCTTCGATTTGTTCTCTTGTTAATATATCAATATAATTTAGAGGCTCGTCCCAAATGTAAATATTGGCTTGTTCTGATATACTTTTTGCAATTAAAACTTTTTTCTTTTGACCTTCACTCATATCTTGTATATTCGTATCAAAGTCGGTTTGTGATAACCCCATTTTTACTAACATTGCTTTGAAAATACTTTCATCTACTTTATTTTCATATGCAAAGTCTTTTAAACTTCCCTTTAAACACTCTGTACTTTGAGAAACATAAGAAATTTTTAAGTCGTTTGCAATGTTTATTTTTCCATCATATTGTATATCTTTACCTAAAATAAGTTTTAAAATGCTTGATTTTCCAATACCATTTTTTCCGATTATTGCAACTCTATCTTCATTATTTACCTCAAAGGAAATTGGTTTAAATATTGCCTCATTGTTATATTTTATTTGCAAATTATTTATTAAAATTAATGGCATTTTATTACTTTTTAGTGGAACAATTTTTAAAGTATCATTCCTATCTATATTTTTTAATAAATGCTTCTTTTCATCTATTGCTTTCTGCATTCTTTGTTCCATAACCTTTGATTTTTTCATCATTTTAGCCGATTTATGTCCTAAATAACCTCTATCTATTGTTTTTTCCGAATTGTTTGATTTATATTTTGATTTTTCAACATCATTAGACCATTTTGCGGTATTTTGTGATGCAATTTCTAATTTGTTTATATCTTTATTTAATTTTTCGTTTTGTAACATTTCAAAATTATCTTGTTTGTCTTTATTTTCTTTCCAAGATGAAAAATTTCCTTTTTGTATTTCTATATTAGTATTATTTATAGAGATAATATGATCTACTACTTTATCTAAAAAATTTCTATCGTGAGATACTACTATAAATCCTTTTTTCTTTTCTAAATATTTAATTAAATTATCCCTTGTTTCTATGTCTAAATGATTTGTTGGCTCGTCTATAAGTAAAAAATTATTACCTTTTAAGAATAAACTGATTAAAAGTATTTTTACTTGTTCTCCGCCACTTAATAAATTAAAATTTCGATAAAGAATTTCTGCATCTGTGTTTAGTAAGTTTAATTCTTTTATAATTTCCCAATCTTGAGCATTTGGAGCAATATCGTTTACTATTTCTATTGCCATTTTTTCTTTGTTTTTAACTTCAAATGGAAAATAATCTACATCAACACTTTTTGATATTGTCCCTTTATATTCGTATTTACCCTGTAATAAATTTAAAAATGTTGTTTTTCCCTTTCCGTTTCTACCTATTAAGCCTAATTTCCAATCTGTATCTATATTAAATGATACATTTTCAAATATATTGTTATAACTGCCGTCATATCCAAATGTTAGATTATTTACACTTATTAATGACATTGTTCCTCCTACTTATATCAACCTTTATATTTCAAAACAAGTATATCATAAAAACTTAAATTTCACTATAATATTTGTAAATTTTTGAAAAGGGAGAGTAACAACTGCCACTCTCCCATAAAATTTTTAATTTTATCTTTCCTTTATAATATTCTTACTACTAAAATACGTAATTAAGAAATATCCACCATAAATTACTACAATAAATATTGCTGTCATAATAATTGATGGTAATAAATGTTTATTTCCGAAAGTAGAAATCACATAACTACAAAACGTTATTCCAAATATAGAGTGGATAACTGCTACTATCAAAGGAAACATAAAGAAAATTGCTATTTGCCTAAATAACGACTTATTTATCATCTTTTCGTCTGCTCCTAGTTTTCTAAGCATTGTGTACCTTTCTTTGTTATCCGTACTCTCTGTCAACTCTTTTAGAGCTAATATTGCCACACTTGCAATTAAGAACACAATTCCTAAGTATAGCCCTAAAAATGTTACTAATGCTCCAAGTCCAATACTTGCTTCGCTTATATCCACTTTACTATTTACACTTGGCAAACTATACTCTGCTGAAAGAGGGTTTTGTATCATCGTTTTAATTTTATCTTGTATTTCTCTTTGCTCGTCTAAAGAATCTGTGTAATAGTTTCCTATAATAGAGTTGTATGCGCGTTCTTCTCCACTAACCACAGCATCTGGCACTATTATAATTCCAGAGTTTATATGGTTACTTGCCATTTCTACGAAACCATACTTACATTCTTGGTATTTTGGTTTTAGTGTATGTCCAAATATTGTTAACTTTTGATTATTTTCTAAAGCGACATTCCTTATTGCAATCATCGCATCATAGTCAGCTATTATCATATACTCGTCATCAGCTAGTGTATATTCTTCATTGCCATAAAATCTTGCTATTTTGTTGTAATCACTTATTGTCATAATTTCTTCTTGCATACTGTATGGTATCATAGATGTTGTATTACTTTTTATATACTCTAGGCTATCTCCTAATGAATCGCCAAAGGTCAATTCATCCATACGATATGAGTTGTATTCTACACTTTCCTGCAAATAGTCATCTATGTTAATGCCAAATGCTTCTAATGTTTTTCTAACACCTAGTTTTGAATTTTCTATTTGTGCTTTGTTATATCCTTGGTCTAACCAGCTATCGTCTTTTACGGAAATAGATAATTGTATATCTGCAGGTGCTAGAGCATTTAAATTTTCTGTCATAGAATTCTTTAAAGACAAGCTACTTGATAGCACACATATTGTTACAAATAGCATTAAGCAAATAATTGTCATTGAAAACACAGTTGTATTTATTTTGCTACTTACCTGCCTTAGTGTAAATGTATTAAGCCCTTTTACATACAAATTTTTCATGCTCATTACAATTTTTAGCATTAACCCCGATAGCGACCAAAATAAAAGAAATGTTGCTACTGCTCCAATTATTATTGGCTTTAGTATTCCATCTGGGGTTTGTACTGTTTCGTTTACACCACCTGTTACTAGATAGTAGGCATATCCTAATGCTATAACAGATAGAATAAACACAATTATACAAAGCATTGGATTTTTCATTTTTACAGTTTCTGATTTTTTGCTGGTTTGTATTAAATCAATTAGTTTGCATTTTCCAACATTGATAACATTAAATAGCATAACAATTACATACATAATGCCAAAGTAAATTAGTGTTTTTATGCAAGCCTCTAATGAAAATATGAACTCGTATCTTGTCATATCTGCTTCAAACATATTTGCAACTAGCATACTCATTAGCTGTGATAGGGCGATTCCCAAACCTAGCCCAACTGCTAGTGATATAACTCCAATTAGGATTGTTTCAAAGAATAGTATCATCGATATTTTTCTTTTGCTCATTCCAAGGAGCATATATATTCCAAATTCTTTATTTCTCCTTTTCATTAAAAAACGACTTGCATAAATAATTAAAAAGCCTAGAA
>CALXWR010000014.1 GCA_944392465.1 uncultured Clostridia bacterium | reverse complement strand
GGTGACCCCGACGGGAATCGAACCCATGTCTCCGCCGTGAAAGGGCGATGTCTTAACCGCTTGACCACGGGGCCAGATTCTTACTAGGACCTTTGTAAGTCCTAGTTTTTTTGGTGAGCCATCGCGGATTCGAACCGCGGACAACTTGATTAAAAGTCAAGTGCTCTACCACCTGAGCTAATGACCCAAGTAAGTACTCACGTATACTTTGTAAACGCAAGTATTATTTTAAACTATTTTCATTTATTTGTCAATACAATTTCAAAAATTTTGTGTATTTTTTGTGAATTTTTACAATATTTTTATAAATTTTTTTTACATTAAATAAAAATTATCTAAAAAACATATCTAAATAAAATATATTAGATATGTTTTTTAGATTTATTCCCTATTTATTTATTTCTTTTAATAGTTCATTTACATCTATTCCATGAACTTCGCAGGCTTCTTCTAATGTTTCAGCTTGTGATGCAGGGCATCCTAAACAATGCATTCCTGCTTCCATTAATATTTCTGCTTTTTCTGGGGCAATTTCTAATAATTCTCCTATTTTCATGTCTTTATTTATTTCCATTTTCTTCTTCCTTTCTTTTTATTATATAAAAGTATCATTTTACTTTCTAAAAATTCTTTTTTCGACTTTTTTTGTAGCCTATTTTAAATTTTACCATAAATTTTACAAAAAGTATAGACATTTTTCTAAATTTGTTATATTATTGGAAAAAATTAGGAAGGCGGTGTTTGATTTTAATAAAATTGATTTATTTTTTATCATTCTTATTATTCATCTTTTTACTTCACTTTATTCACTTTATTTGTTTTTTAATAATGTTTTATTTCATAATAGTCAAGGTGCAAAATTAAAAATTAAATCTAAATTTTTTAATTAATTTAATTCTGTATTAGGAGGTTTTATTATCAAACGTTTTTTATTCATTATGTTGTTTTCTTTTGTTTACTGTTTCATAGGTTATTTATTATTTAATACCATTTTAACATCAAACAAGGTTATAATTACTTATGGAGTTCATCCTTTTAATATATGTACGCAAAATCCAACTCTATGGCTGTATATAAAATATACTTTTATTATTTCATATGTCTTTTCATCCTTTATAATAGGCAATCTTGTTTATCTTTTTCTTAAAGAATTTTTTAATTTCATTCTTTCATTGCTTAAGAAAATTCTTTTTAAATTCCAAAAAAGAAATATTGAAATCTCCAAACATTTACAAAACAACAATGAAATATCTCTATTTATTGGCAATAATTCAGAAACCCAAACTCCCGTATATGTTTCTCAAAGTAGTTTATATCAAAATATTTTAATTACTGGTACAATTGGTACAGGAAAAACTTCTAGTGCAATGTATCCTTTTACTAAACAATTAATGCATTTTAATAGCAATAATAATTTAAATAAACTTGGTATGCTCATATTAGATGTAAAAGGAAATTATCATTTAAAAGTTTTAGATTTCTCTAAGGAATTTAATAGAGAAGATGATGTTATTGTTATTAGAGTAAATGGAAAATACAAATATAACCCACTTCATAAACCTGATCTTAAACCATCTGTCATTGCCAATCGACTTAAAACCATATTATTATTATTTTCTCCTAACAATTCCGAATCTTTTTGGTTAGATAAAGTAGAACAAGTTTTAACAGAAGCAATTAAGTTGTGTAGACTATATAATGATGAATATGTAACTTTTGAAGAAATTCATAAATTGATTTCCTATGAAAATTATTACAAAGAAAAAATTGAGATTTTAAAAAGCAAATTCAGATTAAACGTTTTTTCTAAAGAAGATTTATATAATTTACTTTCTTCCCTTACCTTTTTTCAAAAAGAATTCTTTTCTTTGGATCATAGAACTTTGTCTATTTTAAAATCTGAAATAACTAGAATTACCAACGTTTTTGTATCTGATTATGAAATATATAATACTTTTAACCCTCCTAAGGATAAATTAAATTTTTTAGGTTTTGAACAACTATTAAGTGAAGGAAAAATTGTTGTATTGGATATTAGTGTTTCAAAATATAAAGCTTTATCTAAAATAATTGCCACTTATCTAAAATTAGATTTTCAGACAGAAGTATTAAATAGGCTTTCTAACAATTTTAGATATTCTAAAAGAAGTGTTGCTTTTATCTGTGATGAATTTCATGAATATTGCACAATTTCTGATAGTGAATTTTTTGCCCAAAGTAGAGAAGCAAAATGTATTAATATAATATCCACTCAAAGCTATACTTCTATTTTAAATGCTTTAAATAATAAATCAGCTACAGAAGTTATTATACAAAATTTAGTTAATAAAATTTGGCTTAGGACCGATGATTTATTTACAATAGAATCTGCCCAAAAACAAGTTGGCAAAGAAGATAAAGAAAAACTATTTAAAAGCATTTCTGAAAATGCTTCAGAAACCAATTATAGTTATATAACTCATTCTCTAAATTCATCTAATTCTAATATTTCCGAAAGTATTTCCACTCAAGTAAGTTATGAGTATAAGTATGATACCAATTTTTTCACTCAAGAATTAGAAACCTTCTCTTCTTTAGTTTTTCTTTCTAATGGAGAAAAAATTTTAGAGCCACAAAAGATTAATTTAAAACCATATTTTAAATTATAATTAATTAAAGGAGGTACATGTTTATGCTTGTTAAATTTAATAAATTAATTTTCTTTATTCTTTTTACTTTACTCTTATTATTTATTTTTTATTTTTTTACATATAGTACAGTTTTTGCTGGTCTTTTTGATAATACACCTGAATTAGTAACAACTTTGAATAATGCTTTTGAAGATATTGAAGGCTGGCTTCTTACTCTTGCTACACCTGCGGCTGCCGTTGCAGTTGGTGTTGGTGTTTTTATGAAAAAGTTTAGTTTTGGTGATGAAGAAAGAATTCGTATTGCTAAAAAATTAATTAGAGGTTCTCTATTTTCTTATGCTTTTATCTTAGCAATAAACTTAATTTTATCTGCTATTCAATCCTTAATAAAATAATTCTACTGGAGGTTTAATTGGAAGAAACAATATCTAATTCTGCAAATATTTCGCAAATAATAATCGATACAATAAATACTTTATTAAGCACACTTTTTTCTTCTATAGATAATAGTGTTTATGATTTGTTAGACAAATTAGCTTTTATAAATATAAATATATTTGATGACTCTTTACTTGAAAAATTATTTGGGTATAACTCAAGTAATGGTATTTTAATAATTGCAAATTCATTACTTTTTGCTGTTTGTTTATATTATTGTTTTAAACTACTATATGCACATTTAACTGGAATTTCTATAGATAACCCTTATCAATTTATTTTTAAATTATTAATATTTGGATGTATAATTAATGCTTCTTATTTTATTTGTGAATTTTTTATTTATTTTACATCCCTTATTTCCGATGCAATACTTGGAGTTGGAAAATTTGTTTTAAATGAAGATATAACTTTTTCTAATTTAATTCAAAATCTTAACTCTTCTATTTCAGTCGATACTACAACTCTAAATGTGTTTTCTTTTGATGGTTTGCTTAAAAGCCTGTGTTCTATTAGTTTTATTAATTTAATTCTTTCATATTCTCTTCGCTATATAATGATTAAAGTATTAATTCTTATTACTCCTTTTGCTATACTTACTCTTATAAATTCTTCTACTGCATGGTTTTTTAAGGCTTGGCTTAAAATATTTTTATCATTACTTTTTATTCAACCTTTTATTTCAATTATTTTGTTAATATTCTTTTCTCTTGATTTTAGCAGTTCAAATATCACATCAAAAATATTATGTATTGGAGCCATGTATGCTTTAATAAAATCTAATTCTTATGTTCAACATTTTATTGGTGGAATTTCTACTAGTGTTTATACTAATATGAAATCATTAAGAACTAAATTTAGGTAAAGCATAAATTCGCTCGAATGGAGGTTACAATGAATTTTATTTTTCCACAAAATTATAATTTAAATAGTAAATTTCTTGGTTTTATTGACTATACAACTATTATTTTAAATGTTATTTGGGGTATTTTTATTTTTGCATTTGTTTATTTCCTTATTCCAAATATTACTTTAAAAGTATGTATTTTTATAATCTTGTTCTTTCCTTTTACTTTATTTAGTATAATTGGATTTAATCATGAAAAAATTTTATATGTTTTAAAATATTTATATTTTTATATAAAACGTCCAAAATTATATTTATACAAAAAATATTAATGATAAACTTTAAATATTTTGTCGTTTTATAGATTGTAAATTCATCTTTATAATGATATAATCATGTCTATACTTTTATAGGGGGGATTTATTAAATGAAACTTGAAAATGCAGATGTATCATCACTTTTCTCAAATACTCTAATACCTGATATATTTTTCTCAGAATATTTATCAGAAGCAAACGGTGACTTTATAAAAGTATATTTATATATGATATTTTTATCTAAATATAATAAAGATATCAAAATAAATGATTTATCTAAAAAACTAGTACTCCCTGTTAAAACAATACAAGATGCTGTAAAGTATTGGGAAGAGCAAGGTTTAATTACTAAGAAAAATACTGGTTATATTATTAATAATATTCAAGAAATTGAATTACATAAATTATATAAACCTAAAACGGCCTTGTCTGCAGATCAACTTCAAAAGTCTACAGAAAATCAAAAACGTGCAAAGGCAATTGATTTTATTAATAATAAATATTTTTCTGGCTTAATGCCTACTACATGGTATCCAGAAATTGAACTTTGGTTCAAAAAATACAATTTTGATGAAGAAGTTATGATTGCGCTTTTTGGTTATTGTTTTGATAAGTCTGCCCTTCATAAAAATTATGTTCAAACCGTTGCGGAAGCATGGTCTCAAAATAATATTAAAACTTTTAATGATTTAGATATTTATTATGAAAAACAAGAAAAATTAAAACTTATTGCAAAAACAATTTCAAAAAAATTAGGGCTTTCTAGAAGTCTTACACAATACGAATTTGCATATATAGAAAAATGGAATATTGATTTTGGATATGGTTTAGATGTAATTGAAATTGCTTTAAAAAGAACAACCTCAAAAGCAAACCCTAATTTTGACTATCTAGATAAATTATTAACAGATTGGCATGATAGAGGTTTTAAGACACCTACTGAAGTTCAAAGTTTCTTATCAGAAATGAAGAATAAAAATAAAAGTATAAAAAAACTTGAAAAAGATACAGGTTACGATAAATATGATCAAAGATCTTATTCAGATTTAGATAACCTTTATATAAATTTAAAAAAATAAATTGAAATAATTGGAGGCTTTTTTGTGAATTCTATTTTAAAAAACATTTTAAATCAATACAATCAAAAGAAGTCTAAAGCCGAATATGAGGCTGAGATTAGAAAACAAAAGTTATATAAAAATTATCCCGAACTTCAAGAGATTGATAATAATTTAACAACACTTGCTATTTCTACTGCTAAATCATTAATTAATAATAATGATAAACAATTACTTGATAATCTTAATAAAAATATAACTCAATTAAAAGAAAAGAAAAAAAAGATTCTGAAATCTTTAAATCTTTCAGAAGATTACTTTTCACCACATTATGAATGTCCAATATGTAAAGATTCTGGATATATTACAAACTCAGATTATACTACTTCTATGTGTAGTTGCTTAAAACAAAGATTATATGATGAACAATATAATAAATCAAATATTTCAAATTTAGATATACAGAATTTTAATAATTTTTCAGATTTATTATATTCAGATATTCCAGATAAAAATAAATATCATACAGATTTATCACCTAGGGAGAACATAAATTTAATAAAAAATATCTGTATTGATTTTATAAAAAATTTTGATGATAAAACTAAGAATAATCTTTTATTTACTGGAAATACTGGACTTGGAAAAACTTTTCTTTCTAGTTGCATTGCAAATGAACTAATTAAATCAGGTAAAAACGTACTTTATCAAACAGCACCTGTAATGCTAGATTCTATTATTGATTATAGATTTGGAAAGACTAAAGATTATAATATTTTAGATAGTATATTAAATGTAGATTTATTAATTATTGACGATTTAGGAACTGAATGTATTAACAATATGAAATTTACTGAACTATTTAATATTATTAATACTAGGTTATTAAATCAAAATAAAATAACTAAAACTATCATATCTACTAATTTAAGTTTAAAAAATCTATATGCAACTTATGATGAACGTATAGTTTCAAGAATTGTTGGAAATTACGATATATGTTATTTTTTTGGTGATGATATTAGATTTAAAAAAAGGAATATTTCTTAAAATATTCCTTTTTTATTTATGATTTATAATATTTTTTTAATCTTCGTCTTTTTCTTCTTTCTCAATTGTTTCTATACTAACTACTTTTCCTTCATTAGTTCTCATTAATGTTACTCCTTGGGTTGATCTACCTAATATGCTAATATCTGCTACTCTAAGTCTAATAATTGTTCCAGTATCTGTAATAAGCATTACATCTTCATCATCTGTAGCTATTCTGATTCCCACTAGATTACCTGTTTTTGGAGTTACTTTGTAAGTTATTACACCTTTTCCTCCTCTTGTTTGTACTCTATATTCATCTAGTTCTGTTCTCTTTCCAAATCCATTTTCTGTTATAGCAAGAAGTGTAGCCTTACTTCCATGAATTATAGATTCCATACCAATTACAAAATCATCTTCTGCAATTCTTATTCCTATAACTCCTTGTGACACTCTACCCATAGGCCTTACATCTTTTTCATTAAATGTTATACACATTCCTTTATTTGTAACAAGTACAACATCATCTTCGCCATCTGTTAATCTAACTTCTATTAATTCATCATCTTCCTTAAGTGTTATGCCTATTAACCCACTCTTTCTTACAGATATATATTCATTTAATGCGGTTTTCTTAATGATTCCGTTTCTTGTTGCCATTAATAAATATTTTCCTTCAGCAAAATTAGCAATAGGTATAACTGCAGATATTTTTTCTCCTCCATCTAGCATTAATAGATTAACAATTGCTGTTCCCTTAGCTGTTCTACCTGCTTCAGGAATTTCATAGCCTCTTAACCTGTACACTTTTCCTTTATTACTAAAGAATAATATTGTATCATGTGTAGAAGCCGTAAATATTTCTTTTACAAAGTCTCCTTCTCTAGTAGCAATTCCTGTTATTCCCTTTCCTCCCCTTCTTTGGCTCTTGTATGTGTCTATTGGCATTCTTTTTATATAACCAAAGTGAGTTAAAGCAACAACACATTGTTCTTCTTTTATTAAATCTTCAACATCAAATTCTCCTTCGGCTGCAACAATTTTTGTTTTTCTGTCATCTCCGAATTTATCTCTAATTTCTAGTAATTCTTCTTTTATAATATCATAAACTAATTTATCACTAGCAAGAATTGCTCTTAAGTGTTCAATTAATTTCATTAATTCTGCATATTCTTCTTCTATTTTTTCTCTTTGCAAACCTGATAATGTTTTTAATCTCATGTCTAGTATAGCTTGAGCTTGAATATCAGAAAGTCCAAATCTTTCCATTAATCTTTCTTTTGCATCGTCATATGAATTTCTAATTATTTCTATAACTTCATCTATATTGTCAAGTGCAATTTTTAATCCTTCTAATATATGTGCTCTAGCTAATGCTTTATCTAAATCAAACTGTGTTCTACGAAGAATAACATTTTTTCTATGATCTATATAATACTCTAAACATTGTCTTAATGTTAAAATCTTAGGTTCTCCATCAACTAATGCTAACATAATAATACCAAAAGTATCTTGCATTTGAGTATATTTGAATAATTGATTTAAAATAACTTGAGCATTTACATCTCTTTTTAATTCAATTACAACTCTTACTTTTTCTTCTCTATCAGATTCGTCTCTTACTTCTGATATTCCTTCTATTCTCTTTTCTTTTACTAAATTAGCTATATTTTCAATCAATCTAGCTTTATTTACTTGATATGGTAATGAGCTAACAATTATTCTTTGTTTGTTTCCACTCATTTCTTCTATTTCAGCTTCAGCTCTCATTATTATTTTGCCTTTTCCAGTTGTATAAGCCTGTTTTATTCCATCTCTTCCTAAAATAAGTCCTTCTGTTGGAAAATCTGGTCCTTTTATAATATTAATTAATTGTTCATCTGTAACATTATCATCATCAATAATTTTTACAATTCCATCTATAACTTCTCTTAAATTATGAGGAGGAATATTTGTTGCCATACCTACGGCTATACCTGATGAACCATTAATTAATAGTGTTGGAATTTTAGCTGGTAATACTGTTGGTTCTTGTAATCTATCATCATAGTTAGGCATAAAATCAACTGTGTTTTTCTCTATATCAGTAAGCATTGTTTCTGCAATTTTTGACATTCTAGCTTCAGTATACCTCATAGCCGCTGGAGCATCACCATCCACAGAACCAAAATTTCCATGTCCATCTATAAGTGGATATCTCATTGAAAAATCTTGTGCCATTCTAACCATTGCATCATAAACAGATGAATCTCCATGAGGATGGTATCTTCCCAAAACAGAACCTACTGTATTTGCACTTTTTCTATATGGCTTATCTGATGTTATACCATCTTCATACATAGCATATAGAATTCTTCTATGTACAGGTTTTAAACCATCTCTTACATCTGGAAGTGCACGAGAAACAATTACACTCATTGCATAATCAATATATGAGTTTTTCATTTCTGATACGATATTTCTTTCTATAATTTTTCCTTCATTTTCTTCCATTATTACTATTCCGTCCTTTCATTTGCGTTTTTTTCCTACTCTTGTATTATACTATAAACAGACTTCATTTTGCAAGCAAAAAACCGCTATTTTCTAAAAAGAATTAGCGTTTTTTTGTTTAATTTATTTAATATTTTTTATCTAAAAAACATGTGTATATTTTAGATTTTTTTATTAAGCTAACATATTTGCAAGTTCCAATTCTTCGCTACTTAAATTAAAGTTTTGACCATTATTTTTTATTAAATTATGTAAGTTTTCAATTGTTCTTGCTTCTTTTAATGTATTTTCCATAGGTAATAATTTATTTAAATTATTTTTAATTTCTTTTATTTCTTTCTCCATTCCTTCAAAATCCTTATTGTTAAAACATTCCTTCCAATTTTCTTCATTTTTTGAAAGTTGATCTACTAATTCTATTTGACTTGAAAACTCTTCTTCTATTTTATTGCTAACGTTATTTAAAATAGCATCTTTTCCATTAGTTATTAATTCCGTAATGCTTTCATTAATTATACCTTTTTCTTTAGTTTTATTTATTACTGTATCTAATACATCTGATATTCCATCAATTATACCTCCTGTTTTAACAGCATCTCTTGCCTGTGATACATTTTCAAAATTGCCAGTAAATATCCCTAAAATGCTTTTGCCTAAATTTACAGCTCCATCTATCGCTGTTGTTACTCCTTCCTTTAACCCTTCCTTTAGTAATGCATCCTTTACTTCTATAACTCCATCTTCAATAATATCTGGAAGAACCATTCTTAAACCAACATCTAGTGCAGAATCTACAACTTGTCCTAAAGTTGATTCTAAGAAACTCTTTTGTTCATTATCAGATATTTCGTTTTTATTATTACTTAAATTATTATCAATTTCCATAATCTTCTCTCCTCCTATTTTTTTCTATTGAATTTATTATTTCTAAATAATTACTTTTAATTTTCTTATACATATTAAAATTTCTTATATTAGTATTAATTAATAAATTATATTTTTCATTATCATTAATAAATCCTAAAGTATTGAATTCATAAAATATATTTTTTAATAAATTAGGCTCTATAGAATAATTATTATATTTATTAAATAAAATATTTATTTTTATATTTTTTGTTTTTATTAAATACAAATAATTTTCTAAAAGCTTAGCTGATTTATTTATTTCAAGCAAATTACAACCAGATACAAATAAAACTAAATCACTATTATTAATTAATTCAAAATAATTTTTTATTTTTTCTTTTGAGAAGTTTTCATTTGAATTTGTGTCAATAAATATATAATCATAATTTTTTCTAAGTTTTATTATTAATATATTAATTTTATTTATTATTTCCAGCATTTTATTTTCTTGCATATTAATATTTTCAGGAGATATTAAATCTATGTTTTTATTTATTTTATTTATATAATTTTCTTTTTGGATATCTTTCACACCTAGAATGGTATGTATGGATTTATTTATGAAATCAAAATCTATTATTAATGTTTTTTTATTTAAATTAGATAATGTTTGAGCTAAATTTATTATAATACTACTTTTTCCGATTCCGTTTGTACCTATTGTGTAAATAACATAACATTTTTTTAAATTATTTTTTTTTTTTATTTTTTTTTTATTATTTATTTTTTTATTATTTTTTTTTTCATTATTTTTATTATTTATTTTAAATTTTAATTTTTTATTATTAAAATTATTTTTTATTGTTTTTTTAATTTTTAAAATAATATTTTTAATTATTAATTTTATTGTTATTTTTATTTTATATATTTTTTCTTTTATTTTCTCTTTTTTTAATTTATTATTTTTTAATTTGTTTCTTCGTATAATTTTTTTTAATTCTTTTATTTCTTTTTTTATTTCATTATTTTTATATTTTTTATTATTTTTATACTCTTCTATTTCTACATTTCTTTCTGTTTTTTCTACAGGAATATTTATTTTTTTTGAATTTTTTTCGATACTTTTTATTAGATAAAAATTATTGTTAAATATATTTTCTTTTATTTCATTTTCATAAAAAACTTTATAATATTTTTTATTATCTATATATTTATTTTTTTCTTCTTTTTTATTTATAATTAATATTATTTTTATTTTTTCATTTATTTCTTTTATTTTTTCTACTAATTCATTAATTGATATTTCTCCTTCTAAATTATTATTTAATAAAATATAATCTATATCTGTAACAAATTCTAAAATTTCTAGTATTCCTTCTTTATATTGAATATCTTTAGTAATAATTTTAACATCTTTTATTTTTTTTAATTTATTATTTATATGTTCATTTTCCAAAGCTGTAATTATTTTTACCATATATCTTCTTCCTTATTTATTTATTAATTAATAATTAATTTGTTATTTATTTGTTTTTATCTCTTTATTATTTACTGTTATTTTTTCTATTATTTCTTTTTCATATTTATCCGCATCAATTCTACTTAAGATATGTTCATTTCCAACAAACATTAAACACTCTCCTCTTTTTAGTGATTTTATTTCTACTTTTTCTTTTTCAGATAAATCTGTATATTCACTTAATATTTTAATGTTTTCTTCTTCTAAAGAAAAAAATGTTTTTATACTAGAATTATTTAAGATGCTTTTTCCATATGTTCCTTCTTCTAAACCAAATATATCAGATACATCCTGGGTTATAGCCACTCCACTCCCTCCATATTTTCTTATTGTTTTAAATATTTTATAAATAAAACTTGCAACATCTTTATTTGATGTAACTCCAATTAACCTCCATATTTCATCTAAATATATGGCTTTTTTTGAATTTCTATCTTTTTTTATCTTATCCCAAAATAAATCTGTAAATAAATACATTCCAAATTTTAAATTTTCTTCACCTAGTTCATACACATCCGCTACAATTATTTTGTTATTTAATTTAACATTTGTATAATTGTTAAAAAATTTAAGAGATCCTTTTATAAATGGAATCAATTTTATTTTGAATATTTCTGTTCTTTTATCTTTTCCTAAGATATTATAAAAATCTTCTAGAATTGGCATATCCGTACTTTCTTTAAAAATTACCTTATTATCTTCTTCACTCATTTTATATAACGTTTTATCATCAAATGTTATATTTTTTGTTTTATATAATTCAATTAATTTTTCTTCTAATAGTGCTTTTTCTTCTTCATCTACTTTTCCAAATATTAAATTAAAAAAACCTATCAATTTCCCAATTTTATTAGAAAGATATCCACTTTCTTCATCTTCTAAGCTTTCTTCTCTAATATCTAACACATTTATGTATGTTTTAGAACCTGAACCTATTTTTAACATTGTTCCACTTAAGTTTTCACACAAATTATTGTATTCTCGTTCTGGGTCTATAATATATTGTTCTATTCCAAGTAATCTATATCTTAAAATTAATAATTTTGTATAAAATGATTTACCAGCTCCAGAAGTTCCAAAAATGCACATGTTTGCATTTTTATATTTATTTGTATTATATCTGTCTACAAAAATTAATGAATTATTATAAATATTTGTACCTACAAAAATTCCTTTTTCATCAAAGATAGCAGATGAAATAAATGGATATGTGGCAACAATTCCTTGTGTTAATATATTTCTTTTCGATACTTCTTTTAATAATTTGTTATTTTCCATAAGTGGCAAGCATGCTTTATATCCTTCTTCTTGTCTAAAATACGCTCTTCTTGTTTGTAGTCCTTTGCTTTGTAATATTCCTTCTATTTTATTTAAGATTTGTTCTAATTCTTTTATACTATTAGCGTAAGTATTTATATATATGTATAAATAATATAATTCCTCGTTATTTACTTGTAATTCTTTTCGTATATATTTTGCATCATTATAGGCAAAAGCTATGAGGTCGATATCTTGTTTATTTTGATTACTATCTTTTAAATCAACTCCTGTATTTCCTATATGATAAGTAAGTTCCCTAATTGCTTTATAAGTATCTTGCTTTTCATAATAAATTGAAATATTTATATTAATATTTGTATCTATTATAGATTTTAAAATTATATCTGATTGTTCCCTATAATAATTTATAATTAATATAGATGAATAATATAAATTATCAATTTCTATATATTTTGGATTAGATAAATTTATATATGATGGTGATAAAAAATCCTTATATGTAAAAATTCCTTCTCTTATTAAGTTTTCTTTTTTTTGTGATTTTTTATTTCTGCTTTTTTTCATATTTCTCCTTTCTAATATTTTAATTATATTTTTTAATTATTAAAATATATTCTACTATTAAAAAAAGAAAATAAAATATTTACAACTTCTACCTTGCTTGAAGCATCATATACAATGTTTCCACATCTAGACAAACATTCTTTTAACTTAAAATAATTATTATTTAAGTTTTCTATAGCATATGTTTCATCATTGTTTCTTTCTTCACTTTTTTCTTCATATCTTAAAATTATATAATAATTTTTAGATGAAGATTTTTTTTCATTATTTAATTTTTTTATAAATTCAATATATTTCTTGGATATTTCTTGTATGTTTTTTTCTTCATTTTTTGAATTTTTCTCGATTTCTAAAAAATGTTTGGATAAATCCTCTTTATTACTTTGGATTAATATTTGAAAATCAAAATCACATGATTTGAATAAAACCCTATATGAATTTAATATTGCTTCTTTTTCTAAATTAGATTTTAAGTTAAAATTTATTGGCTTCACTTTTAATATTTTTATATATTTTTTATCATTTAATTTTATTATTCCATTATTTAAAATTTCATTAATATTTAGCCAATCTTGCACACTTTCATTTTCTTTTCTTTTATTAAAATAATTTGCTATTTTTATACCTCCTTAAGTTTTGTTTTTTATTTTTTATTGGAAATTAATTAAAGAATAAAAAACTTGAATAATTATAATAAAATTAATTACTGAAAAAACAAATAAATTATAATATATTTTAAATTGTTAAATAAATATATATCATGTTTTATATATATTTGCAAGAATAATCGTATGCCAGTTTTCGACATTTTTTTGAATACTTGCTCACACATATATTCCTAATTTTTACATTAAAGAAAAAAATAAAAAGGAATAGATATAAACAAATATATCTATTCCTTTTTATTTTTTATATATCTAAGTTCTTAACATATTTTGCATTATCCTCTATGAATTTTCTTCTTGGAGTAATATCATCTCCCATTAATATTGTAAATATTTCATCTGCTTTTATTGCATCTTCTAATTTTACTTTTATTAAAATTCTTTTCTCTGGGTTCATTGTAGTATCCCATAGTTGTTCTGGATTCATTTCTCCAAGACCTTTATACCTTTGAATGTTTACACCATCTCTACCCATTTCATTTAAATGTTTAGTCATTTCCTCATCTGTATAACAATATATATCTGGTTTTCCTTTTTTTGATAATTTATATAGAGGTGGCTGAGCAAGATATACATTTCCATTTTCAATTAATGGTCTCATATATCTAAAGAAGAATGTTAATAGTAATGTTCTAATATGTGCACCGTCAACATCGGCATCAGCCATTATTATTACTTTTCCATATCTTATTTTAGATATATCAAAATCTGCTCCTATTCCGGCTCCTACAGCTAATATAACTGGTTGTAATTTATCATTATTATATATTTTATCTGCTCTGGCTTTTTCAACATTAAGCATTTTTCCCCATAAAGGAAGTATTGCTTGGAATCTTCTATCTCTTCCTTGTTTTGCACTACCTCCCGCCGAGTCTCCCTCAACTATATATACTTCACATTCAGAAGCAACTTTACTACTACAATCAGCAAGTTTTCCTGGTAGTGTTGATGTTTCCAAAGCACTTTTTCTTCTTACTAATTCCCTAGCTTTTCTTGCAGCTTCTCTAGCACGTGAAGCACTTATACATTTTTCAAGTATAGCTTTTGCTACCGTAGGATTTTCCTCTAAGAAATTTGATAATGCTTCATTTACAGCACTACTTACTATTCCTGTAACATTGCTATTTCCTAATTTTGTTTTAGTTTGTCCTTCAAATTGAGGTTCTTTAACCTTAACTGAAACTACAGCTGTAATCCCCTCTCTTATATCTTCACCTTGTAAATTTCCATCTTTTTCTTTTAATAAGTTGTGAGATTTAGCATAATCATTAAAAGACTTTGTTAAAGCTCTTTTAAATCCTTCTAAATGAGTTCCACCTTCAACAGTATTAATATTATTAACAAATGTAAGTATATTTTCTGAGTATGCTGTTGTGTATTGAATTGCTATTTCGATTGGAACTTCACCATCTTTTTCAATATATATAGGTGTTTTATGTAGTTTTTCTTTGTTTTTATTTAAGTACTCAACAAATGATTTTAATCCGCCCTCAAAATGAAATTCAGCTTTTTGGGTTGGTTCTACTCTTAAATCTTCTATAACTATTTTTAAGCCTTTTGTTAGAAATGCTATTTCTCTAAACCTTTCTTCAAGAGTTGCATAATCATATTCTAAGGTTTCAAATATCGTAGAATCAGCTAAAAATCTTACTTTTGTTCCTGTTTTTTTAGAATCTCCTATTTTAGTAAGCTTTTCAACAGTTTTTCCTCTGTTAAATTTCATTTGGTATATTCCACCATCTCTTTGTATTGTTACTTCTGTCCATTCTGATAAAGCATTAACAACAGATGCACCAACTCCATGAAGCCCTCCAGATACTTTATAACCACTATCTCCACCAAATTTTCCACCTGCATGTAATTTAGTATAAACTGTTTCTGCTGCAGATATTCTGGTTTTTGGATGTATATCAACAGGTATACCTCTTCCGTTATCTTCAACGGAAATAATATTTCCTGGTTCTATTTTTACATTAATTTCTGTACAATATCCAGCTAAAGCTTCATCTACACAGTTATCCACAATTTCATATACAAGATGATGTAATCCTCTTATAGAAACACTTCCTATATACATTCCTGGTCTTTTTCTTACTGCTTCTAATCCTTCTAATACTTGTATTTGATCTGCCCCATACTCATGATTGTATTTTTCCATTATCTTTCCTCCTATTTTGTCTTTCTTATTTCCGCTTTTTTATTGCTAGCTCTCTTAGCAATAGTTACTGAAGAAATATTTGTAATATATGCTGAATTGTTATTTAAGATTATTAATGATTTTTTGTTTTCATCTGATACATCTATTATATTATCACTAATTTTAATTTTTTGTAAGATTTCTTTCAAATTATTTTTATTTTTTTCTAAAGAACTAATATCTAAAATAGCTATAATATTTTCAGAATTTATAACAACATCCTTTCCTATATGTACATACATTAAAAAACTTCTCCTTTTTTTATGTTATATAAATTATAATCTAAATCAGGCAATTGTATTTGTTCGGTTCCTGTTAATATTACTTGTGTGTTTTTTATATTATTTAGAAAATTTTTTCTTCTTTTCTCATCTAATTCAGACATAAAGTCATCTAATAACAATATTGGATATTCACCAATTTCATCATAAATAACATTAAGTTCTGCAAGCTTTAAAGAAAGTATTACAGTTCTATTTTGTCCCTGTGATCCGTAAGTACTTACTTCCCTATTATTAATATATATCATAAAATCATCTCTATGTACACCCTTTGTTGTAAATCCTTTTATAATATCTAACTTTCTTCTTTCCTTAAGGAGTTTTAAATAATCATTTTTGTTTTCACAATTAGATACGTATTCTATTTTTAAACATTCTTTTTCTTCTGTTATTTTACTATGTATCACATTTATTTTATTAGCTATCTTTTCAATAAATTCTTTTCGATATTCATATACTTTTTCTCCATAATCAGCTAACTTTTCATCCCAAATTTCAATGAGGTTTTCCTGTTTACCTTCATCTCTAATTTGACGTAAATAGTTATTTCTTTGTTCAATCGTTTTTAAATACATATTTAAGTTATACACATAATTTGGTCTTAATTGTCCAATCATTATATCTAAAAACCTTCTTCTTTTGACCGGACCTTCTCTTAGTATATTTATATCTTCTGGTGTAAAAATTACTATGTTCATATTTCCTAAAAGTTCACTTAGTTTTTTTAATTTTATTCCATTTAAACTAATTTGCTTTTTATTCCCTATTTCAATTTTTATTTTTCCATCTCTATCACTTTTTTGATAATATACTTCTACTAAGCACTTATCTTCGTTAAACATTATCATTTCTTTTTCTTTTGTTGTTCTAAAAGATTTTCCAAAACTACAAAGAAAAATTGATTCTAATATATTAGTTTTTCCTTGTGCATTATCGCCATAAATAATGTTTAAATTTTTATTTAATTCTAAATCTAATTGTTTATAATTTCTAAAATTGTTTAATTTTATTCTTTCTATATACATTTTAAAGTCCTTTTTTTAGCTATTATCCACATTATCTTTACTGTATGTTGATAACTTTTCGATTGTTTTAATGTTTATAAAAAATGTTAAACTTTTTCACATTTTTAAGGATTTTTGCATTAGTTATCCACAAAAATGTGGATAACTTGTTTGTTTTTCACCCCATTATTGAATAACTATTCTTTCATTCTTATAGGTAGTACCATATAAATATAATCTCCACCCTCTTCTACTGGTCTTATAATACATGGAGAAATACTTGTCCCAAAATCAACAAAAACTTCTTGATCATCTATTGCCCTTAAAGCATCTAGAAAATATTTTGGATTAAATCCAGCTTCAAGATTCTTTCCCTCTGTTGTTACATACATTTCTTCTTTTGCATCTCCTGTTTGATTTGTGCAAGAAATTGTGACTTTTCCAATTTCAACATTAACTTTTACAGGATATTTTTTTTCTTTTTCTATACTTGATGAAGAAATTAAACTAATTCTCTCAAAACAATTTTGAATTGAATTCTTATCCACACGTATTCTAGTTTCCCAATTTTCTGGAATTACACTTGAATAATTTAAAAATTCTCCATCTAATAATCTTGTTACTATTTTACAATTTTCCATTTCAAATAATGCTTGGTTTTTTGCTACTCCTATTTTTATAGGATCATATGAATCTAAAATAATTTTATTAATTTCATTTAATGTTCTACCTGGTATAACAGCTGTAAAGTCATTAATTTTATTTTGTAAGAATTTGCTCTTCCAAGCTAATCTAAACCCATCAACAGCTACTACATTCAATTTATTATTCTTTATTTCAAATAAACAACCTGTGAATATAGGTCTATTTTCTTCAGTACTAACTGCAAAAATTGTTTTTCTTATCATATCTTTTAAAGAATTTTGTTCCATTTCAATAGAATTTTCTATATTAATTTGTGGTAATTCTGGAAATTCATCTGGATTCATTGTTGCTAATTTATATAATGAACCTTCACATTCAATTACTAATAAATTATTTTCATTTAAAGTTATTTTTATTTCACTATCAGGTAACCTTCTTATAATTTCACTAAACATTATAGCATTAACAACTGTTGCTCCTTGTTCTTGAACATTGCAATTAATTATATATTCTATTCCTATTTCTAAATCATATGTAGTTAATTTAACTTCATTATCATTTGTTTGAATTAATATACCTTCTAATATAGGCATTGTTGTTTTAGTAGCTACCGCTTTTGTTACGGAATTAATAGCTTTAAGGATATTATCCTTCTCACAAACAAGTTTCATTTTGCTCTCTCTCCTTTTAATATAATATAAATATTTTTAGTAGTAGTAGTATTAGGTCATGTGGATAGTGTGGATAACTATGTGGAAACCATATTCCCCTATAGTTTCGTATGTTAATAACTTAGTGGAAAATTTAAAATCTTATCTACAGTATAAAATTTATATTGTGTAAAACTAAGATATTAACATGTTATATACACATCATTAACATGTATATGTGGATATCCAATGTCTCTATTCCGTAAGTAAACCTTGAAGATTTTTTCTCAAACATTTTTTTAACAAACGTATTTTTTGAAAAAGTCTTTTAAAGTTTTTAGTTTCAATTATTTGTCATTTAGTAATATGTTTTTCACACTTTCCACAATTCTTTTTGTACTTACATTATTTTGTATTTCTTTTTCTATTTTGTTGCACGCGTGAATGACAGTTGTATGATCTCTCTTTCCAAAGCCATCCCCTATCTTGGTTAAAGGCAATTGTGCAACATTTCTACATAAGTACATTGCTATTTGTCTTGGGAATGTTACGTCATTAGAACGCTTCACTCCTTTTAGTTCTTCTACAGTTACATTAAAATATTTAGCTATTGTTTCTTGTATTAATTCTAATGATAATACTTTATCTTTTTTTGTTACTACATCATTAATTGCTTTTTCTGCCATTTCTATTGTTATAGGACAATTAGTTAATGATGCATTTGCAATTAGTTTATTTAGAATTCCTTCTAGTTCTCTTATGTTTGAATCTATTTTTGTTGCTATATCACTTAGAATTTCATCATCAATTATAATATTATCTAATTGAGCTTTTTTTCTAAGTATTGCTAAACGTGTTTCATAATCTGGATTTGAAATATCAGCAATTAATCCCCACTCAAATCTAGATTTTAATCTATCTTCTAATAGTTTAATGTCCTTTGGTGGTCTATCACTAGAAATTATAATTTGTTTTCCGTTTTCATGCAATGTGTTGAAAGTGTGGAAAAACTCTTCTTGTATTCTTTCCTTTCCAGCAATAAATTGGATGTCGTCTATTAAAAGCACATCTATATTTCTATATTTATTTCTAAAAATTTCATTTTTATTGTCTTTTATTGCATTAATTAATTGATTGGTAAATTTTTCAGATGTTACATATAATATGTTGGCATTTCTATTGTTTAATAATATCTCGTTTGCAATAGCTTGCATTAGATGAGTTTTCCCCAATCCAACTCCACCATATATAAAAAGTGGATTATAAGCTGTTGCAGGTGCTTCTGCTACAGCTAAAGCAGCTGCATGAGCAAATCTATTACTATTTCCAACTACAAATGTATCAAAAGTATATTTAGGATTTAATGTTGTATTTGGATAACTAACTTGATTTGTTGATAATTGTTTTGCAACTTCAATTTCTTCTTCTGAGATATCATCTTTTAGTACTACGGTTATTTCGCAGTTTTTATTTGTAATATAATTAAAAGTATTTTTGAATAAGTCGTGATATCTAGAAAGAATTGATTCTTTTTGGAAAGCATTGTTGGCAATTAAAACAATGTTACCATTATCTGCACTTTCGATATCTAAATCTCTAATCCATGTCTCATAGGAAATTTTAGTAACTTCATTTTTCAGAAGTTCTTTTGCTTTTGTTAATAGTTCATTTAATTCTTCTTTTTGCATTACTGTTCAATCCTTCCAAAAATATAATGATAAAAAATATATAAAATGTATAAAAGTTATACACATAGTTATCCACATTATTTTTATATCTTATCAAATAATTCACAAAATAGTCAATACAAAAAAACATTTATTTAAAAAATCTTCATTTTATATTGACTTATCCACAATTTTAATATATAATAATGAGGCTAACATTGAAAAAAGTAAAAATCCGGCAACGGTTATATATATATACAGGAGGTGCAAAATGAAAAGAACATATCAACCAAAAACAAGACAAAGACAAAAAGAGCATGGTTTTATGAAAAGAATGAAAACTAGATCAGGAAGAAATGTATTAAAAGCAAGACGTGCAAAAGGAAGAAAAAAACTAAGTGCGTAATATGTAAGGTCACTTAATTAAAAAGTGACCTTTTTGAAATTTGAGTGATATTAAATGAAAAAAATTAAAACTTTAAAGAAAAATTATGAATTTAAAAATGTTTTTTTAAAAGGAAAATTCTATAAAGGAAAACAAATATCTATATATGTTTTAAAAAATAAAAAGAATTATAATGTTATAGGAATAGCAGTTAGTACTAAACAGTGTGGGGCAGTTTTAAGAAACAGAATAAAAAGATTAGTTAGAGAAAATTATAGACTTATAAAAAGTGAATTAAAACAAGGTTTTGACATTGTTTTTTTATGGAATAAAAAAGGAGATGCAAGAAATGCTAACTACTATATAATAAAAAATGATATTGAAAATATAGTAAGAAGAGCAGACTTGCTTAAATAAAATGAAAAAAATATTACTTTTTTTATTAAAAATATATAAAAAATTTATTTCACCAATATTTAAATCGATTGGTATAGAATGTAAATATTATCCTAGCTGTTCAGAATATATGAGACAAGCAATTATAAAATATGGAGCTTTAAAGGGAACATATATAGGTTTAAAAAGATTATTAAGGTGTAATCCGTTTTCAAAAGGCGGATATGATCCTTTGAAATAATATGGAGGATATATGGGAGCAATTTCAAGTTTATTTGGATATTTATTAAATGCTCTATATACAGTATTTAATAATTATGGTATTGCTATAATTGTTTTTTCAGTAATATTAAGAATTATATTAGTACCAATCACAATAAAACAGCAGAAATCCCTAAAGAAATCTGCTAAGTTACAAGAAGAAATGAAAGAAATTCAAAGAAAATATAAAAACAACCCAGAAAAGCTTAATCAAGAAACAATAGAATTATATAAAAGGGAAAAATTAAGTCCTTTTGCAGGTTGTTTTAGTTCAATTATACAACTTATAATAATTCTTTCAGTATTTTGGCTTGTTAGTCAACCATTAACATATATGAAAAAAATTGATGCTAATATTATTAACGAATATAACACGCAATTACAACAACAAGGAGATCAAGCTACATACAAAGAAATTGAAATAATAAATAAGTTTGGTTCTCAAGATGAAAGAGTAAGAATCAACATGGATTTTTGGGGATTAGATTTAAGTAAGGTTCCAAGCAACAATTTAAATGATTGGAAAGTTTATGTAATTCCATTATTATATGTTATTTCATCAGTGCTTTCAATTAAAATATCTAATTCTTTTACTAATAAAGGAAAGAAAGAAGATGAAAAGAAAGCTATCACAGATGGAACGAATACTGAAATTAAACCAGAAGAACCTAGCGAATTAGAAGCAATGGAATCTATGAATAAAAACATGATGTATATGTTACCACTAATGTCTGTTTTTATTGCATTTATAGCTCCTTTAGGTTTAGCTTTATATTGGTTTATTAGCAATGTATTAATAATTATTGAAAAGATAATCATAGATACAATAATGAAACATAAGGAGGAAAAGGAAAATGCCTAAGTCTATTATTGCAGAAGGAAAAACAACAACGGAAGCAATTTCTAAAGGTCTTAAAGAATTAAATGTTTCAAAAGATAAAGTTAATATAAAAGTGATAGAAGATCACAATAAAAAAAGTTTTTTTAGTATTTTAGATCCTAGAGTTGTAAAAGTAGAATTAACATTAAAGGAAGAAGAAGAAGTATTTGTTGAAAAGAAAAAAAACATAGAGGTTAGTGATGCAAGCATTGAAAAAGCTGAAAAGAAAGTAAAAATGTTTTTAGATGAATTTACTAGAGAACTTGAAAATGTTGAATATACTACTGAAGTTGATAAACAAAACGCATTTTTAAGAATTGAATTATTAGGAGAAAATTCAAAATCTTTAATTGGTTATAGGGGAGAAGTGTTAAATTCTTTACAAACTATATTAAATACTATCGCAAATTCTGAAATAAAAGAAAGAGTAAGAATTATTTTAAATATAGGAAATTATAGGGAAAAAAGAGAAAAATCATTAGAGGAATTAGCTGATAAAATTGCTAAAACTGTACTAAGAACAGGAAAGTCTATTACTTTAGAACCTATGATGGCATATGAAAGAAAGATAATACATAATAGATTACAATCAAGTAATAAGGTTAAAACACATAGTGTTGGAGAAGAACCATATAGAAGAGTTGTTATTGAAAAGAAATAAATAAAAAAATCGGAAGTCAAAGTGAAGATTTTAGTTTATAAAAACTATTATATTACTTTGGCTTTTTTTGTAGGAGGTTATTATGAATAATACTATTGTAGCTATTTCAACTGCTACGGGAGCAGGAGGTATAGGGATTGTAAGAATGAGTGGAGATAATTGTTTTAATATTTTAAAAAAAATATTTATACCTGCTCATAAGAAATTTAATTGGAATAATATAAAAGGTTATTCTATGAAATATGGGTACATTATTAATTCGAAGACAAAGGAAAAGATTGAAGAAGTATTAGTTTCTTTTTTTGTTGCACCTAAAAGTTATACTACAGAAAATATGTGTGAAATAAATTGTCATGGTGGAAGTATTGTTGAAAGAAAAGTATTAAATGAGTGCCTTTTAAATGGTGCTGAGCTAGCGGAAGCAGGCGAATTTACTAAACGTGCTTTTTTAAACGGTAGAATTGATTTATCTCAAGCAGAATCAGTAATTGACATTATAAATGCTAAAACTGATAAAGAAGCAGAAGCATCATTTAACCAATTACAAGGTAGATTATCTGAAGAAATAGAAAAATCTAGAGAAGATTTGCTTGATTTAATGTCTGATATAGAAGCTTCAATAGATTATCCTGAGTATGATATAGAAGAAACAACAAATGAAAAGGCAATTGATAGATTAAATAAAATAGAAAACCAATTAATAAAACTAGAAAAAACCTTTGATAATGGAAAACTATTAAGAGAAGGTGTTAAAACTGTTATAATAGGCAAACCGAATGCTGGAAAATCATCCTTGCTTAATAATATTTTAAATGAAGATAGGGCAATAGTAAGTGATTTAGCGGGAACAACAAGAGATACAATAGAAGAATTTATAAATATAGATGGTGTTCCACTAAAGTTAGTTGATACAGCAGGAATTAGAAAGACTGATGATACAGTTGAAAGGATTGGAGTAAAAAAAGCAATTTCATTAATAAAAGGTGCAGATTTAGTTATAGCAATATTTGATTCATCTGAAAAATTAGACGAGGATGATTATAAAATATTAGAATTAATAAAAAACAAGAAAAGCATTGTATTGCTAAATAAATGCGATTTAAGCCCTAAAAGCTTTGAGACAATAAACTATATATCTAATTCAAATAAAAACGTTATAAAGGCATCTATGAAGAACAAAAAAGGTTTGGATAAATTATATAAAATGATTTCAGATATGTTTAATAATAATGAAATAGAAATGAACGATGGAATTATAATTACGAATATTAGACATAAAACACAAATACACAAAGCAATAGAAAGTATTAAAAGAACAAAAGAAAGCATAAATCAAAATATGACTATAGATATTGTTGCTATAGGAATAAAAGAAATATTGGAAGATTTAGGAGAAATTACTGGAAACAATGTATCTGAGGATATTATAAATAAAATATTTTCAAAGTTTTGCTTAGGAAAATAGCAACCAAAAAGACAAAAAAGAAGAAAAAACGTAAAAAATACGAAAATAACAAGGCGTGAAACACTTGGTAAAACTAACTTGCAGAAAATATGACAAAATTCGACAAAACAACAATTTGACAATAAGACAACAAATGATGAAAATTTTTGTAATATTATAAAAATAAAGATTTATTTATTTTCTTTAGATAAAATTATTAAAATATCGTTTGTACTACTTTAGTGTAGTTTCATATTAGAGAGAAAGGAATGAAATAACGAATGGAATATGATGGAGGAAAATATGATGTTGCTGTTATAGGAGCAGGACATGCAGGATGCGAAGCCGGACTTGCTACAGCCAGGCTGGGTTTGAAGACTCTTGTGTTTTCAATTAGTTTAGAAGCTGTTGCAAATATGCCATGTAATCCTCATATTGGAGGAAGTTCTAAAGGGCATTTAGTTAGAGAGTTAGATTGTTTAGGTGGGGAAATGGGAAAGAATATAGATAAAACATATACCCAACTTAGAATGTTAAATACTTCAAAAGGACCAGCAGTATACTCTTTAAGGGCTCAAGCAGATAGAAAAAGATACCAAGAAGAGATGAAATACACTCTTGAAAAACAAGAAAATTTATTTTTAAAACAAGGTGAGATTGTTGATATTGGAGTAGAAAACAATAGTGTAAAATATGTTAAGACTAACATAGGTGCTGTGTATCATGTTGATAATGTGATTTTAGCGACAGGTACATATTTAAAAGGAAAAATATTTATTGGTGAAACATCATATGAAAGTGGCCCAGATGGTGTGTTTCCAGCAAATAAACTTTCAGAAATTTTAAAAAAGAACGGAATAAACTTAGTTAGATTTAAGACAGGGACACCAGCAAGAATAAATAAAGATAGTATAGACTTTTCTAAAATGGAAAGACAAGATGGGGATATACATCCAGAAGCTTTTTCTTTTGAAGATAATATTGATGAAAATATTGAGCAATTGCCTTGCTATTTGACATATACAAATCAAAAAACTCATGATATAATAAGAGCTAATTTGCATCGTTCTCCTTTATTTTCTGGCTCTATAGAAGGAACAGGCCCTAGATATTGCCCTTCCATAGAGGATAAAGTAGTAAGATTTGCAGATAAAGAAAGACATCAAATATTTGTAGAGCCAGTAGGAAGACATACTAACGAAATGTATATACAAGGAATGAGCTCATCTTTGCCAGAAGACGTACAAATAGCAATGTATAGAACCATTCCTGGACTTGAGCATGCAGAGTTTACAAGACCGGCGTATGCTATAGAATATGATTGTATTGATCCTTCAGAGTTACAATTATCATTAGAACATAAGAGAATACAGGGAATGTTTTTTGCTGGTCAAATAAACGGTACTTCAGGATATGAAGAAGCAGCTGTACAAGGACTTATGGCAGGTATTAATGTCGCTAGAAAGGTACAAGGAAAGAACCCAATAATACTAGATAGATCTCAAGCATATATTGGAGTACTAATAGATGATATTGTTACAAAAGGCACAAATGAACCATATAGAATGATGACCTCAAGAGCAGAATATAGGCTACTTTTAAGGCAAGATAATGCAGATTTAAGATTAACAGAATTAGGACATGAAGTTGGCTTGATTTCAGAAGAAAGGTATTCTAAATTTTTAGATAAAAAGAAGAAAATAGAAAACGAAATAAGAAGAATTAAGAATACAAATATAAAACCAACGTCAGAAATTAATGATTTTCTAGAAAAGAATAATTCTTCTAAACTATCAAATGGTACAAAACTTGAAAGTTTATTAAAAAGAAGTGAATTATCTTATGAAAAATTAGGAGAAATAGATGAAAACAGACCAGAATTACCAGATGAAGTAAAAAAAGAAGTAGAAATTCAAATAAAATATGAAGGATATATAAAACTTCAAGAAGAACAGGTAGAAAAATTTAAAAAATTAGAATATAAATTATTACCTAAAGATATAAACTATGAAGAGATTAAGGGGTTAAGGCTAGAAGCAAGACAAAAACTTAACAAAATAAAACCTAATTCAGTAGGACAAGCATCAAGAATATCAGGGGTTTCACCAGCTGATATATCAGTACTTTTAATATATTTAGAACAAATTAAAGGAAATAAAAAGGAGCAATAATGAATAAAGAAGATTTTATTAAAGAATTAATAAATAAATTAAAAGAAATAGATATAAAAATAAATGATAATATAGGAGAATTTTTCTATAAATATACAAAATTATTACTTGAATGGAATGAAAAAATTAATTTAACAGCAATTACTGATATTAATGATATAATATTAAAGCATTATGTAGATAGTTTAACAATAAATAAGTATATAAAAGACAAGAAAAATATAATAGATATAGGAACAGGAGCAGGTTTTCCAGGCATTCCACTAAAAATACTAAATCCAAATAATGACTTTATATTAGTTGATTCTTTAAATAAAAGAATTAACTTTTTGGAAAAAGTAAAAGAAGAATTAAAGTTAGAAAATATAAAATTAATTCATTCAAGAGTAGAAGATTTAGCAAGAAACAAAGAATATAGAGAAAATATAGACATATCAGTATCTAGAGCTGTAGCAAATTTAAGTACATTATTAGAATATATGCTTCCTTTTGTTAAATTAAATGGTATATGTATATGTATGAAAGGTCCAAATATTAATGAAGAAGTAGAAAAAGCACATAAAGCAATACAAGAATTAGGTGGAGAAATTACAAAAATAAAAAAAATAAACTTGCCGAACACTAACATAGAAAGAAATATTTTAATAATAAAAAAGATAAAAAGTACACCTAAAAAATATCCAAGAAAAGCTGGAATGCCTTCAAAACAGCCAATTTTATAAAAAAGAAGATATAAATAATATCTTCTTTTTTTGTGATTTTAAAGCTATACTAAATAACTATTACAAAAATAGATATTTTTAATATAATTTTAATATAAAAATTATAGAAAACTTTTGTATATTTCATTGACATATAATAAAATTTTATATATTATAATTATATTAAATTATAAACGGAGGCTAAAAAAATGGGAAAAATTGTATCAATTGCTAATCAAAAGGGAGGAGTTGGAAAGACTACAACCTCAATCAATTTAAGCACTATACTAGCAAAAAAGGGAAAGAAAGTTTTAATGATTGATGCTGATCCTCAAGGGAATGCTTCTAGTGGAGTAGGCATAGATAGAGATGAAATAGAATTATCTGTTTATGATATATTAATAAATGATGTGCAAATAGAAGAAGTTGTCAAAAAGACAAATATTAAAAATTTGGACATTTGTCCATCAAATATAAACCTTGCAGGAGCAGAAGTAGAGCTAGTTTCTGTTATGTCAAGAGAGCATAGATTGAAAGAAAAACTAGACCTTGTTAAAGATAGGTATGATTATATAATAATTGATTGCCCACCTTCATTAGGATTAATAACATTAAATTCTTTTACAGCTTCTAATAGTGTTTTAATACCTGTACAATGTGAATATTATGCATTGGAAGGATTAGGACAACTTTTAAATACAATTAGTCTTGTAAAAAAACATTTAAATAAAGAAATTGAAATAGAGGGTGCTCTTCTTACAATGTATGATGCAAGAACAAATTTATCAAATCAAGTTGTTAAAGAAGTAAAAAAATATTTTAATAATAAAGTATACAAAAATGTAATACCAAGGAATGTTAAACTAAGTGAAGCACCAAGCTATGGTATGCCAATTAGTATATATGACCCTAGATCTAAAGGTGCTAAAAGTTATGAAAAATTCGTAAAAGAGTTTATAAAAAACAATGAAAGTGATTCAAAAGGTAAACATGCTTTATAATAAAAAAGGCACAATTGCTATTGTCCTCAATATTTTCACGAATTTATATAGGTTATTAAATAAAATTTTTGTCGGAGCGTAAATTTGCTCGAATGGAGGTTAAAATGAAAAAAACAGGCTTAGGAAAAGGCTTAGATGCATTATTTGCTGATAATTTATTATCAAATACAGAAGAAAATAACGAAGGCTCTATCGAAAAAATACATAAAATAAAAGTTATTGAAATAGAACCAAATAGAGAACAACCTAGAAGAACATTTGATGAAGAAGCATTAGATGAACTTGCTAGTTCAATAAAAACATATGGTGTATTACAACCAATTTTAGTTAATAAAAAAGATGATTATTATGAAATAGTAGCTGGAGAAAGACGTTGGAGAGCTGCAAAAAAAGCAGGATTAACTGAAATGCCATGCATTATAAAAGATGATATTACTGATAAGACAAATAAAGAGATTGCTTTAATAGAAAATCTTCAGAGAGTTGATTTAAATCCAATAGATAAAGCTAAAGGATTAAAAGAATTAATTGATGATTATGGGATGACGCAAAAAGAATTAGCTGATTCAATAGGAATTAGTAGAAGTAATATTGCAAATTCTATAAGAATACTAAATCTAGATCCAAGAGTAATACAATTGGCTCAAGATGGTAAACTTACAGAAGGACATTGTAGAAATTTAGTAGTAATAGAAGATCCAGAAAAACAATATAGAGCAGCTTTAGACATAATTGCTAAAGGGGAAAGTGTAAGAGACATTGAAAGAAAAGTAAAAAATAAAAAGGTAGCACAAAAAGTAGACCCACGTTATGAAGCAATATATAGAGATATAGAAGATTCATTTCAAGGCTTCTTTGGCACGAAAGTTAAATTAGATGCCCATAAAAGGTCAGGAAAGATAATAATACAATATTCATCATATGACGACTTAGAAAGAATTCTAGGGCTTATAAATAAAGATTAAAATAAAGCTTAGAAAGGAACGGAATTTTATTATGAATACAATTTTAAATTTCCTTAAAACAGATACCTTTTTAATAATATTATTTTTAGGATTAATAATATTACTTATATTGTATCTAAGAACTAGTTTACATTTAAAAAAACTTAGAGAAAGTTATTCTAAGTTTATGAATAAATTGGGAAATGGAAAAGATTTAGAACAAATGATGAAATCTTATATAGAAAAAGTAGAAAAAACAGAGCAAACAAATAATGAAATAATTGCTTATTGTAAAAAAATTGACAATGAAATGATGGAGTGTATACAAAAAATTGGAATTGTCAGATATAATGCTTTTAAGGACACTGGAAGCGATTTAAGCTTTACATTAGCATTATTAGATAAATATAATAATGGTGTAGTATTAAATGGAATATATGCTAGAGATTCATCAAATATATATGCAAAACCTATAGAAAAAGGAGAATCTAGATACGTTTTATCTAATGAAGAAAAAGAAGCTTTAGAAAAAGCAATAAAAAGTAAATAATAAAAAATAATTAATTTATTAGTTATTAATAAATTAATTATTTTTTTATGCAATAGCATAAATTTTAATTAAATGTATTGACAAATAAGTAATTATTGTGTTAATATATAAACGTTACAGCAATTGTTAACTGTAATTGGAGAGGTGGTCGAGTTGGTTTATGGCACCAGTCTTGAAAATTGGCGTAGGTGAATAGCCTACCGTGGGTTCGAATCCCACCCTCTCCGCCAATAATTAGTAGAAGTTAGAATTAGATTAATTATCTAACTTCTATAATTATATGGAGGCTTACCCAAGTGGTTGAAGGGGACAGTTTGCTAAACTGTTAGGGTTCGCAAGGGCCGCGAGGGTTCAAATCCCTCAGCTTCCGCCAA
>CALXWR010000013.1 GCA_944392465.1 uncultured Clostridia bacterium | reverse complement strand
TTACAACTATTCCTACTAGTATGAATACTGGTAGGTTATTTAATAGTGTAGCTCTCTCTCTCTCTCTCTCTCTCTCTCTCTAGAGCCATGCGGTTTTTAGCTTTTCTCATATTTTCAGTCTCCTTTTCTCTTGTTTACTGTGCCAACAGAGTCTGTCCTGGGTGGCACGATGGCATTTTTATTATATCATAACTATTTTAATTTTAAATACTATTTTGTATTTTTTTAGATGTTTTCTTCAAGTAACCAATCTATTATATTTATTTTTCTTATTCCATTATAGTCTGCTTCTAAATCCCTATCCATTGTTAACAAATATTTAGGATAAAAGTCTCCTGTCTTTTGTAATGGTTTTAATTCTCTTTCTAAAGTTTCCTCTTCTCTTGTAGTTAATGACACTTGATAATATTCTATCCCATTTTTATTTTCAGCTACAAAATCTATTTCTAAATTATCTATTTTTCCCGTATATACTTTATATCCTCTTCTTAACAATTCTAAATAAACTATATTTTCCAATATATGTCCCATATCTTGTCCAGCTTTTTTTCCAAGCATATGTGCTCTAAATCCTATATCTGCAATGTAATACTTGTACCCACTTGCAAGGACATTTTTTCCTTTGGCGTCAAATCTATCAACTTTATATAACAAAAATGCATCTATTAATGCTGAAATATAATTTTCTACTGTATGATTACTTGTAGCTCTATTCATACTGGTTAATGTGTCACTTATTTTTTTAGTAGTTATTGGACTTCCTATGTTACTAAAAATATATTTTATAATACTTTCTAATAACATTTTATTATTTATATTATTTCTTTGCATTACATCCTTGTATATAACAGTTGAAAATACTCCGTCTATATAGTTTTCTATTATATCTGGATTTGTTTTAAATAATTCTACTGTTAGTGGCAATGAACCGTATTTTAAATAATCTAATAATTTTTCTTGTTTATCTATATTTTCATTAAAGGCTGACATATATTCTTTGAAAGATAATGGTAACATTTTTATTTCTACATATCTGCCTGAAATTAGAGTTGCTAATTCTCCAGATAAAAGATATGCATTTGAACCTGTTATATATAAATCAATATTTTTATCTATATATAAACTATCTATAGTCTTTTGAAATTCATCTACACGTTGAACTTCATCTATAAAAACATAATTTTTTTTGCTTTTAACTAATCTTTTACTTATATAGTTATATAGTTCAACATAACTTTCAAAATTATATTCTTGACTTTCTAGATTTAGTTTTATTATTTGATTTTCCTGTACTCCTTGTTCTTTTAAATAGTTAATATATATATCAAATAAAGTAGATTTACCGCATCTTCTAATTCCTGTTACAATTTTAATTAAATCTTTATCCTTAAAATCTATCAGTTTTTTCAAATAGATATCTCTTTGTATCATAGCTTTCACCTCTACATATAGTATACAACAATTACTGTATTGTGTCAACGAGCAATGGAAAAATATTTCCATTGCTCGTTTGTTGTGTTATGTGTTGGAATTGTTTGTCGAACATATTATATGTAAAAAAAACATAATTTATACATTGTTTTTTGTATTCTTTTTCACAACAACCTTTCTTAAAATAACTAATGCTAGTATAATCACAACAATTGTTGCAATTACTATTATTGCTCCATTTGTTTGTGGTTTTGTTTCTTCTTTTGCATTATATCCATATATTCCTTCTAGCCCGTTTTGTGTTATTTTTTCTGTTTCTGATACTGGTGTTTCATCGATTTCGTTTAGTATTTCGTCTTCACTATATACTTCGTATTTTCCTGTTTCTGCATTGTATACGGTTATATAGTCGTTGTTTGAGTTTGTACTTGATGAATTTGTTGAACTTTCTGTATTGTTTTTATCGCTTGAACTAGTTGTATTTCCGTTGTTTGAATTATTTGCAACATTTGAAGTTGAGCCATTGCTACTTAAATTATTTTCATTTTCACTTTGGTTATTGTTGTTTTGAGCATTTCCGTTTACTCGCTCAATGGCTTTTTCTACAGGTAATTCTGCCAGCTTTTGCTCTAGCTCTTTAGTTTTTGCATATTCTTGCTGTTTTTCTTCGTAGTCATTCCATATATTCTCTATACTTCCTGCAATATAATCTGTTAGTCCTTCATCTGATTTCTCGTTATTCTCATATACTACTTCTCCACTTACATAATTGAATACTATTACTTTGCCTGTGTTATATAGCACCATTACTTCTGTTTTTTCTTCATCTATATTTTGTTCTATTTGTTTTATATTTCTTGTTAAGAAAGTATCTGGGTATTTTAGCATTTCTTTTAAGTCTACCAATTCTCCTGAAGTATTCAGTATTGTTTGATACTCTTTATTGTTATAGTTATCTGTTATGCTGTTTCCAATTTTCATATCTAGTGAGTTTGAAAGTGCTGATAATTTTCCGCTTCTTACATTGTATATTTGCAATTTTATATTTCCGTTTACTTTGCTATATGTTCCATATACTTCGATGTTATTTCCTTTGTATTCGTATGTGTGAAGCGATTGTGGTGCTTCTTCTAAGTATGTAGTCTCTTGTGTGTTTATTTTTTCATTATTATCATTTTCGTTATATTTTGAGATATTGTCTACACTTACTGGTGTATCTGTATTTTCACTTTGTACCATTTGTTTAGTTACTATATCCACAGTTTCACCTGTAGCAATGTTTATAACTATTCCATCTTTTCTTAATGCATATCCTTTATATACATTTACATATTCCCCTTGTTGCAATTCTCCGTTAATGTATAGATTTGTTCCAAGCAAGTATGCATTGTTACCTCCAACTAAGCTTACTTCACTTCTTACATCGTCTGGTTTAATTACTATTATTTCTGTGTGTATGTTTGTTTTTGGAACTGTTTCTACGTTTGTTCCTGTATTAGCACTTTCATCTAAACCTAAATTTGTTTGACTGTTTTCTGCTATATCATCTATATTAACATTGCTTTCCCTTGTCAGTCTTATTTCAATTGTGTCCATAAAATTGTATTTAAAAGTATATGTTTGGTTTGAACTATTACTTAACTCTATTTTCTCTTGCTCTTGTCCGTTTATATAATATGTAAAGTTTGTTTCTGATTGAACAGAACCCGAATTACCATTTGCTTCTACATTATAATTCTTTGTTACTTCGCTAAAGTCTACGTTAAGTTCATTTACCGAAACTGGATATACTGTACAATTTTGTAGTGTTACTTTATTTTCAGTTTCTATACTGTTTTGTGTTATTACATTATTTTGTGTTGTAGCATTGTTTTCATTTTCTACATCATTCAATGAGTTTATTTCTGTAATTTCTGGGTCTGTTGGCAATTTTACATTTGTTGCATTTTTTACATTTTTAGGTGTTGGATAAGAATCACTTTGTAAAGGTATGTATGAATAATGTCCATTCCAGCCGAATGTATTTCTATATGTTGTTTCCAGCCTTAACACCTCGCCATTTACATACTGCTTTTGTTTATATGTATCTATTATTTCATTTATATATTCATCATTTATTTTACTATACTTATAAATATAAGTATTTATTATATTTTCGTTACTGATTTTTGAATTGCCAATTCCCATAGATACACTTTCTTTATCTTCAGATTGTAATGTTGCATCAACATATATGTTTTTGTAAT
The DNA here is from genome assembly GCA_944392465.1 of uncultured Clostridia bacterium. Lineage (GTDB taxonomy): Bacteria > Bacillota > Clostridia > TANB77 > CAG-508 > CALXVA01. The sequence continues at coordinate 26,483 of CALXWR010000013.1, read as the reverse complement.
ATTCTCCTTCCTTTGCTAAAGTTTTTGATACATTTCCTATAATACCACCCACATTAGCTTTTGAAGATATATTTGAAGATGCTATACCACAATCTGAAATCTTACTTCTGTATGAAATTGTAGTCATATTAGAATTATCTAACATTCCTATCAAACCGCCAGCTGAATGTGAAATTGCTTTAATGTTAGCGTTTACCAAACTTCCATTTAGTGGCCCTTGTGTAAATACTCCCATTAAACCTCCAACCATCGCATTTCCTTCTATATTTGTTTGACCAACAAAACATCCCTGAGGTGCATGGGCTTCATTAGCACCATAATATCCTCCAACTATACCGCCAATCTTGTTTCCTAATGAGCTTATTGTACAATTGTTAACATTGCAGTAATATAATAAATAAGTCGTACCTCCTGCAATTCCTCCTACTTGATCACAATCAACACTTGTTCCAATTATACTTGTATTTTTTACAATTGCGGAGTCTTCATAACACTCACTGTATCCCATTATTCCACCAACATAGCCCTGACTTCCATAAATGTTGCAATCATCTACTATATTATCATAGCAATGATTTAAATTTGGCAATCTTTTTCTTCCACACATTCCGCCTACATAAGTAGTTCCTGTTATTGAACTACCCTTAACATTACTATATTCTAAAACTGTTTCATAACAGTCTCCAACTATTCCTCCTATATAGGATTTTCCTGTTATTGTTGAATTACTTATATTAATATTTTCTTGATAAATTGGATTTCCGAGTTGGACCAGTAGTTATTCCCATAATTCCTCCAGCATAGCTATTTACAGCTGTAACCTGAATATCTTTTGCATTTATATTATCAACATTATAGTTACATTCTCCGGCAAAACCTCCAATATAAGAATTACCATTTACATTAATATCTTCCATTTCTACATTTGTTACTTCTCCGAACCCAAAACTTCCAACCATTCCAACATAGTTTATTTTTTGTGCTTCAATTGTTATATTACTAAATTTTAAATTATCTATAATTCCACTATTTGTAGATATAATTCCAAAGTAATTACCTGTAGAGGCTATATTAGTTAATATTATGTTTTCAAATCCTATATTTTTTATTCTTGTCTTTACATTGTTTATTAATCCTGTATTTGCATCACTAAATTCTAATTTTATATTTTTTAATGTATATGTTTTATTTTCTGCTTCTAGCCTATTCACTTTTATATTATTTTTTATACTTGGCTTTCCTGTAAAGTCTATATCTGCCATTAATTTATAATTTTGATATGTTCCTTCTTCTATAGACTGCCAATCTTCGTATGTGTATATTTCTTTATAAAATTGTACTGGTATTTCTAGTTCTATCTCTTTTGATTGTTCTTCTATGCTATCCACCTTATATTTTATTGCGGTTAATTTATAATTATCAAAATATCTTATTGGAGTTGCTCTTACTGTTATACTCGTTATTCCATTTTGAGTTACGTTTCTTGTTACTTCTGCAACTTCCATATCTTCTATTTCTAAATCTGTTATTTCTATTTCTTCTGGATTCTTTATTTTTACTGTTATTTCTGCTTCAGTTGTATTCGGTTTTGCTGTTTCAATGCTTTCAATTTCTAAATTTGCATTTTCAGTTTCCTTACTGTCATCTAAGAATATATCTTGTTGATTTGGTAATAGCTCAGTTCCTTCTGTATTATATAACTTTGGTAATATTCCTTCTCCCTTTTTATCATAATTAAAACTTTCTCCTAAATTCAGATTTAGCACTTCTTCTTTAGTTAATAAAGTAGCTCCTTTTTCTTCCTCACTTGCATATCCATTTAATAATTGTTTTTCATATGCATAATTATTATCTGTTGTATTAGTGGTACTTCCTATTATTCTATTTATGCTTTCTATTCCAGATGTTGTATATATTTTTCCTATACTTAAATTGTTTACAATTCCTTCTGTATCTACCGCAGTACTTCTTCCAATTATTCCTCCTAGATTTATATTATTTGTAGATATATTAACTGTTGAATAGCAATTTTCTATTTCTACTTCTGCACCTGATAGTCCCAATATTCCTCCTACATTAATATTTTTAGATACAATCTTTCCTCCTGAATAGCAATTAGTAATTTTGTTATATGAACCTCCGCCAATTATACCTCCAATTCTCGCATTAGTAACATTAGAATCATTCATAGAAATATTATATGTGTAACAACAATCTATTGTTGTATTTTGAACTTGACCTATAGCCCCACCCAAGTAAAGAGTTCCTGTTTCCATATTAACATTTACTGAAGAATTGTTTACAGAGCAATTAGTAACTGAAGAATTCCAACAATCCCCAATCAAAGCTCCGATCATTACTGTACCAGTATTTTCCTGAGAATTCACCTCTGCATTTGTAACATGTACTCCATCTATTCTTCCAGAAGCTAATCCGGCTATAATACCCCCATATGTTATCTTTCCTTCTTGTATATAATTTTTTATATACATATCCTTTAATGTGCCATATACCATGTAAAACAATGGTGCTCCATTATTTAAGTGTATGTTAGAAACAGTGTGTCCGTTTCCATTTAATATTCCTCTTATTTCTGAAATGTGAATTGAATTTCCTTCATTTATAAAGTTCAAATCCTCCATTAACATATAGTTCTCTGTTGGTGAATCTGCAATTGCTTTCCAATCGGTTACATTCCATATTTCCTTATATAGATCTACATTTATTACTCTTTCTCCTTTTTCATATTCTCTTTTATATGTACTTCCATATGCTCCTTTTGTACTTATACTTAGTACATTGTAACTTGATACGCAAATTATTGGATTTTTTAATTCTGCTATTACTGTACTTTTTCCATTACTATATTCTTGTGATAATATTTCTGTTTCTATATTTTCTATTTGTATATTATTTATTGTTTCTGATGATGGGTTATTTACACTAAATTCTACTTTTACTGTGTTTGTGCCTTGCTCTAATACTTTTGTTGATAATATGTCTGGTAAATCTGCGTCTTTTACCTCTGGTAATTCTATATACTCTTGTGCTGGCATACATTCTGGCATATTTAATTGTGGGTAAAATCCTTTATTTACTAATTTATCTACTATAAAAGCACCATCTTGATTTATTATTTGATTTTGAAATGTTGAATCCCATAGTGATAACATATTTCCTTTTGTTTCTAATTCACTTGTGAATATTTCATCTGCAAAATAATAATTGTTATATACTTTTTTTGAACTTTTATTATATACATTAGGGCCGTGTCTTAAATCTGTTGTATTCTTTCCAACGCCAACAGAATATACATTTTGTACTGTTGCATTATTGTAATTACTCAATACTATGTTTGCAGTAATATTATCACTTAAAGAATCTAAATAATTAATATTTGTAAGTGTAAAAACATTAGATATTGTAGCATTTGCATAGTTAGACTCTATCCCCAAATATTTATACCCGTTATTTGTTTCTGTTACATTAATATCATGCCCATAAATATATCCATTTTTCACAGTTCCCAAGTTATTTCTAAGTATTAAACCTACTTTGCTACTGCCCAAAACATTTATATCATTTTTTACATTTATAATAAAATTTTCAACTACTCCATAATTATAATCACATAAAATTTTATATAAACCTACTGTACCTTCCGATGATTGCCACATATTAATTTGTATATTTTCCATTTTCCCATAATTTTGGCCAACTAAACTAATAAATTCTGATACATCTGAAGTATTATCAAAATTTATATCAAATACAACATTTTTAATTGTTCCATTCTTTTCAATTCTCCAAAACAGTCTGCCTAAATTATCTTTAGAGTTAATATATATTTTTTTACCATTATAGTCTATGGTTCCAGAAAATCCACCTGCTTCCACAAACGCTCCAAAAATATATTTACTACTAGAATTTTGCATATCTAAATCATTTAAAACAATATATGAGCCGAATGGTTGTATTTTTAAATAATCATTTAAGTTAAATATTCCCTTTATTTCTTTTGCTCCTTCTGTTGTAAATTCCTGTGAATCTAGTTCATAGTATCTTTCTCCTATTTTTACTAAAAGCTCTATTTTATAATTTGCGTCTGAGTCTATATTGTATGTTTTTTTCGCATTTTCTACTTTGTTGTTTTCTCCTATTTCTTCATAACGTAACTCTTGGATTTGTTCATTATTTTTGTATATCCTTATGTAGTAATCATTTGTTGCTATTTCGTCTCTTTCATCACTTACAGTTACTGCTATATTTGCATTGTAATCATATTTAAATTCTTCATAATCTGTTTTTCTATTACCCAGTTCTACTTGCAAATTTTGTATTTCTACTGTTGAATAACCTTCTAACACATAAAATCCTAAATAACCTGTTTGGCTCAAAGTTAATGTGTATTGGTATTCTTGCCACTCTTTGCTTAAATCATTTATTGTATAATAAGATTTACCATCAATATTATAAAAGTCATTATTAAGTTTCTCTATCACTTCCAATTTTGCATTATTATCAGTTCTTGCCTTAAAACTTATAGTTACTTCTTTACCTAAATATTTGCTTAAGTCGTAATAATCTTTCTTTTTTCTACTGTCACTTAGTTTTTCTCCTAATTTGAGTATTTTTGTGTTTTTGTCATAATTTATTCCATAATAATATGGTAAATCGAAACATCTTTCAAACCAATTTACTTTTGAGCTTACATCTATTAAGTTTTTTCCTGTTGGTGTTTTTTCTAATCCTATTAAGTCTAGCTTTCCACTTATTCCTGTTTCTGTTACTATCTTTATTTCTTTTAAGATGTAATCTGCCTCATATGTTTCATCTGTACTTCCTATGTTGTATTGTGGTGCATATACTATTATTCTATATTCTTCATTTGGTGTTAGGTCTTCATATGTTTTCCTTTCATATTCTGCATTTGCCTGCATTTCACTTAAGTCTATTAATTTATTATCTTTATCTCTTACTTCTATTCTTACTTTGTTTGTTAATACTGCATTATCTTGGTCTTCTATTCTCATGTCTAAGTCTATCATTGTGCCTATTACAAATTGGTTCTTTATTTGTACTTCTGCTGGCATTTTTAGTGTTATTAATTGTTCTATATTTTGTTTATCTTCTACTACTTCTTCTACTGTTCCTTGTCTTACTGTTGTTATTACATCTATTCTGTATTTTGTGTTTGAGTTTAGTTGCTCTATACTTAGTTCCACTTCTTCTGCTACTTTTAGTTTCTGGACTTGTTCTTGCGTAAATGTTACGCGTTGTACTTCTGTTTCTTCTTTCTCTGGTTGTTCTTGATCTTGATTATTTCCATTGCTACCACTATTGTTTAACTCATCGCCATTATCTTCTACATTATTACCATCATTATTTCCATTACCGTTATTGTTCGTGTTTTCCACATTTTTGCCTTGGTCATATATAACTACTTCTACTTTATCTAGTATTGCTAAAAGTCTTGCATCTGTTTGATTTTCATCTATACTTATTCCAAGGTTCATACTATTTTGTGTTATTTCTTTATCATCTATTTTTACTTGCATATATCCTAGTGATGCTAGTGGTCTTGTTACAAAACTTCCTCTTCCTAATTCTGCATTTTCTTTTATTCCTGTTCCATCTTCTAAGTTGTAATCTCCATAGATTACTATTTGATAATATCCATTTGGGTCTAGGTCGTTGAATTTTAGTGTTTCTTTGTACCCATCATTTATGTTTCCTCCTGCTATCAGACTTCCATCTTCACCAATTTGTCCATTATTAGAACCACTACCAGTTCCTAGCATTCCTTGTTTTACTATATCTCCACTTGGGTTTGTTATTTCATATCTATAGTTTTCTAGTTTTACATTATCTTTATTATTTAGTACTACTTCTATCTCTATTTCTGTTACATCTTGTTTTGTTGGTCTTATACTTGCTGTTGGCATTTGTTTTGAGGTTATTGTCTCTCCTTCATTGTTCTTCTCTTTTAGTTCATTTCCAAATCTATCATATGCTGTGATTTTGTATTTTATCTTACTATTTGATGTTAAACTTTCACTTGTTTGGTATGTTATCTCTTTTCCTGCTTTTATATCATTTACTTGGTTATTACTTAATCTATATGCCACATCTCCTATCTCTACTTGCAACCTCGATATTCCTTTTATTACTTCTTCGTCTATGTTATTGTTTATTTTTAGATTTTTTAGTTCTATTTTATTTGAGTATATTTCTCCATTTTGGAAACTAAAGTCTATTGTTCCTAATGTATCTATTGATTTTGTTGTTGCTTTTCCATTGTAGAATTCTTCTTGTTGTTCTACTTTATTTTCATCTGTGTAGTAGAATATTCCTTTTATTTCATATTCTGAGCTTGGTTGTAAGTTTGATATTTCTACTTTTCCTACTTTTGTTGCAAATATTCTTCTATTTAGTCTTCCATCTAAATATATTTCAAATGTAATTCCTCTTGAGATAACATTTGCTCTATCTCTTACTGATAAGTTTGTGCTTATTGTATACACATCACTTTCAAAATCTGTGCATGTTACTTCTGGTTTTTCCCACATTCCTTCCTGCCATTCGTCTTCATCCTTGTTGCTATTGTTATTTTCCGTATTTGTTGTATTTTGATTATTGCTTATATTATTGTTTTGCTGTATTGTTTCTTCTGCTGTTGTATTTTCTTCGTTTGTCGTATTTTTTACATCGTCTTTTTTTGTTTCGTTTGTTGCATTTTCTTCGTTGTTATTGTTTGTGTTACTTTCTTCAGTTTGTAAAATCTCTAATCTCTCTAGTAATGTTTTATATGTTATTGTTTCTCCATTTATCTTTGTTTTTGAATCTGGGTCTATTGGCTTTATTTCTTTGTATGCTAAATAACTATCTTTTAAATTATTGCTTTGGCTTGTAGTTGTACCATCTGCGTTATTATTATCTGTTCTTTCCATCTCATAATATGCTATGTAATCCTCTGCAAAATATATGTTACTAAATTCTTTTATTGTATACTCTCCTGTTGGTGTTGTTATTGTTATTGGTTCTACATTTGTGTATATTTCATCTTCACTTTTTAGGAATAAATACTTATTTCCATCTGCTCTTGTTAAGTCTATCCCATTATACATTACTCCATCTGCCATCATAAAGTCTGGGTATCCTTCTACTTCTTCATAATTTACTGTTATTAATTTTGTATTTTTCCCTAAGTTTAGTAACGCATTTCCTTCATTTATGTATATTGGATAATTTATATCTATCTCTTTTTTATCATCTTCTCCTATGTAATATGAATTTAATTTTTTATATATCAAATCATTCTCTTGCACAGCAATTAAGCCCAAGTATGGTGCTAACTTGGACTTATCACTACTTTTTAAGTTCTCCACCATCTCTTTTCCTTCTATTGCATATCCACTATATGTTATTATTTGTTCTGGTGAATATCTTAAAAATATATAATATATTACTACTAGTATTATTAGCATTACAACTATTCCTACTAGTATGAATACTGGTAGGTTATTTAATAGTGTAGCTCTCTCTCTCTCTCTCTAGAGCCATGCGGTTTTTAGCTTTTCTCATCTTTTATAGTCTCCTTTTCTCTTGTTTGCTGTGCCAACGGGGTCTACCCTGGGTGGCACAATGGTATTTTTATTATACCATAACTATTGTAAATTGGAATACCTTTTTTTATTTTTATTCTTTATTATTTATTGTAGCTTATTGTCGAATTTTAGAATACTGTTTTTCTTGATTCTAAGCTGTTTTTATGTTATGTTTTTACTAATAATTATTTAGAAATTTATTTAAAAAGCATAATAATTAAAAAAGCCGGTTACAAAATTTGCTGACTTTTCTTTGATATAATTTTTTTGATAGTTAGCTTATATTCTATGTTTTATGCTTTTATATATTTAAGTTCTTTTCATATTTTAATTCTAATTTTATTTTAGTTTCTACTATTTTTTATACATTCATTTTATATTCACATTATTAGCACATAATTTAAGGTTTTATAATTAATTTCATTTATTGATTATATCTCATATATCAAATACTTTATAGAAAAACTTCATTTCAAAATTGGAATTATACAATATGTATTCTATTTAATTATTTATTATCTTTTGAAAGTGAGGTTTTGTTTATGCAAAATGATAATTATGAAAATACTATGGAAAAAAATAAAATTTTATCTCCTAAGATAGATGTCATATTTCAAATACTTTTTGGTGAAATTGGCAGTGAAAAAATTACGCAAGATTTACTTAGTTGTATTTTAAGTGAAAAAATTTATGATGTTAATTTGAATCAAAACATTGTTCTTAGAAGAGAATTACCAGAAGGGAAACTAGGTATAGTAGATGTTTTGGCAAAAATTAATGATAATGAATATTGTAACATAGAAATGCAAATGACTAACAAGAAAAATATTATTAAAAGAATGTTGTATTATTGGTCAAGACAATATTCAAGAGAAATAATGAAAAGCGAAAATTATCAAGATTTAAAAAGAACAATCATAATACTTATTGCTAATTTTGAACTAACAAATCTAAGTGAATTAGGATTTCATACAAAATGGAAAATAATAGAAGAGAAAGAAAGAAAAATAATATTGACAGAAGACATGGAATTAAATATAATTGAGATACCTAAGGTACATAAATTAAAAGCAACTGGTAAGGAGCAAAAACTAAAAGAGTGGATATCTTTTTTAGAAAATCCAGAAAGCAAAGAGGTGTCTGTTTATATGGAAAAGAATGAAAGTATGAAAAGTGCTAAAAATAAATTAGATAAAATGAGCAAAGATGAAAAAGTTAGAAGGTTAGCAGAGCTAAGACAAAAAGCATTAATGGATGAAAGAGAAGCAGAATATACCGGTTATTGTAAGGGAGTAGAACAAGGAATTGAGCAAGGTATTGAGCAAGGTATTGAACAAGGTATTAAACAGGGTATTAAACAAGGTACTATGCAACAAAATAAAGAAATTGCAAAAAAAATGCGAGAAAAAGGTGCTGATATATCTTTTATTGTCGAAATAACTGGATTGTCAGAGGAAGAAATCTTAAAATTGTAAACTTTCTATTGCATGTATAATCAAGCTTATTTATTTCAATTTTTTGGTTATATATATTCTAAAAAAACTGTAACATAAATCAAAATATGTTACAGTTTTTTTAGAATATTGAAAAAAATATGTCATAAAATATATTAATCTAAAATATTTCGACAATTAATTTTATTTTTCTAAAAATTTTATATTGACAACAAAAAGTTTTTAGATTATATTTATATAGTGACTGGAAAAAACTGGTTGTATTTTTTCAGTTTGTCGAAATTAAATTCAGATTTTTATTTAAAAATACGGAGGATGAACATGTTAAATTTTGTTATATGTGATGATAATCCTAGCGCTATTGATAAATTATCTAAGATGTTAAATTCTATTATCGATTCTAATAACTTGAAGGGTAAAATGATTTTTTCTACTAGTAATCCAAGGGAATTGTTGAATTTTGTGAGAAATAATCAAATACACGTATTGCTATTAGATATAGATTTAAAGTCTTCAATATCTGGATTAAAACTGGCAGAAGAAATAAGAAAAGTTGATAAAAATGTTTATATTATTTTCATAACAGGTCATTTTGAATATGGCTTAGTTGCATACAAGTATAAAACATTTGATTTTTTGCAAAAACCTTTAACAAAAGAAAGATTTGAAGAAACAGTTCTGAGACTTTACTCTGATATTTTCGGAAGTACTGATAGATACATAAGATTAGATAATGATAAAACTGTAATTAAAGAAAATAGCATTAGGTTTATAAAAAAAGATGGTATGAAGGTAATATTTCACACAGATACAAGAAACTATGAAACTTATAGCTCTTTTAGTAAGATATCTGATATGTTACCTTATAATTTTGTTAGATGTCATAAGTCTTACATAGTTAATATAAAAAAGATAAACGATATAGATTTATCAAATAATGTAATATCATTTGATAAAAATGATGAATGTTATATCGGTCCAAAATATAAAAATGAATTTATGGAGGTTTTAAACAATGAATTTTATCCAAACAATTTGGTCAGCATTGACCACACCGAATGATGATTTAATAAAAATTTTATCTATCCCTTTAACATTTCTAGAGTTTTATATAGGAATGCTCTTTTTCACAACAGTATTAAATATTGAAACAACAAAAAAGTCAAAATTAATATATGTATTAGTCCAAAGTTCTGCAACTGTACTTTCTAATTTTCTATTGCCTTCTTCATATGCGGTATTTATAAATATAATTCTTCTTCCAATGTTAATATACTTTATTTTTAAAGTAAGTTTAATAAAGTCTGTTTCTGCTGCGGTAACAGTATTTTTAGCCACATCGGTATTCGAATTTATTTGCTTGAATATCACAAAATATATTTTCTCTATCAACTATGAATTAATTACATCTATTCCTTTATATAGAATTGTTGTAGTTTTGGTTATTTATTTATTACTATATCTTCTTTATAGATTAGTTAAATACTTCAAGGTTAATGTAGAAGTCTTCGATAATATGACAATTAAAAATAAAACCTTTATAATTGCAAGTATTATTTTATGTTTAATCATTATTGCAACACAGTCATATTTAGTAATATTTTATAGTGACCATTTACCATTTCTAATAACATTTATAGCAATATTCGGTTTAGTTGCATATTCAGCTATAAGTATCTATAACTTAATTAATCTTTCTAAACTTGAACTAACCAAAAGAGATTTAGAAAGTGCAAACCTTACTATTCACTCTTTAACAATTTTGCATGATACAGTTAGATCTTTTAAACATGATTTTGATAATATTGTTAATGGTATTGGTGGTTATATAGTAACAAATGATATGGACGGATTAAAGAAATATTATAATCAATTATTAGAAGATTGTCAGAAAACAAATAATTTATATGCATTATCTCCTAATGTTATTAATCACCCTGCAATTTACCATATGCTTGCAACTAAATATTATGACGCTGACCAAAAGAATGTAAATATTTCTTTAAATGTATTTTTAGATTTAAACGAAATAGAAAAACGTATGAAAATTTATGACTTTACTAGAATTCTTGGTATATTATTAGATAATGCAATTGATGCATCAACTGAATGTGATAAGAAACAAATTAATGTTACATTTAGAAAAGAAATTAATAATAATGACCTTATTTTAGTTATTATTCAAAACACTTATAAAAATAAAGATGTAAATACTGAAACAATTTATCAAAAAGGTATATCTTCTAAAGAAAATCATAGCGGACTTGGATTATGGAAAGTAAGACAAATATTAATGAGAAATAATAATCTAAATTTATTTACGACAAAGAATGATGAATTCTTCACACAACAATTTGAAATATATAAATAACCGTAGAAAAGATAGTTGCATATTAAAATATGTTACTATCTTTTCCTTTAGTCGAATATTAAATTTTATTATATTGATTCTTTTAATCAACGCTATTTTTGTTTTGGAACTTGTTTTTTTATTTTCTCACTTAATTTTATTTATCTTTTTTTATTAATGATTTTGGCATTGTAGGTTGGTGTATGACACCTAATCCAAAGCATGCTGTATTAGTAGATTTTGCATATTTTTCTGCCAATTTTTTTAATTCTTTTAACATAAAACCTCCTCCTTTGTAAAAAATATTTATAATAAAACACCGCCGGCAGGTGTTTATTACCATGTAATTAGTTTAATTCAATTTTTCCCTGCTCATACATTTCATGACCATATTCATTTTTAGTAAGTTTAAATGCTATTCTTGTTATGGTTATGGTTTGAATAATACTTCCTAATATCAAAATATTAGATAGTATTCTGTCTGGTATTATTATTGCTAGGATGAGCATTATAGTTAGCAAAACATATGATAATATTTTTTTCTTTTTTCTTTCTTCTTTGCTAATTATTGGAACATTTTCTGTATCTGCTGGTGCATATATACTTATCATTAATATTCCAAATATAAAAGCAAGTCCTATTAATATATATTTTTCTAAACTATCTAAATATAAATATTTGCTTATAAGTACATTGCCTAAGTAAAACAAATTAGTTGTTATTATGCATCCTATATGTGTATGAAGGTGAAATCCTCCTGATACACCTCTATATGGTGCAATTGCTATAAATGCAAATAGTACGTACCAGCCAACTCCTAAAAGAAAACCTATTACAAATAGTAATATTATTTTTGGTATTTCGCCTAAAATTAATTGTAGTCCATATAATATTACTTCTCCTTGTTCTTCTGTAATATCTGGCATTTTGTTTTTCATTTTTTTCAATATGAAGTTACAAAATTTATCAACCAAATTTTTCACCTCTTTTATTAATTAGTTTTTCTTTTAGAGACTGAAATTATAATATTACATTTTTTGTCTTTTTTCACTTTTATTTTACAAAATGTCCATTTTTCTATATGAAAATTTAATTTTTGATTTTTATATAATATTTTGGCACTTTTATAAAATAAGAAAATTAACCTTGTTATATAGGAAAAATCGTAAAAAGTATTTAAATTTCAAGAAAAAAAAGAATCAATTGATTCTTTTTATAACTCTACCCCCTCTATTATTTTCCAACTACCATTTACTTCTGGTATAGATTTAAATGTCATTTCTTTTTTTGTAATTGGATGCTTAATTGTAAGTTCATATGCCCATAAGCAAATTTGCTTTCCGTGTCCTCTTCCTCCATATTTTTGGTCTCCATATATGCTATGGTTTCTGCTTGAAAATTGTACTCTTATTTGATGATGTCTTCCTGTATGTAAATTTACTTTTAGTAAAGATAAATTTGTTTCTTCGTTATATTTAAGTTCTTCATAATCTAATATTGCAAGTTTTGAATTTTTAGTTCCTTCTTTTACAACTTTGCTCATGTTGTTTCTTTCATTTTTTAGCAAATAGTCTTCTAATATTCCGCTTCTTTTTTCCATTCTTCCGTTTACTATCACCAAATATGTTTTTCTAAATATTTTTTCTCGAACTTGTTCACTTAATCTTCCTGCTGATTTTGATGTTTTTGCAAATACCATAACTCCACCAACTGGTCTATCTAGCCTATGTATTAAACCTAAATATACATTTCCTGGCTTATTATATTTTTCTTTTAGATATGTTTTTATTATTGTAAGCATGTCTACATCACCTGTTTTATCTCCTTGTGATGGTATATTTACAGGCTTTTCTACTACTATTATATGGTTGTCTTCATATATTACTTTTAAATTTTGCATTTTCTATTCCTTCTCTTTTTTAGAAATTTGATTTTTATTATAAATATAGAATAATCCCAAATTTATTTCTTCTTTATTTTATTCTTGGTACTTTATGTGTGCTTAGCCTCTGCCTACAAGGATAGATTTTCAAGTTTCAAAGGCAAGTGTTATTTGCTTTTTTGGGGCTAACTTTCCCATCTTCCATAAATTCCACATGGTAGTATTAATTTTGAATTTGTCATTGGTAGCCCTATTTCTCCATGTGATAATTTTCCTTCATTTTTTATATTTAATCTTAAAATGTTTTCTAATACTGTACTAGATATTCCTGTAGTGTATGAGTTTATTAAAAAGAATAATGGATTGTCTGATAATACTTTAGAGCATAATTCTACTAAATCTGCTATATTATCTTCAAACTTCCATACCTCTCCATTTGTTCCTCTTCCATATGATGGAGGATCCATAATTATGCCATCATATTTATGCCCTCTTCTTATTTCTCTATTTACGAATTTAACAACATCATCTACTATAAATCTAACTGGTCTATCTGCTAATCCTGATGTTGCTAAGTTTTCCTTTGCCCATGCTGTCATTCCTTTTGAACTATCTACATGACATACTTTAGCACCAGCATAACTACATGCTACTGTAGCTCCTCCTGTATATGCAAATAGGTTTAATACATTAATCTCTCTTTTGGCATTTTTTATTTTAGATATCATCCAGTCCCAGTTAACAGCTTGCTCTGGAAATAGCCCTGTGTGTTTAAATCCCATTGGTTTTATATTAAAGGTTAATTCTTTGTATTTTATTTGCCAATTTTCCGGCATTTTTTTGTTATATTTCCAACCTCCACCACCAGATGAACTTCTATTATATCTTGCATTTGCCATATCCCATTTCTTTGGAAATGATTTGTTCTTCCATATTATTTGTGGATCCGGTCTTATTAATACAACATTTCCCCATCTTTCTAATTTTTCACCATTTGCCATGTCTAATATTTCGTAATCTTTCCAATTATTTGCTATGTTCATTTTTACCTCCGTTACTTTTAATTAACTCTCATTAATTTAATATGCCTCAACTTTTTTCCATAAATTATATCTCAATTAATATATTTACAAAATTCGAAATTAATACCAAGTCTAATATCATAAATCCTATCATTGCTGAAACTATAGTAATTATAAATTTATGTTTCATGCACTTCTTTATAAAATCATGTTTTTTCTTTCTGCTTTTACCTACTTGTCCTTTATTTATGCTAATTAAAATATCTTTTGCATACTCCATTATACAAATCCCCCTATCTATATTTTCTATTAATATAGATATTCATAATTTGTATAAATATTACTAAAATTGTTCATCATAAATTTACTAAAACCTATTAAAAAAAACATTTTATTATAGATTATTATATTATACGCAAAATTTCTTGTTTATTTATGAGAAGACTAATATATTGTAAAAACAATTCAATAATTTTCCTTTATTCATGTTTCAGACAGTGAGGATAAAATCCTAAAGTTTATGTCAGTTATAATATTTTTATGTAACAGATTTCCTCTTTACATAAGCTCTTCTTTAATTTTTTTGGCTAAATTTTCATTTATTCCTTTTATTTGCATAAGTTCTTCTATGCTTGCCTCTGCAATTTTTTTGCTACTACCAAATTTCTTTAATAATGCTGTTCTTTTTACTTTTCCAATACCTGGTATTTCATCTAGTTTAGATTTTGTAAGTTCTCTTTCTCTTAGTTTTTTATGATATCCTATGGCTGTATCGTGTACTGAATCTTGAAATTTAGTTATCAAGTTAAATAAGTTTTCAGATATTTTTAGCTCTTCTCTTTCTTTGTTCATAAGAGCTCTTGTTTGGTGTTTATCGTTTTTTACCATTCCAAATACAGGTATGTCTAAAATTTTACAATCAAATTCATCGTTTTTTTCCTTATATTCTTTTTTTAGATCTTCTATCCCTTCTATTGCAGCTTTTATTTGTGTTATTCCTCCATCTACAAATATAACATCTGGCAATCTTCCAAATCCTCCATTTGGATTTTCTACAGAATGTATTAATCTTCTTGTTATAACTTCTTTCATACACCTTGGGTCATCTTGCCCAAATACTGTTTTTATTTTAAATCTCCTTGCCATGTTCTTTTTTATACTTCCGTCCTGCATTACACTCATTCCAGCTACCATGTTTGTTCCAGATAAATTTGATATATCATAACATTCTATTTTTCTTGGCAATTTATCTATTTTTAGTACTTCTTTTAATTCCATTAATATTGTGTTCTTGTCTTTTTCTTTGTTTTCTAATGTAATTTTTGCATTATTTTCTGCCATTTCTACTAATCGTAATTTTCCTCCTTTTTGAGGTGTTTTAATTTCAACTTTTCTTCCTGCTTCCTTAGTTAAAAGTTCTTCTATTATTTCTTTATCTTCTATTTCCTCTCTTATCATTATTTTGTTTGGTAATATTGGTCTTCCCATGTAATATTGTTTTATAAAGTTTGATAATATTTCTTTTGGTTCTTCGTCTACTAAATCGTTTAAGAAGAAATGTTCTCTCCCTATCATTTTGCTTTTTCTTACAAAAAACACTTCTATACATACTCGTGTATCGCTTTTAGCTAAGCCAATTACATCTATATCGTTTTCTGAAATGTTTGATACTTTTTGTTTTGCAGATATTCTTTCTATAGCAGTTATCTTGTCTCGTATGTATGCAGCTTTTTCGTATTGCATATTTTTTGCCGATTCTTCCATTTCTTCATTTAGTTGTTTTAATAATTTATCTGTTTTTCCTTCTAATACATTAATTATTTCATCTATTTGTTTCATGTATTCTTCTCTAGTTATATATCCCATGCATGGTGCCATACATTTTTTTATATGATAATTTAGACATGGTCTATCTTTGTATTTAAAGCTTTTGCATTGTCTAATTTTAAATTTAGATTTTATGAACTCAATCATTTCTTTTGCACTTCCTGAGTTTGCATATGGTCCAAAATATTTTGCTCCATCATTTAAAATTCTTCTTGTAATATATACATCTGGGTATTCTGCTTTTATATTTACTTTTATATATGGATATGTTTTGCCATCTTTTAATAACACATTAAATTTAGGCATATTCTTTTTTATTAGATTACATTCTAATATTAAAGCTTCTGCCTCATTATCTGTAACAATATATTCGAAGTGGTCTATTAATGCGACCATGTTTTGTATTCTTTTGGTTTTATTTGTTTTTCTAAAATATTGCCTTACTCTATTTTTTAATGAAATTGCTTTTCCTACATATATTATTTTGTCATTTTTATCATGCATTATATATACGCCCGGTTTTGATGGCAATTTTTTTAGTTCTTCTTCTATATTAAACATTTTTCTCCTATCTTAATATATCTATTTTAAATTAAACACTACTATTATACCATATTATGTCGTTTATTTTCTACTTCTTCTACTATTTTTTCAATGTTTTTTCTTTTATTATATCTTCTTATTTCTTGTATTTCTAAACACCACAAGTACATAATTATAAAGAAAATTGCTATATTTTTTAAGTATAATATTGCAATACTTGCAGTTGCGGTTAAAATAATTAAAATTGTTTTAGATAGTAAATATGTAATTTTATATGCTTTTTTGTAACCTATTTTTATTTTTAAAATTTCGCTTATAAATCTTCCACCATCCATTGGATATATTGGTATCATATTAAATATGGCTATTAATATATTTGAATAAACTATGATTTGATATATGTACGTTTGTGTAAAATACAAATCTAAATTTTGTATAAGTATTAAAGTTGTGAAGATTATTATATTTGTTATTGGGCCTGCAAGTGCTATTATGGCTTTTTTTACATTTAGCATATTGCCTCTTTTTACTTTTTTATTATATTCTTCGCTTTCTACTTTAAATTGCAACCTAACTCCCATTGGAGTTAATTTTATTTCTTCTACTTTAAACCCTAAGATTAGTCCTGCTATAAGATGTCCTAATTCGTGTATTATAGCGAATATCATTATTACTATATATATTTCAAATTGTGATGTTAGTAGAAAAAGTAGAAGAAATAAAAATATTTTTAAATCTAATTTTAAATGCATTGTTTTACTTTCCTTTCTTTTGAAATAATTAAATTTCAATCTCTTTCGAAGCTAAACTACTTAAAATCCAAAATAGATTCTGGATTTATTGTTCTATTATCTCTTCTTATTTCAAAATGAAGGTGTGGTCCTGTTGAGTTGCCTGTTGAACCAACTAATGCAATTTTATCTCCTTTTTTTACTTTTTGTCCTTTTTTTACTAAAAGTTTACTACAATGGGCATATCGTGTTAGTACATCATTATTTTCTATATCTATATGTTTTCCATATTCTCCTTCTGAAGATGCTACAGTTACCGTTCCATCTATTGCTGCATAAATTGGTGTTCCTTGGTCTGCACCAATATCTATTCCACTATGGTTAGCAGATACAACTTCTGTGGCTTCTCTTTTTCCATATCTTGAAGTAACAGTTCCTTTTACTGGCATCATAAACTCGAAGTTTTCTTTAATATATTCAATATCTAATTCTGATTGTGATTTTTTTGTTTCTTTATCCTCTTGTTTTTCTTCTGCTACTTCGTTGCTATCTGCTCCTCCAATTCCTCCTACAGTATTTACACTTTCTGTTTGATTTTGATTGCTATTTTCCACATTATTTTCAACATTTTTATTATCTTCTTTGGTTTCAAATATGCTTAAAAAACTATATTTATCTTTATTTTCATTTATAAAAGATGAAATACTATTTTGTATATGCCCAAAATTTATATCATATGATAAAAATTCTTTTGTTTTAGTTAATACCTCATCTGAGAAAATATAATTACTATTTTTTATTACATAAAAAATCACATATATAATTATACAGATGGCAATTTGTATAAGCATTTTCTTAAATAACGAAATTTTAACTTTTTCATTTTTGTTAACATTACTAG
This sequence comes from uncultured Clostridia bacterium, assembly GCA_944392465.1. GTDB lineage: Bacteria > Bacillota > Clostridia > TANB77 > CAG-508 > CALXVA01. The sequence continues at coordinate 8,166 of CALXWR010000013.1, read as the reverse complement.
TTGATACTCTTACTCCATTTGCTCTTTTTCGTCTACTGTATATTTCTTCTGCTCTTCGTATTCGTTCCTCTTGGGTCATTGTTCGTTCCATAAAAAAAACACCTCTTCCTTTGTTGTTTTTTTAATGTATATGCATTTTAGGTGTTCTTTATTCGTATATTTATATTAATTTAAAGCTTATTAGAATTGTGCCTAATAAAATGATACTTAATAAAATAATATTTATTTTTATAGATACTTTATATCTTTTTTCTAATTTTATTAAATTGTTTTTCCATTTTGGTGTTTCTGTTTCTAACTTTTTTGTATAGTCTTCTATAAGCATATATGCTTCTTTTATAATGTAATCATTTTCATTTATTTTTTTGTTTTTTAAGTTGTTACCTGCACTTTTGTATTGGTAACTATTTTGATTGATGTTGTAATTTTGCTTATTTTTATTTGTATCTAATTTTTCATTTTTCGCTTTTTCCCCTGCTTTAATTTCTTTGTTCTGCTTATCTATTATTTTTTGATACTTATGTATTTTTTTATTTTCTTTTAATACAATTATGGCTTCTTCAATTATATTTGACGGCAAATCTTTAAGTAATACTATATTCTTTAATCCTTCGTGGTTCATAGTATTTCCTCCTTATAAGTAAATCTTGTTACTTAAAGTTTTGCCATTTTTTAGTTACTTATACATAAATATTTGTGTTTTCCAAAATTATTTTTATCCCCTGTGATACAATTTCTGCTAAACTATATACTCTTTCTTTTACTACATTATTCAAAATATTAATATTTTCCTTTTGGTTTAAACTATTATATTTTCCCACTACACATTTTATATTTATATTTGAATAAAAAGTTATACTTTTTTCTAAGGCTGTTCCTATTTTCATAAAACCTTCGCCTATATAAATTTCACCAGTTCTCTTTTCCTTACTAAGTGCCGCATCTATTGTTATTATAAAAGGATTGCTATATTTTTTATAAACTTTTTCTATGATGTTTTTTGCATTTGAAAAGTCTAAATTTTTGCCACATATACCATAAACTTTAATATATTCATTTTCTAAATTTTTTATATTACTTCCTATTATTGGTCCCACAGAATCGCCTATTATCTTTTCTGTTCCTATGCATAAAAATATTATGTGCGAAAAAGTATTATTTAGTTTTTCTAGGCTTTTTCCTAATTTATTTGTAAATTGCGTATATTTATTATTATTCAATTCGTTCCTTCCTTCCACTTTCTGTGTTTTACTATTATGCATATTTTGTTAGGTTCTTATTATTTTTATAAATACACTTGTTGTTTGTTGGGTTATAGTGTAAATTTATTTTTACTTAATTTACTAAACATTTTGCAAATTTATTCTTATCTACACATAACATATTCAATATTATTCTTTATCTTTTGTAATTATGATTCTTACTTTATCATCTTTATTGTACTTGTTTATTATATTGCCTGAAAAACCTGCTATTTCATTGGTTATAAATATTGTATTATATTTATTTTGAATTAATTCGTCTAGTTTTTTATCTGTATCTTCTGGGTTATTTAATTTAAAAACATCAAATCCTAATTTTTCTGGCAATTTATAGTTTTTATCATCTTTTTCATATTTTATCCATGATATTTTCATATTATCACCAGTATTAGTTTTTGATGTTTTTTGCAATTTATTCAATTAATCTTTTTTTTCTTGCTCTAGCTCTTCTTCTACTTCTTTTTTTACCTGCTCGTCTGAAATGTACTCTAATGCTCTTTTGTCGTTTTTTACTGCTGCTAAAGCAATTTCTTTATCTGCTCTCAATCTTTTACTTGCATACTTTAGTATTAACCCTTTATTGGTTACAGCTGTAAGTACTACTTCTTTATCATCTCTTAATCTTTCAGAAGCATAGTATAATTCTTGTCCGTTTAATTTTACTGCATCTAAAATAATTTCTCTATCATCTGACAATTTTTTACTTACATAACATGCTGTCCATCCAACTTTTTTTATAGATGTTGATACAATTTCTCTGTCTTCTTTCGCTTTACTACCTGCAAATTCTAGTGCATTGCCATCTTGTGTTACAGCTGTAAGCACAACATCTCTATCATCTTTTAGCCTATCTGATGCTAAGTCTAAAAAACTTCCTTTTTCTTTTACCATACTTAATACATATTCTTTGTCATCGCTTTTTTCACTATCAAATTCCATTAAAGCCTCCAACACTTTTACTTTTTGATTTTTATTTTCCTATTTTATTTACATGATAAATATATCATATATAGTAGCTGTATTCAACTAAAACCTTTTGCTTTTAAGCTCTTTATAATTTTATTTATTTCATGCTATAATTTTCAATATTTTTCTCCAATTTTATATAAACTTTTTATTTGTGTCGTCATAAAATATTATGAGAGGTTTTTTTATAAATTTTGTTAGAGTATAGATTGCTCGAATGGAGGTTTTTATGTTGCATACTGTACCTTTGTCAAAATTAAAAATTGGTGAAACTGGCACTATAAAAGAAATTCAGTGCGAAAATATAAAAAGAAGGCTTTTTGATTTAGGTTTTATTCCTAATACATCTATTACTCCAATATTTAAAAGTATTTTTAGTGACCCTTGTGCTTATTCAGTTAGAAATATTACAATAGCTTTAAGGAAATCTGATGCAGATAATATATTAGTATTTACTAAATAGCCTATTTTGTAGTATAATGTATGTGTTTCTTTAGTATGATATTATATTTTATTGTTAAAAATAATATTTATAATTGATGCTAAAGATTTGTTAAAAATAATATTTGTAAGTGATACTAAAAAAGGATAGTGAATTATTTTGAAGAAATATATCGACTTAAGAAGCATTGCAGATTATTCTAGTTTAGAAGAAGCAGGACAAATTATTCGTTCAGGTGGTTTGGTTTTATTTCCAACCGAAACTGTTTATGGTTTAGGTGCAAATGGCTTAGACGAAGTAGCTGTAAAAAAAATATTTAAAGCTAAGGGAAGAAGTGCAGATAATCCGCTTATTTTGCATATTTCTGATTTTAACATGTTAAATGAAATTGCCTGTGGTATAACTGAAATTGAACATAAGCTTATGAATGCATTTTGGCCAGGTCCATTTACAATTATTTTGAATAGAAAACCAATTGTACCAAATGCTGTTACAGCTTCTTTGGATACAGTTGGTATTCGTATGCCAAGTAACGAAATTGCAAACAAATTAATATCATATTCTGGTGTTCCAATAGCAGCACCAAGTGCAAACATTTCTGGAAAACCTAGTGGAACTAATATTAATGATATTTTTGATGAATTGTCTGAAAAAGTTGATTGTATTATTGATGGAGGTCCTACTGATGTTGGGTTGGAATCAACTGTTGTTAGAGTGGTAGATGGTATACCTACAATATTACGTCCTGGAAAAATAACTCCAGAAGATATAAAAGACGTAGTAGGAAAAGTTCAAATTGATAAACATATATTTTCTAAATTAGAAGCTGGAGAAAAAGTATTATCTCCTGGGATGAAATACAAGCACTATGCTCCAAACAGTAAATGCATATTAGTGTATAGTGATAATAATGAATTATTAGTAAATAAAATTAATGAGATAAGTAGTTTATACAAAACTCCTCTTATTCTCTCTACAAGTGAAAATGTTCAAAAATATGAAGGCAAATTAGTAATTGACATAGGCTCAAAATATAATTTAAATGAAATAGCCAAAAACATATTTACTGATTTAAGAAAAGTTGATAAATTTAATCCAGATATAGTTCTGGTTGAAGGAGTAAAACAAGAAGGCTTAGGTCTTGCTATAATGAATAGATTAATTCGTGCTTGTAGTCATAATTATATAGAGGTTTAGAAAAAATGAAGAGCTTCTCAACTCTTCATTTTTATATAATGTTATTATCTTTCTTTGCTGTCTGTCTTTTTAATTATTTTTAAACACAATTCCATCAATGCAATTGTCAAAAAATTGCACTAGGTTGCTCCGACTCGCACTTGCTTTAAATTATTATTTTAACCAAATTCCATACTCCTGTTGTAAGCATACAAATAACAATTCCGCAAATTGTTGGTATTAAAAATCCCCAAATAGCCCATTTCCAATTTCCAGTTTCTTTTTTTATTGTAAGCAATGTTGTTGTACATGGAAAATGCAAAAGTGTAAATATCATTACATTTATTGCAGTAAGAAGTGTCCACTCATTTTGGATTAATATTTGTCCTATTGTCATTGTATTTTCTAAATCTACTAATGTTCCGCTTCCCATATAGCACATTAATATTATAGGAAGTACAATTTCATTTGCTGGAATTCCCAAAATGAATGCAGTTAAAATGTATCCATCCATTCCCATTAATTTAGCCAATGGATCAAAGAAGTTTGCTATATATGTTAGAATACTAATATTTCCTATATTTATATTTGCAAAAATCCAAATGACCAAACCTGCTGGTGCTGCAACCGCAATTGCTCTTCCAAGTACAAATAGTGTTCTATCAAATATTGACCTAACTATTACTTGACCTATTTGTGGTTTTCTATATGGTGGAAGCTCCATCACAAATGATGAACTTTGCCCTTTAAGTAATGTTTTTGATAGTATTTTTGATATAAATAATGTTATAAATATTCCAAGTAGTACTACAAGTAAAACTGTAATTGTTGCTACTACACTATTTCCTCTTGCAACCATTCCACCTATAAATATACTTGCTATTGTAATTAAAAAAGGAAATCTTCCATTACATGGCACAAATGCATTTGTGAGTATTGCTATAATTTTTTCTCTTGGTGAATCTATAATTCTACACCCTGTTACTCCTGCACTATTGCATCCAAATCCCATACACATAGTAAGAGCTTGTTTCCCTGTAGTTCCTGCTTTCCTAAAAAATTTATCTAAATTAAATGCAATACGGGGAAGATAACCTAAATCCTCTAATATTGTAAACATTGGAAAAAATATTGCCATAGGAGGTAGCATTACAGCAATTATCCATGTTAATGTTTTGTATACACCATCTATTAGAGCACCTTTTAGCCAATCTGGTGCTGACATAATCTCAAATAAATATTCTATTTTTTCTTGAAACCATCCAAAAAAACTACTAAGCCATTCAGATGGATAATTTGCAACTGTTATGGTAAGCCAAAATATTAATCCTAGAAACACTAGCATTATTGGTATTCCCCAAATTTTAGAAGTTAATATTTTATCTATTTTTCTATCTCGTAAGTTATATATTTCGTTTTCTAATGAAACAACATCTTTATACGTATTTTCAGAAATAAATATAGTACTAGAAATTAATTCATCTTTTACATTTTCTTGTTGTATTCCATTGAATTTTAGTAAGTCCTTTACTTCTTCTTTTAGTTTTAGTAATTCTACATTATTGGTTAAATCTATTTTCAAGTTCTCCTCTATCTTTTTTATAATCTTTTCATTGCCATCAATTAATTTTAAACATATCCACCTTGTTAAATCTTTTCTATTTTGTGGTATATTTTGCCTTACATATCCCTCTAATTTTTCTATACACTCTTCAATATATGGTTTATATTCTACTTTCTTAGGATTAAGCTTTTCTTTTCCTTCACATACGTTTTTAATTTTTTCCATTAACTGATTTAATGTTTTCTTTTTTCTAGCAATAGTACCTACTACAGGTACACCCAGTCTTTTTTCTAATTCTTTAAAATTAATATGTATTCCTTTCTTTTTTGCTTCATCCAATAAATTTACACAAACAATAACTTTATCTGTTATTTCCAAAATTTGAAATACTAAATTTAAATTTCTCTCTAATGAAGTAGCATCTAAAATTACAACTGTAGCATCAGCATCACCAAAACAAATATAATCTCTTGCAATTTCCTCTTCCTCAGAATTAGACATTATTGAATATGTACCTGGTATATCAACCAACAAAAAATTGGTTTTGTCAAACTCGCATATTCCTTTAGCATTTGAAACTGTCTTTCCGAGGCCAATTACCTGTATGTTGATGAAGACCTGTAAGATTGTTAAAAATAGTAGATTTTCCAACATTTGGATTTCCAGCAATTGCGATTTTATATTTACAAATTCCTATTTTAGACTTTATATTATCTTTTAAAATATTATTTCCTACAGATGTTTTCGTAAATCCCATATTTTCCTCCTTTTCTATGAATATTATATGTATAAATACATCAATGGGGACTGTCCCTATTGGCATACTATTGACTTTTTGATTTTTATATAATATGATATTAGACGAAATAAAATATATAGGAGGTATTATAATGGAATTAAAAGGTTCAAAAACAGAAGCTAATTTAAAAGCTGCTTTTTCAGGAGAATCAGAAGCAAGAAATAAATACACATATTTTGCAAGTGTTGCAAAAAAAGAAGGATATGAGCAAATAGCTGCTATATTCTTAGAAACAGCTCAAAACGAAAAAGAACATGCTGAATTACATTTTAAATATTTAGATGGTATTGGAGATACAAAATCTAATTTAGCTGATGCTGCTGCTGGTGAAAATTATGAATGGTCAGATATGTATCCTAAGTTTGCTAAAGAAGCTGAAGAAGAAGGATTCATGGAAATTGCTGCTACATTTAGAGGTATTGCAGAAGTTGAAAAACATCATGAAGAAAGATATAAAAAATTATTAGAAAATGTTGAAAACGGAGAAGTTTTCAAAAAAGGAAGTATCGTTGTTTGGAAATGTAGAAACTGTGGTCATATCCATGTTGGATTAGAAGCTCCAACAGTTTGCCCTGTTTGTAAACATGCTCAAAGTTATTTTGAAGTAAATGCTGAAAATTATTAATCTTTTTATTTTTTATTAAACTATTAATTTTTTAATATATAAGAAAATTAACATTGTTGTATACTGAAAAATCGTTAAAATTATTAAAATTTCAAATAAAAAGCGACTTTAAGTCGCTTTTTATTATTTCTGATTTGAGATTTTACTTTTAAAGAATAAATAATGTACTTATTTTTTAATTTTTTCCTTATATTATTCCTTTTTCTAAAAGATATTTTTCAAATTCGTATAAAAATTCATTTAATATTTCTTCTCTGTTAAATTCTTTTTCAAACTCTGTTTTCATTGATGTTGCAATATTTCTAACTTCCTCGTTAAATTCTGTTTGGTTAACATTAAATCCAATTCCTATTAATAAATATTTAATCTTATCTCCTTTTGATGTTATTTGAGTAAGTATTCCTCCCATTTTTCTCCCATTATATATAATATCATTTGGTTTTTTTATACCTAATTCATAATTGTATAATGTATAAATTGAATTAGTTAGAACTTTTGCAATGTCAATTGTTAGTGTATTTAATTTTTGAATGGTACATTTAGGATATATTATAATTGTAAAAGTTAAGTTTTTTGCTTTAGATGTATACCACTTTCTATCATGTGTTCCTATTCCTTTTACTTGATTATCTGTAATTATAATTGTTCCATTTTCTACACTTTTTTCTTCTGCAAGTTCTTTTGCTTTTATTTGTGTTGAATCTATTTCTTCAAAAAATATTTTATTTTTTCCAATTATTTCTGTTTCTTTATTTGCTTTTTCTCGCATTTTAATCTTGTATGATATATTTAACTACTTAAATAATCATGCTCTCCTTCCTTGTATTTTAGATATTTTATTTGCAGTATACCATGTTTTTACTTCAATGTCCAATACAAAATCTTTTATGTTTTCTATCATATTTTTTTCGTTTATATAAATAATATAAGTTGTTTTTATTTTATCCAATAATTATTATTACATAATTTTTATTTTTTTGTAAATAATATTAATATAAAACCTTTTGTGTATATATTTACCTATAGGTTTCTGTAATTTGTATTGTATAAATGGTATATTTTTTTCAAATTAGGAAGAGGTGAATCATGTGGCATTAGACTATAATATTATTGGTGAAAGATTGAAAAAAGCTAGAATGGATAGTGGTTTAACTCAAGAAAAGCTTGCAGAAAGAATTGATGTTTCTATTGCTTTTCTTAGCAGAATAGAACGTGGAAGTTCTCATATTAGTTTAAAAAGATTAAGTCAAATATGTGATATTTTAGGTATTACGGAAGGTTCGATATTAAATGGATCTTCTAATAAGGCTGAAAATTATTTATCTTCTGAAT
>CALXWR010000012.1 GCA_944392465.1 uncultured Clostridia bacterium | reverse complement strand
CTTAAGCCCAGAAGTGCCAGTACAAAAGCCTTCTAGGCTAAGAGCAAACCACCAGTTTTACTGGTGGTTATGATTGTAATTTTGGTAAATTTTATTTTTTTTTGTAAACTACTTGATAAAAAATTATTTGTATAATATGATATAAATGTATAAATAAAAATGAAGTTTGAGTATATTTTTACAAAGGAGGAGTTTTATGGGAAATATAAAGATAAACTTTGATAATGCAAAAGATTTTGAGAAAAAAATAATGAAGTATTCTAGGCAAGTTAAAGAAATTCATAAAGAATTACATGCAAAAGCTGACGATAAAAATGAATTTTGTGGATGGCTTAATTTACCTACAAATTATGATAAAGAAGAGTTTGAAAAAATAAAAAAAGCTGCTAAAAAAATACAAGCAGATTCAGATATATTATTAGTTATTGGAATTGGAGGTTCTTATTTAGGTGCTAGAGCTGTTATTGAATCTCTTAATAACACATTTTACAATATACAAGCTAATAATCAAAGAAAAACACCACAAATATTATATGTAGGAAATTCATTAAGTCCAAATTATATTAGTGATTTAGTAAATTATATTGGTGATAAAGATATTTCTATAAATGTTATTTCTAAATCAGGTACAACTACAGAACCTGCTATAGCTTTTAGAATTTTTAGAGAAATAATGGAAAACAAATACAGTCTAAAAGAGGCAAGATCTAGAATTTATGTAACAACAGATAGTGAAAAAGGTGCATTAAAAACACTTGCAGATAAGGAAAAATATACCACATTTGTTATTCCAGATAATGTGGGAGGAAGGTACTCTGTTTTAACAGCTGTTGGTTTACTTCCAATAGCTACTGCGGGAGTGAATATCGATGAATTAATGGAGGGAGCAAGAATAGCTCAAGACAGATATTCAGATGAAAATTTAAAATATAATGAGTGTTATAAATATGCAGTTTTAAGAAATATTTTATATGAAGATGAAAAAAATATAGAAATTTTGGTTACATATGAACCAAAAATGCATTATTTTATTGAATGGTGGAAACAATTATTTGGAGAAAGTGAAGGTAAGGAGCAAAAAGGAATTTACCCATCTGGAGCAGAATTTACTACAGATTTACATTCATTAGGTCAATATATTCAACAAGGAAGAAGAAATTTATTTGAAACAGTTATAAGCATAGAAAATCCAGAAAATGATATAGAATTAAAAAAAGAAGAGGATGACATGGATAATTTGAATTATTTAGCTGGAAAAACAATGGACTATGTAAACAAAAAAGCGATGGAAGCAACTATTGCAGCACATGTTGAAGGAGATGTTCCAAATATTGTAGTTAATATTAATAAATTGGATGCAAATAACATGGGACAATTAATATATTTCTTTGAATTGGCATGTGCTATGTCTGGTTCAATATTAGGAATTAATCCATTTAATCAACCAGGAGTGGAAAAATACAAAACAAACATGTTTAAACTATTAGGAAAACCAGGATATGAAGGAAAATAATTCAAATGAAAAAATAAAGAGGAAAAAAGAATGAAAAACAAAGTAAAAAATTTAAAAAGCTTATTATTTTTATTAATTATTTTTGTAGTATTAGCATTTTCAAACACAGTATATGCTATTGATGGGCTAACCATTGCAGAACCAACAGATGAATATAAAGCATATATGGAATTAAGTGATGAAGAAAAGAATAAAGTGTTAGAACCAAAAAGATATAATGTTATAGCACCAGAGTCAACTTCATCAAAATTAAATAAGATGAATAATTTATTTAAATTAACAGATATACTAGAAGATTCCTTAAATAAAGAATATGATTTAAGAAATATAATTCCTAATAATGTTTTAGTAAGAGACCAAATGCAGACAGATTCATGTTGGGCATTTGCAGGATTAGGTATGCTAGAAAGTAGCTTGGGAATGAGAGATTACAAGTTAGGAAATACTAAAAATATATATGATTTCTCAGAGAGACATATGTTTTATGCTTCAAAAAGAAGTTTCTTTAATAATAATCAATTCAATGAGTATGGATATACTACAGATGTTTCAGGAGGAAACTTTAATGAAGTAAGAAACTATTTTACAAATGGAATGGGAGCAATTGCAGAATCTGATATGCCATTTGAAAATAATGAGAATTATATTAATCTTTCAGACATACAAAACAAAAACACAATAACTACATTATATGACACAATTGAATTTGAAGATATAGAAGATGTGGGAAAAACAGAGCTTATGGCAAAAATGAAGCAAACTATATCAAATTATGGAGGAATTTTTGCGGGAGTTCATGGTGCACAATTACTTTCAGATGCATATAACAATAAAACAGGAGCTATATATTGTGATCCAAATGACCAAGAAAATAGTTACGCAATGAATCATGCTGTTGTAATAATTGGCTGGGATGATAATTATAGCAGAGATAATTTTAATGAGGAACATAAACCACAAAATAATGGTGCATGGATAGTAAAAAATTCATGGGGAGATCAATTAACTGCAAATTTAAAAGAGCAAAAGCAAACTTTATATAATAAATATACAGCAGAATATAATGAAAAAGGTTGGTATTCAGCAGATGATATACCAAATGATTATATTATAGAGTTATTTGTTGAAAATGGTTATGGAGAAGGAAAAGTTTCAATAGAAGGTGAAAACATAGTTATTGATATTGGAGATAATGGTTATATGTATATCTCGTATGAAGATAAAAACATATATAATAATCTATATGCAGTTGAAAAAGCTAGTAGTGAGAAAGATTATGACAATTTATATCAACATGATAAAATTGCAGCCAATATACCAGTAATTTATCCAACTCAATCAGTATATATTGCTAATAAATTTGAAAGAGATGCAGAAAAAACAGAATATTTAGATAAAATAGGATTTTATACATATCAAGAAGTTACTTGTGAAGCTTATGTAAATTCAGCAGATGGAGATTTAACAAATACAAAATTAAAAAAAGTAAACTTAAAAGAGGGAAGTAGCATTACTGTAGAACCAGGCTATCATGTTTTAGAATTGGCAGAGCCAGTACAACTAACAGGAAGTTCATTTGTTGTTTCATTACGTATTTCTACAACTGAAGATGAAATAACATTTACAGAAGAAACTAAGGAAACAGATGAAAATGCTGAAATCGGACCAGACAAAAGTTTCTTTACAGATGATGATAACTTTAAAGTAAACAATTGGGAAGATTTAGGAACGTACGAAACAGAAGAGGTTAGAGGAAATTTATCAATAAAAGCATTTACAGATAATGAAGGACCAGTTAAAAACTTAGAAAAAATTGAAATAACTACACCACCAACTAAAACAGAATATATGGAAGGAGAAACCTTTGATAAAACAGGAATGGTTGTAAAGGCAAGTTATAGTGATTCCACATCACAAGAGGTAACAAATTATAAAATTACAGATGGAGATAAACTTACATATGGGCAAGACCATGTTACTATACAATATGAAGAAAATGGAATTTCAAAAACTGCAACACAAGCTATTACTGTAAACAAGGAAGAAACGCCAGAGCCTGTAGAAATTACAAATGTAACTATTAAGTCACTTCCTAGTAAATTAACATATATACAAAATGAAGAAGAATTAGATTTAACTGGAGGTGTTTTAGAAGTAACATATAGTGATGGTAATGTAATTCAGTTAGATATGAAATCTACAGAGATTATTGTTACTGGTTTTGATAATACAAAACTTGGAAAACAAACAATAACAATAACATACTCAAATAGACAACTTACTTTTGAAATAGAAATTATAGAAAAGACTGAACCTGTTGATCCTGAGAATCCAGGTGGTACAGATGAACCAGAAAATCCTGGGCAACCAGAAAACCCTCAAAATCCAGAAGAACAAATAAAACCAGTATTATCTGATTTTACAAATATGCAAACAGAATATCTTCAAGCATTAATATATCTTTTTTCAGGAGATGAAGAATCATATATAGATTTTGAAATAAAGGTATCTAATATTGTAAATGGTAGTGACAAAACAAATTACACTTATTATTATCATTTTTCTGGAACAGGTACAGATGAGAATATTAATAATTGGATAAAAATAGAGAACCCTGAAATAAATGTAGCAAATGATGGAACAAAAACATTAACATTTAAAGTTAATAGCAAAGATATACCTGATTTTAGTGAAATATCTAAAAGCACAACACTATATTTATATTTAAAAGAAGATGCAGAAGCATCTGGTGAAACATTAAGTCAGGTAGTGTTAGATGAAGTTGAGAAAACAGAAAATACATTTGTAAAAGTATATAATGATGAAGAAGAAGTAGGAACAGTAGATGATGTAATTAACATATCAGGAAATAATCATCAAGCTCCAAATACTAACTATTCTGGTACAGAAGATACAGGAGATAATACAGTAGCAAAAGGAATACTTCCACAAGCAGGAGCTATATCAATAGGAATTGCAATAGCTGTATTAATAGGAATAGGAATATATACATTTATAAAACATAGAAATATAGACAAATAAAAAATTATAAAATTGTGTTATAATAAAACTATTGACATAATGTGCTTATATAAGTTATAATATGAATTGTATTTAAATAAACAAAAACATAAATGAGACAAAGTAAAATAAGGGTTGTTTACAGAGAGGAATAGTTATAAGCTGAAAGCTATTCTAAATAAATGTATTTGAAAAACTACCTCATTGTTTCTAGAAAAACTAGACGTATGCTTGCGTTAAAAGTTAATTAAGTTAAATAAAGGGTGGAACCGTGTATAAAAAAGCACCCCTCTAATAGTTACTATTAGAGGGGGCTTTTATATGTAATAGGAAATTTCTCTGAAATTCCTATTACATATAAAGGCTATAATCGCCATTGACTTTAGGATTTCCTCCTTATAGTCGGAAACCTAAATCGGCACGAACAAATGGTGACTTCGACCTTTTGTTCTCCAAATAGATAAAATAAAGAAAGGATGATTATTATGAAAATTACTTTAAAAGATGGATCTATCAAAGAAGTAAAACAAGGTATTACAGTTTTAGAATTAGCAAAAGAAATAAGCGAAGGGTTAGCTAGAATGGCAACTTGTGCCAAAGTTAATGGAAAAGTAAGAGATTTAAGATATGAAATTAAAGAAGACTCAGAAGTTGAAATATGCACTTTTGAAAATAGTGAAGATGGAAAAAAAGCGTATTGGCATACAACAGCACATATAATGGCACAAGCTATTAAAAGAATATATGGAAATGATATAAAATTAACAATAGGACCTGCAATTGATAAAGGTTTTTATTACGATTTTGATGTTAAAGAAAATATTTCTTCAGACGACTTTGAAAAGATTGAGGCAGAAATGAAGAAAATAATAAAAGAAGATTTGCCAATTGAAAGATTTACTCTTCAAAGAAATGAAGCTATAAAATTTATGAAAGAACAAGCAGAAGACTATAAAGTCGAATTAATAGAAGAACTTCCTGAAGGAGAGGAAATATCATTTTATAAGCAAGGAGAATTTACAGACCTTTGTGCAGGACCACACTTAATGAGTACAGGAAAAGTTAAAGCAGTTAAGATATTATCCTCTTCAGGAGCATATTGGAGAGGTGACGAGAATAATAAAATGCTTCAAAGATTTTATGGAATATCTTATCCAAAGGCTAGCCAATTGGAAGAATATTTAAATATGCTAGAAGAGGCTAAAAAACGTGATCACAAAAAACTAGGAAAAGAATTAGAATTATTTATGATTGCACCAGAAGGACCAGGATTCCCATTTTTCTTACCAAAGGGAATGGTACTAAGAAACGTACTAGAGGATTTTTGGAGAGATATTCATAGAAAAAGCGGATATGTTGAAATAAAAACTCCAATGATATTAAATGAAGAATTATGGCATCGTTCAGGACATTGGGACCATTACAAAGAAAATATGTATACTACAAAAATAGATAATGTAGATTATGGTATTAAGCCAATGAACTGTCCAGGAGGAATGCTTGTATATAAGAGTAAAATGCATTCATACAAGGATTTACCAATAAGAGCAGGAGAGTTAGGACTAGTTCACAGACATGAAAAATCTGGAGAATTAAATGGATTATTCAGAGTAAGATGCTTCACACAAGATGATGCACATATATTTTGTTTGCCAGAGCAAATAGAAGCTGAAATAGCAGGAATAATGAAACTTGTAGATGAAGTGTATAGCATTTTTGGATTTGAATATACAGTAGAGCTTTCTACAAGACCAGAAGATTCAATGGGGTCTGATGAGCAATGGGAAATGGCAGAAGGAGCCTTAAAAAAAGTACTTAAAGATATGGATATGCCATATGAAATAAATGAAGGAGATGGAGCTTTCTATGGCCCTAAGATAGATTTCCATATAAAAGACTCCTTAGGACGTGAATGGCAATGCGGTACAATACAACTAGATTTCCAAATGCCAGAGAGATTTGACTTAACATATATTGGTGAAGATGGAGAAAAACATAGACCAGTTATGCTTCATAGGGTTATATTTGGAAGTATAGAAAGATTTATTGGAGTACTTATTGAAAATTATGCAGGAGCATTCCCAACATGGCTTGCACCAGTACAAGTAGAACTCTTGCCAATTGCAGATACACATGTAGAATATGCAAATCAAGTAAAAGCAAAATTAGAAGATGTTGGAATTAGAGTAGAGTTAGATGATAGAAATGAAAAAATTGGATATAAGATAAGAGAAGCACAACTTCAAAAAATACCTTATATGCTAATACTAGGAGATAAAGAAAAAGAAAAAGGAACAGTAGGTGTTCGTTCTAGAAAAGATGGAGACATAGGAGCAATGGATTTAGATGATTTTATTGCTAAAATAGTTGAAGAAATAGATACTTTTGCAAAATAAAGCAGGTCATATTGAAAAAAATCAAAAAAATGCTATAATCATTAAATAGTTAAAACTACTATGTAAGGAGGAGCTTATGGTATATACTGAAGCAACTGAAAGAGCGATGAGAATCGCATATAATGCACATCATGGACAACTTGACAAATCAGGAGTACCTTACATTTTCCACCCTATTCATTTGGCAGAACAGATGGGAACGGAGGCGGAGTGCATTGTTGCACTTTTGCATGACACGGTGGAGGACACCGACGTTACCTTGGCTGAGCTCTCAGAACAGTTTCCGAGCAATGTGATTGAGGCATTGAAGCTTCTTACACATGACAAGTCTGTGGACTACTTCGACTATGTTGGGATGGTGAAGGACAATCCGATTGCAAGGAAAGTTAAGCTTGCAGATCTAAGACACAATAGTGACATGTCTAGAATCAAAAATCCGACCGAAAAGGATTGGAGGCGTGCAAAAAAGTATCAAAAAGCGATTGAAATTTTGAATGGGGAGGAATAAGTCTTCCACCAAGAAAGAGACCATTGGTCTCTTTCTTGGTGTATAGAAAAAGTGATAAATTTGTGAAAATAGCTAAAATATGCTATAATTAAAGAGTAAACCGTTTTACAAACAACCGAAAGGAGTATGCAACATGAAGGTTACAGACACCCTGGAATTTCCTGATATGCAGGAAATTCTGGAAAAAGCGCACAACATCGATGATGTTTGGACTGCGCTTATCGCATGGTTCAGTGAGGATCCAAACAACTTGGAGAAGATCGCATGTGCGAACAAGCTCATCGAGTTTAACAACATGCGAAATTCGGATCTGGTCATCAAGCTTGATCAAGATGTTCGTGAAATCAAAGATGTCCTTCGCGGGATATCCAGAAGATACGGACACACGATTACAGTGACCAGGCGTCAAAAGGCGCTCATTGGTGTCATCGCAAAGATGGTGATACTAATTCAGCGAGGTGAGAAACGAGGCACGAATGTGTTCTCCTCTCTTGAAAGTCTGAAAGACTTTATCGGCATTCGAATTGTTGCTCAGACTGGAAAGAAGGATACACCAAAAAGCCAGCAGATGGCTTACGACATCATGAACGAGGTGCTTAGGTTCCTTGTTGTCGACAAGAAGAACACTCTGTCTACGGTCACACAGGATCGCACGGTGCGAGAGCTGGATGGCATCTTGATTCCGAAGGAGTCTGGAGTTTTGGACGTCTTCAGGGACAACGTGAAGGACTACTTTTACTATGCCAAACCCAATGGCTACCAGTGCCTGCACGCTGTTCCCATGGGACCTGACCAGCAAACGGTCGAGATTCAGGTAAGGACTCAAGAAGCCGAAGTGCGAGCAGAGTATGCCGAGGCAACTAGCCATGAAGCTCACAGACTGCTTCGCTATGAAGACTTCGAGATTCCGGTTGACCTGTCTAGGGTCGACATCGAAGGTGTCACCTTGGTTGAATTCGAGGGCGAAACTTCGGTTCCTAGTGGCACCATCTACGATAGAGTCGGACTCGTTAGCTCGGTTGATCCATTGAACCTTTTGCGTTAGAGGTTGCAATTGCCCGGGGAGAAATTCCCTGGGCAATTGTTTTGGAAAAATAAGAAAGTTTAGTAACTTTATTATATAAAAACTTTTTCTGAAATTCATATTTTCATATAGAATAATAAAGAAACTTGTGATATAATGCAATACGAAAGAATAATTGAAGGAGGCAAATTATGGCTAGAACTGCTAAAACAGTAAAAACAACAGAGGCTACAAAAACTACAAAAACACCTAGAACTACCAAAAAAGTCACAAAAAAAGAGCCAGATAATGAAGTAAATAGCAAATTGAAATATATTGGACTTAATTTAAACAGAATACCAGCATTTTTAAAAGAACATGAAAGCCTAAATTTCAGACCTTCTAAATCGTATGATGATACAATTTATAAAGTATATAGATATGTTAATATAAAAAATATAGAAATTTTAATAACACCACAAGATAGACTAACTGACATAAAAGAAAAATATAAATTAGCAAGCCCAATTCGTGATTACTTGGATAAAAAGAATATAGAAAATGCTGAAAAACATGAAACTTTTATAAAGCTAATTGAAACTATTAACGAAACAAGAATTGAAGAAATAGCCAAAGAACAAGAAAAATTAAACGAAAAAATACCATATGAAGTAAAATATCCAAACAATTATATATGGCAAGTATATTATTCAGATTATGCAAAAAAATATTTTATGCTTGCAACTACAAAAGAACAAGATAATAACGCAATGTTTTACTTGTTAAAAGAACAAATAGCACATGCAAGAGCTAAAAAAGGAAATTATATATTTATTCCAATAAGTCATTTAGAATATTCTGGATTATACTTAACAAAATCAGAAATTTCAGATATTGAAAATTATTTATGGTATTTTACAAAAGAATGGCCAAATGTATATGAAATATTTGATAAAGACAACAATCTATTTATTAAAGTTGTAGGAATTACAAATATATATGATAAAATAAAAACAACATATAGTATAACTTTAGATTCTAAAGAAAAATCATTAGAGTTTTACAAATTGCTAAAAGCCATGTTTATACTAGCAACAGGCGCAAAGGAAGAATTTAAATTTGTAACAAAGATAAATCCAGAAGGCGAGTTAGAGTTTTGGCATAATAATCATTTAATTAAATATGCAAATCTTTCTGAATATATAAAATTAGAGTATTTAGATAAAATTGATAGACTAAAAAAAGAAATAAAAGATGGAGCAGAACTTGAAAGAAAACTAAGTAAATTTAAAATAGTTATTGAAGAATTAACACAAGATTACTTACAAAGGCAAAGACAAATTGCGACATTTCTAGAATGTAAAAAGACCTTTTTTGGTAAAGTTAAATATTTCTTTAAAAAGAAAAAAGACAATAAAGATGTTCGAATACTAAAAGAGCAAAAAACTTTAAATAGAAGAAATGAAAGTAAAGGTGTAAAAGACGAAGCGCAAGACGAAACATTAAAAGAATTATATATGTTAAAACAACAATATACAATAGAGGATTTAATTAATATATGTGCAAAACTAGAAGAAATAGTTAAGAAAAATACAAATTTAACATTAGATATCAAAGCAATAGAAACAAAAAAAGATATATTAGCTAAAAAAATTGACAATGCTGATTTATACATAAAAGAAATAGACAAACACAAGAAGAGCATTTTTGAATTTTGGAAATTTACTAGCAAAGATGAGGTACAAACCCTACATGAAGCAGAAGAACAAGAAAAAGCAGAGCAAATAAAAATGAAAAAGTATTTTGATTATCAAGATGATTTAGAAGATTTAGGAAAAATTGTTGATGAAGTTCAAAGAAGAAAATTATCAAAAAATGAAACAGATGCAATATTTGCTTTAAAACAAGTGCCAGCATCATTTAAAGAATTAAATGATGAAAAAGATGCAGAAGTACTTGAAATAAAAGAAAATAAAACAGTAAAACCAAAAAGAAAAACTGGAAAGAAAGAAAGTCAATTAGAAAAAGATTTAAACAAATTAAAAAAAGAATACGAAGATAATATAGAAGTAATAAATAGTAAAGATTTTGACATTTTTGGTAGCTTAGTCGAAGACAAAACTAAACTAAAAAGCATTAACAATGAAAAACATAGAGAAATAGAAAAAGACAAATTTAAAATATTAAATATAAATTTAGACACAAATATTAAAACATATAAAGAAAACTTAGAAAGCTATTTATCACTTATAAAAGAATCATTAAATAAAATAAAATCACCATATGATATGTCTGTATATTGTGTAAATGATAAAAAAACAGTTCAGGGAATACGAATATTTAATATGAATCCAAAAACAGCTTTAAAAAATGAACTTACAGAGAAAAAAGAAAAAATAACATTATGCAAAATAAATATAAAAGAAAATACACCAGCAGTATTTTATAGCAATATAATATTTTATGATAATTATAATAAAACATTACCAGTAGGAATGAACTTATCATCAGAAATAGTGCTAGATGTAAACAAATTAAAATTAAAATTTGTAAAAGAAGATACATTTTATATGAATTACAAAGTAAATGAATTTGACTTTGCAACAAAAGAAATAGAAATTTATGAATATAATGCAGATTATGAAACAAAAGAATAAAAAAGGATATCAATTTGATATCCTTTTTTATTCGGTGTATTTTTCTATTAATAATATAATAATAAAAAAGTGCAAAAAAGAGATTGACAAAACGAACACTTGGTTGTAAAATATAACAAACAAATTTTCTATAGGAGGATAAAAATGATATCTACTTTGCATATAAAAAATATAGGAATTATAGAGGATATAATAATTGATTTTAACGAAGGATTTAATGTTTTAACAGGTGAAACTGGTGCAGGAAAATCTTTAATAATAAATGCATTAAATATAATTTCTGGAGGAAGATTTTCAAAAGAGATGATTCGAAATGGAGAAAAAAATTCTTTTGTTGAAGCAAGTATATATTGCCCTGAAAATCCACATTCTGTTGATGGAAATATTATAGTTTCTAGAGAAATATATATAAATGGAAGAAACTCATGTAAAATAAACGGAAGATTAGTTACAGTAAATGAATTAAAAGAATTTATGCAAGATTTAATAGATATACATGGTCAACAAGATAACTATAATTTATTAGATGAAACCAAACATATATCATATTTGGATGATTTTGCAGGAAAAGAATTAATAAAATTAAAATCAGAGTATTATTCATTATTTGAAAGATATTGTAATATAAATAAAGAATTAAGCAAAAATTATGGGGATGACAAAGAAAAAGAAAGAAGATTAGATTTATTAAACTATGAATTAAAGGAAATCACAAATGCAAAATTAAAAATTAATGAGGATATAAAATTACAAGAAGAACATAATATAATGAAAAATTCTGAAAAATTACAAGAAAACCTACATATAGTAGATGATAGCTTATCCAATCAAGCAATAGAAAGTATTTCTATATCTATAAGAAGCTTAGAAAAAATATCAAACTTTGGCAATCAGTATGAAGAAAAACTTTCTGAATTAAAGAATATTTATTATGAAGTACAAGAATTAGCAAGAGATATTTCCATAATGAATGATGAAATCAGTTTTGATGAGGAAGAAAGAGATGTAATAGAAAAAAGATTGGACGAAATCTATTCTTTAAAAAGGAAATATGGCAATACTATAGAAGAAATACTTTTATATAAAGAAAAATTAGAAAACGAAATAAATGAAATAGAAAATGTTGATGAAATTAATAATAAATTAAAACAAGAAAAGCAAGAAATAGAACAAAAAATGCTAAAAATATGTAATAATATAACAGCCATAAGAATAGAAAAAGCAAAAGAATTATCAAATTTAATAAATAAAGAACTATCAGATTTAGAAATGTATAATGCAGTATTAAGAGTTGAAGTAGAAAACAAAAATGAATTCGATAGAAATGGTTTGAATAAAGTAAAATTTTTAATATCAACGAATAAAGGGGAAGAAGAAAAAGAATTAACTAAAATTGCATCTGGTGGAGAAATGTCAAGAGTAATGCTGGGAATAAAAACAGTTTTAGCAGATGTAGACAAAGTATATACCCTAATATTTGATGAAATAGATACAGGAATTAGTGGAAAAGCAGCAAAAGCTGTAGGAGAAAAATTGAGAAAGATTTCTAATAATCATCAAGTTATAATAGTAACACACCTAGCTTCAATTGCGGCAAAAGGTAACTATAACTACTTTATAAGCAAAAATATTAAAAATGATAAAACATATACAAAAGTAAGGTTATTAAATGAAGAAGAAACAATAAAAGAAATTGCAAGAATATCAACTGGGGATATAACAAAAACATCTTTAGAACATGCAAAAGAATTAAGAAAAGTATCTTAAAATTTTTCATACTTTTTTATCTAAAAAAGAGCAATTATTAAAATTTATAGTGTTTTAGTAATTTATATTATATAATTGGTTTACAAAAACAGTAAAATATTATATAATATTGAACGTATAAGGTATTATAATATTAGAAATAGAAGAGCATAAATGCTCGAATGGAGGTTTTTATGAGTGAGAATAGCAATAGTAATGTAGAACAAGAATTAGATATGAACCAATTAATGAAGGTAAGAAAAGAAAAATTAGATAAATTAAAAGAAGAAGGTAAAGATCCTTATAGAATTACTAAGTTTAATAGAACACATTTAAGCCAAGAAATAAAAGAAAATTATGATGAATTAGAAGGAAAAGATGTTACTATAGCAGGAAGATTAATGGCAAAAAGGATAATGGGAAAAGCATCATTTTGTCATATTCAAGATAGTACCGGAAAAATTCAGAGTTATGTAAGTATAAATGATTTAGGAGAAGAAAGTTATAAAGCTTTTAAAGAAGATGATATAGGAGATATTGTAGGAATAACTGGTTTTGTATTTAAAACAAGAACAGGTGAAATTTCAATACATGCAAAAGAATTTACACTTCTTTCAAAATCATTAAGACCACTTCCAGAAAAATTCCATGGATTAAAAGATACAGATTTAAGATATAGACAAAGATATGTAGACTTAATAGTTAATCCAGAAGTAAAAGATACATTCATAAAAAGAACAGAAATAATAAAAGAAATGAGAAGAATTCTTGATGAGAAAAAATATGTTGAAGTAGAAACACCAATATTAAATACAATTCCGGGTGGTGCTAATGCAAGACCATTCATCACACATCACAATTCACTAGACATAGATATGTATTTAAGAATTGCAACAGAACTATATTTAAAAAGATTAATAGTTGGTGGATTTGATAAAGTATATGAAATAGGAAGAATATTTAGAAATGAAGGAATGGATATAAAACACAATCCTGAATTTACAACTATAGAATTATATCAAGCATATGCAAACTTAAATGATATGATGGATATCACAGAAGAATTAATTACAAAGATTGCAATGAAAGTATTAGGAACAACAAAAATTACTTATCAAGGACAAGAAATAGACTTAACACCAGGAACATGGAGAAGAATTACAATGATAGATGCTGTAAAAGAAGTGACTGGAGTTGATTTCCATACAATTAATACTGATGAGGAGGCTGTTGAAGCGGCTAAAAAAGCTGGAGTTCCTGTAGACCCAATAAAAACAACAAGAGGAGATATTATAGCAGCATTCTTTGATGAGAAAGTTGAAGAAACATTAATACAACCAACATTTATATATGAATATCCAATAGAAAATTCTCCACTAGCTAAGAAAACAGAAAAAGATGAAAGAATGACACAAAGATTTGAATTATTTATAGGTGGTAGAGAATATGCAAACGCATTCTCAGAATTAAATGACCCAATAGATCAATATGAAAGATTTTTAAATCAAGTGAAACAAAGAGAAGCTGGAGATGATGAAGCAAATATGATGGATACAGACTTTGTAACAGCTCTTGAATACGGAATGCCACCAACAGGAGGAATGGGAATGGGAGTAGATAGACTTATCATGCTTCTAACAGATGAAGCATCTATTAGGGATGTATTATTATTCCCAACAATGAAACCTTTAAATGATAAATAATATGTGTTTACTTAAAATTAAAGAAAAGGAAAATTGTGGTTTATGTTTATAGATAGAAGATTAATATTTTTAATAATAGCACTAATGTTATTTAGTGCAGTAATGTCATTACTTTCAAGTGAAGGAGCACTACTTAGTTTAATTATTTCAATACCAGGATTATTAATAGCAATAACATTTCATGAATTTGCACATGCATTTGCAGCAGATAGACTAGGTGATGATACACCTAGAAGACAAGGAAGGTTAAATTTAAATCCATTTAAGCACTTAGATTTATTTGGAACTATAATGCTAATATTTGCAGGTTTTGGTTGGGGAAGACCTGTAGAAATAAACCCTAGAAATTTTAATAGGAATATTTCTCTTTCTAAAGCAGAAGCAATAGTTGCAGCAGCAGGTCCTTTAACAAATATAGTTCTTGCATTTATTTTTGAAATCGTTACCTGTATTATTATAAGATTTGCACCAGAGTTTTATATAACACAAGCAGGTTATATAACAGTAGCTGTATTACAATCAATTGTTACAATTAATATAGGGCTTGGAATATTTAATTTAATACCACTACCTCCATTAGATGGGTCAAAAATACTAGGTGGATTTTTACCATACAATGCTAAAGTATGGTTAGATTCTCATAGTCAAATATTTGAAATAGTTTTTATTGCTTTATGGGTAGTTGGAATATTATCATTAGTAATTTCACCATTAATAAATATAGTTTATAGTGGAATAGCTCATTTATGTGCCAGTATGTTTGGATTAACCGTTATTTAAGCATTTTTTAGTAGGAGATAGAGTAAAATATGAAAGATATATTTACACTAGGAATTGAATCAAGTTGTGATGAAACTTCTGTTGCTGTTGTAAAAAACGGCAGAGAAGTTTTATCTAATATAATAAATTCTCAAATAAAAATACATGAGAAATTTGGTGGAGTTGTACCAGAAATAGCTTCTAGGAATCATATAGAAGCTATTTCTGATGTAACCAAAAAAGCTTTAGAAGAAGCTAAAATCACATTTAAAGATATAGACAATATTGCATGTACTTATGGACCAGGATTAGTAGGTGCATTACTTGTAGGGGTATCATATGCAAAAGGATTAAGTTATGCATTAGGGAAACCACTTACAGGAACAAACCATATTGAAGGACATATAGCAGGAAATTATATAACTCATAAAGAGCTTAAACCACCTTTTTTATGTTTAATAATTTCAGGAGGACATACTCATTTAGTACATATTTATGATTACGATAAGTTTGAAATATTAGGAAGAACTAAAGATGATGCAATTGGGGAAGCTTTTGATAAAGTTGCAAGAGTGATTGGACTTGGTTATCCAGGAGGTCCAAAAGTAGATAAACTTGCTAAAGAAGGGCAACCTAATATAGAGCTTCCAAAAACTCATATGAATGGTTTGGATTTTAGTTTTAGTGGAATAAAAACTGCAATAATTAATTTACATCATAAAAATCCAGATATAAATAAAGCTGACTTATGTGCTAGCTTTGAGAAAGATGTTACAGATATTTTATTAGAAAATACTTTAAAAGCAGCTAAAATGTTAAATATAAAGACTATTGCATTAGCAGGAGGAGTGTCTGCCAATTCATATATTCGAGAAAATTTTATAAATTTAGAAAAAGAAGGATATAAAATATATTATCCAGAACCAATACTTTGCACAGATAATGCTGCAATGATAGCTTCAGCTGGATATTATAGATATATTTCTGGAGTAACATCTGATTTAACATTAAATGCAGTACCAAATTTAAAAATAAGTGAATAGTAAAATATAAATTTTGACATAAATACATAGATTTGATTTGGAGGAAGAGAAATGTCAATATATGCAATAGCAGATTTGCATCTTTCATTTTCGGCTGATAAACCAATGGATATATTTGGCGAGAATTGGAAAGACCATGCAGATAAAATAAAAAATAATTGGATACAAAAGGTTAAAGAAGGAGATTATATTATTATTCCGGGTGATTTTTCATGGGCAATGTACTTAGAAGAAACAAAACTAGACTTTGAATATTTAAATTTATTGCCAGGAAATAAAATCTTATTAAAAGGAAATCACGATTATTGGTGGACTACATTGAAAAAAATAAATAATTATTTAAAAGATAATAATATAGATAATATACAAATTTTATATAATAATAGTTATTT
Source organism: uncultured Clostridia bacterium (assembly GCA_944392465.1). Lineage (GTDB taxonomy): Bacteria > Bacillota > Clostridia > TANB77 > CAG-508 > CALXVA01. The sequence goes on along the minus strand of CALXWR010000012.1, from coordinate 16,470 downwards.
AGTAGAAGATAAAATAATTGTAGGAACCAGAGGTTGGAATATGTTAGATAGGGACTGTGATTCGAAAATGATAAAAAGAGAATGTGCGAGACTGGAATTATCTATTCAAGATGGAATTAATAAATATGGAAATAAAGAAATAATAGCCTTTATGCATTATCCACCAATTAGTAAAGAATATATAAGTACACCTGAAAAAAGCGAATTTGTAGAAATTTTAAATAAATACGGAATAAAAAAATGTTATTATGGTCATCTTCATGGAAAGGCACATAAAGATGCAGTAGAAGGAAAAATAGGAGAAGTAACATATAAACTTATAAGTGCAGATTACTTAAATTTTGATTTGTGCAAAATAAATTAAGAAATAATATGTAAACTATTGCAAAATGAAAAAAGTATGATATAATAATAAAGCTTATTAGAATATATATCATGAAAGGATGAATAATATGAACGTAAAAGTAGAAAATACAGACAATAAAAACGAAGTAAAAATTACATTTAATATCGAAGCTGAAAAATTTGAAGAAGCAATGAAAAAGGTATATACAAAAACAGCAAAATATTTTAATATACCAGGATTTAGAAAAGGAAAAGCACCTATGCAATTAGTTGAAAGACAATATGGTTCAGCTATTTTTTATGAAGATGCTTTTAATGAACTAGTACCTGAAATATATGATGAAACAATTAAAGAAAAGAAAATTGAAGCAGTTAGTAGACCAAATATCGATATTGTTCAAATGGAAAAAGGTAAAGAATTAATATTTACAGCAACAGTTGAAACAAAACCAGAAGTTGAGCTAGGAAAATATAAAGGTATAGAGATAAAGAAAATAGAATATAAAGCAACTGATAAAGATATAGAACATGAATTAGGACATATGGCAGAAAGAAATGCAAGACTTGTTACTATTGAAGATAGACCAGTTGAAAAAGGTGATATAACAGTAATAGATTTCGAAGGTTCTGTAGATGGAGTAAAATTCGAAGGTGGAACAGCTGAAAATCATGAACTAGAAATAGGAAGCAATACTTTTATACCAGGATTTGAAGACCAAATAATCGGAATGAAAGTTGATGAAGTAAAAGATGTAAAAGTAAAATTCCCAGATGAATACTTCTCAAAAGACTTAGCTGGAAAAGATGCTGTATTTAAAGTAACTTTACATGAAATAAAGAAAAAAGAACTACCAAAAATAGATGATGAATTTGCTAAAGATGTTAGTGAATTTGATACATTAGATGAATTAAAAAACAGTATAAAAGAAAGATTAGATACAGATAATGAAAGAAAAGCAAAATATGAGACAGAAGAAGAAGCTATAAAAACAGTTTGCGAAAATGCTAAATTAGATATACCAAACGGAATGGTAGAACTTGAAATAGACAACATGATGCAAGATATGCAAACAAGATTATCATATCAAGGGTTAAACCTAAATCAATATATGCAAATGTTAGGAAAAACAGAAGATGATATGAAAAGTGAATTTAAAGAGCAAGCAGAAAGACAAATTAAATCAAGATTAGTATTAGAAGCAATTGTTAAAGCAGAGAAAATAGAAGCAGTAGATGAAGAAATTGCAGAAAAAGTAAAAGAAATGGCTAAACAATATGGTAGAAAAGAAGAAGAACTTCTTGAAAATGAACAATTAAGAGAATACATATCTGAAAACTTAAAATCAGAAAAAGCAATTGACTTTATAGTAAAAAATGCAAAGAAAAAATAATAAATAGTATAAATAAAGAAAAGTTAGGGGGAAATGAGATTTATTAAAAAATAAATGTTTTTTACCACTAGCTTTTTATGCTTTAAATAATAAATATTATTCACATAAGAAAATTAAAAATATAAAATAAATAAGGAGGAATTTTTTATGGAAAAAAACAGTTTAGTTCCATATGTTATAGAACAAACAGCAAAAGGAGAAAGATCATACGATATTTTCTCAAGATTATTAAAAGATAGAATTATATTTTTAGGAGAAGATGTAAATGCTACAACAGCAAGTTTAGTTATAGCACAATTACTATTCCTAGAATCAGAAGATCCAGACAGAGAAATAAGTTTATACATCAATAGCCCAGGAGGTTCAATAACAGACGGAATGGGAATTGTAGACACAATGAATTATATTAAATGTCCAGTTTCTACAATATGTGTAGGATTAGCAGCAAGCTTTGGAGCTGTACTTCTTGCAAATGGTGAAAAGGGAAAAAGATTTGCAACACCTAATGCAGAAATACTAATTCATCAACCACTAATAGGTGGAAGCGGAATTGCAGGACAAACAACAGAAATAAAAATACATGCAGATCATATGATTAAAACAAGAGAAAAATTAAACAAGTTATTAAGTGATAAAACTGGTCAAAGCATAGAAACAATTGAAAGAGATACAGAAAGAGACCATTGGATGACAGCACAAGAAGCTTTAGAGTATGGTCTTATTGATGGTATTATGGATAAAAGAAAATAAAAACGAATGAAACATGGTATCTTGCCTAAGAAGTAAAGAAAAATCGAAAATAACAATAGGATAAAAAATAAAAAAGAGAAAGGAATTAATTATGTCAAATAATAAACAAAAAAATGTAAGATGTTCTTTTTGTGGAAAATCACAAGATGAAGTAGATAGAATAATTGCAGGACCAGGGGTATATATATGCAATGAATGTGTAAGGGTATGTGCAAACATTGTGGAAGATGACTTGTATGAAGATACAGAAATGACATATACTTTAGCAGAAGACGAAGAATTACCAAATCCTGCACAAATAAAAGAAATTTTGGATACGTATGTTATAGGACAGGAAGAGGCTAAAAAAACTTTATCAGTTGCTGTTTATAACCATTATAAACGTATAAATAATAACAAAGAAAAAGGCAAGGATGATGACGAAGTAGAATTACAAAAAAGTAATGTATTGCTACTAGGACCTACAGGTTGTGGAAAAACACTTCTTGCACAAACTCTTGCCAAAATACTTCAAGTACCATTTGCAATAGCAGATGCTACAACTCTTACAGAAGCTGGATATGTTGGAGAAGATGTTGAAAACATATTGTTAAAATTAATTCAAGCAGCAGATTATGATGTAGAAAAGGCAGAAAAGGGAATAATATATATAGACGAAATAGATAAAATTTCAAGAAAATCAGAAAATCCTTCTATAACAAGAGACGTAAGTGGAGAAGGAGTACAACAAGCACTATTAAAAATTATAGAAGGAACTGTTGCATCAGTACCACCACAAGGAGGAAGAAAACATCCACATCAAGAATTTATACAAATTGATACTTCAAACATACTATTTATATGTGGTGGGGCATTTGAAGGATTAGAGAAAATCGTAAAAGATAGAATTGGGAAAAAGTCAATGGGATTTGGAGCTGTTATTGAAAGTAACAAAGATATTGACAAATATAAGGTATTTAAAGAGTTATTGCCACAAGATTTATTGAAATTTGGTTTAATTCCAGAATTCGTTGGCCGTTTGCCAATAATTGCGACTTTAGAAGAATTAGATAGAAATGCATTAATTGATATTGTTACAAAACCAAAAAATGCATTAGTAAAACAATATAAAAAATTATTTGAAATAGACAATGTAGAATTAGAGTTTGAAAACGAAGCATTAGGATTAATTGTTGATAAAGCGATTGAAAGAAAAACAGGTGCTAGAGGACTTCGTTCTATTATAGAAGAAATAATGAGAGATATAATGTTCGAAATACCTTCAAATCCAAAAATAGAAAAATGCATAATTACAAAGGAAACTGTTTTAAGTAAAGAGCCACCGAAAATAATTATAAATAATAGTAGAGAAGTTCCTAAAAAAACAGGCAAAGAAAACAAGAAAATTAATGCTAAAAAGAATGTAACAACTGCATAAATATGCTATGCCAATGGGACAGAGACCCATTGGCATTTAGAAATTAAATCTAGGAGGTAATAAACATGGATAAATTCATAAAAAAAGTTGGTCTAACATCTATACTAACATCAATTGTTTTTGCATTAATAGGATTAATAATGATTGGCTATCCTGCAACTACAATGAAGTTTATTTCAACGATAATAGGTATATTTTTTATAGTAGTAGGAGTAATTAAACTTATAAACTATTTCGTAGGAAAAGGAAATGATTCTACTTTATTTACAAACGATATAGCTTGGGGATTTATGGCTATAATATTAGGGTTGGTTACAATTGTATATAGTAGTGCAATCGAGAGTATATTAAGAATAATGATAGGTATATGGATTATATATAGTGGTTTTATGAGATTCACAGTAGCTTTTAAATTAAAAGATACAATAAATAAAAAATTATGGGCATTTATACTAATATTAGCGGTAGCAATGATTATTGGAGGAATATATGTTACATTTTATCCAGGAGCTTTAGTAGTTACATTAGGAGTAATAATTCTTGTATATGCAATTATGGATTTAATAGAAAGTTTTATATTCATGAAAAATATGAAAAATATGCTATAAAATAATGCCATCAAAATATAAATAAAAGATTAAACAAACAAAAATATAAAAACATAAAAATATCGTAAAAAGGGCACATTTTCAATGTGTCCTTTTGGTGTAAGATTTATTAAAAATTTATGAAAAAGCTTTTCTTTTTATATAATATATTATATAATAAATGAGTAAATTTCTATGGAACAATAATATAATATACAGAGAAAATAAAGAGGAGGTTTATATATGGATATGGATGAAGATAGAACTAAAAGATATGAAATTAATCCATCTAGAAGGGCAAAAAGAACTATTGCAAAATCAGGAAAAAGAAACACACAAACACATACTGGCTCAAGTAGTAATGTAACTCCGAAGAAAAAAGGAAGCAAAAAACAAAAAAAACATCCTAAATTACGTATATTTATAAAAGTATTTATAATAATATGTATATTATTAGTATTAGCAGGAATAGGAGTATTCGCAGCAATTTTCTTTAGTGATAAATGGGATATGACACAAGATGATTTAGTAATAAAAATGCAAAACTCAACAACTTATGATGCAAACGGAAAAGCTATGCATGAACTAAGCGGAGATGAAAACAGAAAAATAATTCCATTATCAGAAATGGGAGAGTATATTCCAAAAGCTTATGTAGCCATAGAAGATGAGAGATTTTATAAACATAAAGGAATAGATTTATATAGAACTGCAGGTGCAGTATTTACATATATAACTCATGGCGGAAAATCATCATTTGGTGGTAGCACAATAACACAACAATTAGTAAAAAACTTAATGGAAGATGATGATGATAGTATTGCAAGGAAAATTAGAGAATGGTCACGTGCATATAAAGTGGAAAAAATGCTATCTAAGAGCCAAATATTAGAGTTGTATTTGAATGAAATATTCATGGGCGATACTGTATATGGAGTAGAAAGTGGAGCTAGATACTATTTTAATAAATCTGCAAAAGAATTAAGCTTGGCAGAATCAGCGTTTTTAGCAGGAATAAATGATTCTCCAAACTATTATAATCCATTTGGTGAAGAAGATAAAACAGAAATAATTAAGAATAAAACTAAATTAGTTTTAGGAAAAATGCTAGAAGTTAAAGATGAAAATGGAAATACTTTTATAAATCAAGAACAATATGATAAAGCTATAGCAGAAGTAGATAAAGGATTAAAATTTAAAAAGGGTAATTTTTCTAATTCATCAGATTTATCTTTCTTAGAGGTAGAAGCAATTAATGAAGTCGTAAAAGATATGATGGAAAAATATGACTTAGATGAAAAAGCAGCAGAAGCAAGAGTATATAACAATGGATACAAAATATATACAACAGAAAATCAAGATATTCAAAAAATAATGGAAAAAGAATATTTAAAAGATGAATACATTCATGATGCAACAGATCCAGATGCTGAGAAAGGTGCACATTCACAATCTGGTATGGTTATAATAGATTATAAAACAGGTCAAGTCGTAGGATGTGTTGGTGGACTTGGAGAAGATTCAAAAACATATGAATTAAATAGAGCAACATCAGAAAGACAACCAGGGTCTTCAATGAAACCTCTTGCAGCAGTTGCACCAGGATTAGAAAATAAAGTTATAACAGAAGCAACGGTTTATGATGATTCACCAACAAGATTTGGTGGAGAGCCATTTAATAACTCAACAGGATATCAGGGATTAATTACTGTTAAACAAGCAATAGCTGTTTCATCAAATGTTGTTAATATGAAGATTATTTCAAATGTTGGAACAGATAATGCTGTTGAGTTTTTAAATGAAATAGGAATGACACAGTTTAACGAGCAAGACTCAGGATTAACACTTGCTTTGGGTGGTTCAACACATGGAGCATCACCACTTCAAATGGCAGCAGGGTATGCAATGATTGCAAATAAAGGTGAATATATAGAACCAACATTCTATACAAAAGTAGAGGATAGCAACGGAAATGTTATATTAGAGTCAGAACAAGAAACAAAAAGGGTAATGTCTGAAGGAAATGCATATGTATTAACAGATATATTAACAGCACCAGTTACAAGTGGAACTGCGACATCATGTGCAATTTCTGGAATGGATGTAGCGGCTAAAACTGGTACAACAACAAGTTATAAAGATAGATGGCTTTGCGGATTTACACCATATTATGCAGCTGCTACTTGGTATGGGTATGATACTCCAGAAACAATAAATGGAGGAAATCCAGCAATGGATATATGGAGTGCTATAATGGATGATGTGCATGAAGATTTAGATGGTGCAAGATTTGAAGAACCAGACAATATAGTTAAAAAGAAAGTATGCACAGATTCTGGAAAATTAGCAACAAACAGTTGCACACATACAACTACAGCAGTATTTACAGAAGGAACAGTTCCAGACAAATGTGATGGGCATAAAGTGGTAGAAGTATGTACTGAAACAGGAAAATTAGCAACAGAATTTTGTCCAAAAACTAAGAAAGTAACATATTTAACAACACCAGAAAAAGAAATTGATCCAAATTGGAGTACAAGTGCAGGAGGAAAATATAGTCAAATAAAAGGCAAATGTACAAAGCACACAGAGAAAACAATGGCTATAGAAGTGGTAAATGTAGTAGGTATGACAGAAGCTAATGCTAAGAGTGCGTTAAGTGGATTAGATATAAATGTTATTTATGGATCAGATTCAAGTAAAGCAAATGGAGTCGTATTAAAACAAAGTGTAAGTGGAGGTACAACACTTACAAAAGGAGATAAAATAACTATTACAGTAAATAGAGTTACAGAAGTTACAGAACCAGAAGGAAATACTATCCCAGAAGAACCAACTACAGATCCAGAAGAACCAGTTGAAGGGACTGGTTCAGAAGAACCAACTACAGATCCAGGAGAGCCGGCTACTAGAGAAAGAATAATAGAAAGCAACTAATAGGTGAATTTACTTTGGAAGAAATGATTTCATTACTGTGTATGCTTTCAAGCAAAATGAGAAAGGAATAGATTTTAGTATGCAAATAAAATTATATAATACATTAACAAGAAAAAAAGAAGACTTCGTTCCTATAAAAGGGAACGAAGTTAGGATATATTCTTGCGGGCCAACAGTATATAGCTATGCTCATATTGGAAATTTTAGAGCATATGTATTTGTTGATAATCTAAGAAGAATTTTAGAATATAATGGATACAAATTAAAACATGTAATGAATATAACTGATGTTGGTCATTTAGAATCAGATGCAGATGAAGGCGAAGATAAAATGGTAAAAGCAGCAAAAAAAGAGCATAAAAGCCCATATGAAATTGCAGAATTTTATACAAAAGTATTTTTTGCTGATATGGATAAACTTCATATAGAAAGACCAGAAATTATAGCTAAAGCGACTGAACATATTCCAGATATGCTTGAGTTTGTAAAAGAAATAATAAAAAATGGATATGCATATGAAACAAGTACAGCAATTTATTTTGATGTATCTAAACTTGATAAATATCCAGTATTATCAAATAGAAATATAGAAGATCAAATAGCAGGAGCTAGAGTAGATGTAGATCCAGAAAAGAAAAATCCATACGATTTTGCTATATGGATAAAAGCCCCTAAAAATCATATTATGAAATGGGATAGTCCATGGGGACCATCATATCCGGGATGGCATTTAGAGTGTTCTGCAATGGCTAGAAAATACTTAGGAGAAGTATTTGATATACATACAGGTGGAGTAGACCATATTCCAACACATCATGAAAATGAAATAGCACAAAGCAAAGGGGCTTTTGGAAAAATACCAGCAAAAACATGGATGCATGTAGAATTCTTGCAAGTAAATGGTGGAAAAATGTCTAAAAGTTTAGGAAATGTGTATACAATATCACAGTTGCAAGAAAAAGGAATAGAACCTTTGGCATTTAAGCTATTTTGCTATACAGCACATTATAGAACAAAATTAAATTTTACATTTGAAGGAGCAATGTCTTCTCAAAAAGCTTTAAATAGATTAAGAGAGGGCTATATAAAGCATAAAGTAGGAACTAGAAAGATTGATGATAGTATAAAAGATGAATATAAAGAACAATTTCTAAGAGCAATTAATGATGATTTAAATATGCCATTGGCAATGAGTATAGTTTGGGAAGTAGCTAGAAATGATTGTAAATCTAAAGAATTGGCTGATTTAATGTTAGAGTTTGACAAAGTACTAGGACTAGATTTAGTAAATTCAGAAAATTATATAAAAAGACAATCAAATATAGAAATTCCTAATGAAATAAAAGAATTGCTAGAAAAAAGAAAAGTAGCAAGAGAAGAAAAAAATTGGGCATTATCAGATGAGATAAGAGATAAAATAAAAAATAAAGGATATATTGTAAAAGATACAAAAGAAGGGATGACAGTTGAGAAGATATAAATAGAAAGGAGAACAAAGTTGGAGAATAAAAAATCTTCATTCTTTAAAAAGCTTAAGACAAGTATTTTTGACTTTGATGGTTACCAAATATTAGCAACAGAAAAAATAGGAAGAACCATTGGATATATAGCAATACTGATGCTAATATTTAGTATTATAGTTTCTGCAGTATATACTTTTCAAATATTTGGCTTAATAAATACTTCTAGAACATATATAGATACGCAAATATCAGAAATAAAATACGAAAATAATAATCTTAATATAATACCAAAAGGCGAAGACGATGTTATTACATTAGATATAAACAATTTTATTTCTGCAAGAGTTATAATAAATACACAAACAGAAGATGAAAATAAAATACAAGACTCAATAAGCGAAATAAAAAAAGCTGATAATGGAATACTATTGCTAAAGGATAAAGTTCTTATAAAAGATGCACTAACAAATAATACAAATGAGGTAGACTATAAAACAATTTGCGAAAGATTTAATATTGATTTAAGTAATATTAGTAAAGAATCAATATTAAGTGCACTTTCTGGACAAGATATAAATATAGCATTAGCAATGTTCTTTGTAAAAGCGATTATTTATATGTTCATACTATATTTTTCAACAGTACTAATAGATATATTATTATTAGTAATTTTAACTTATATAGTTACAAGAATATCAAGATTAAGGTTAAAACCTACTGCAGTTTATAATATTTCAGCATATTCTTTAACTTTGCCAATAATTTTAAATATATTATATTTTCTAATTAACAGTTTTACCGGATTTACAATAAAATATTTCCAAGTTATGTATACAGCAATTGCATCTATATATATAATAACAGCAATACTTATGATTAAATCTGATGTTATAAGAAAACAACTAGAATTAAATAGAATCATCGAAGAGCAAGTAAGAATAAAACTAGAATTAAAACAAAAAGAAGAGAAGGAAAAGGAAGAAGAAAGACGTAGAAACGAAAGAGAAGACGATCAAAAAAAGGAAAAGAAGGAAGAAAAGAAAAAAAATAATGATAAAGGTGAGAACGAAGGTATAAATAAAGAGCCAGAAGGGGATAATGCTTAAAGAGAGAAGAAGGGAGCAGACTAATGGAAGAAAAACAAAAAAACAAAGACAAAAACAAACAAAATAACCAAAAACAATATATAATACTTACAGTCTTGTTAATACTATTAATAGCAATTGGAGGAATTATATTCTTTACATCAAACCAAAATAAAACAGATGAAGACGAACTTGATGAAAACGAAATGGCATATACAGAACTATTAACACAAATTGATGAAGGAAATGTTGAAAAAATAGAAATGACAGTTGGAAGTACAACTGCAAAAATAAAAATAAAAGATGAAGAAGAAGAAAAAAACGTATTAATTCCTAGCACACAAGCATTTATAGAATTAATACAGCAAAAGAAAGAAGAAGGAACAGACATAAACCTTATACAAAAACCCACAAATGTATTTGTAAGTATATCATCAGCAGTGTTTTCGCTTTTGCCAACAATACTTTTAGTAGTATTAATAATTATGTTCTTTAAAATGCAAGGTTTAGGAGATAAGGGAAAAGTTTATGATGGTGAAACAACACAATCCAAAACAACATTTGACGATGTTGCAGGTCTAGAAGAAGAAAAACACGAAATGATAGAAATAGTAGATTTCCTAAAAAACCCAGAAAGATTTAATAAAATGGGAGCAAAAATTCCAAGAGGAGTACTTCTTTGTGGGCAACCTGGTACAGGAAAAACTCTAATTGCAAAAGCAATAGCTGGAGAAGCAAATGTGCCATTTATTTCAATGAGTGGATCAGAATTTATAGAAATGTTTGCAGGTTTAGGAGCATCAAGAGTAAGAAAATTATTTGAAAAAGCAAAGAAAATATCACCTTGCATCATATTTATAGATGAAATAGACGCAATAGGTTCAAGAAGAAATAGTTCAGGAGGAGCAGAATCTGAAAACAACCAAACTTTAAATCAATTATTAGTTGAAATGGATGGATTTGATACAGATGAAACAATAATAGTATTAGCTGCAACAAACAGACCAGAAATGTTAGACAAGGCATTACTAAGACCAGGCAGATTTGATAGAAGAATAACAATCGGACTTCCAGACATGAGAGGAAGAGAAGCAATACTAAAAATACATGCAAAAGGCAAAAAATTTGCAGAAGATGTAAATCTAAAGAGCATAGCAGAAGATACAGCAGGATTTACGGGAGCAGATTTAGCAAATATACTAAACGAATCAGCTATAATAGCAACAATAAACGGGCATCTTTCAATAACAAATAAAGACATAGAAGATGCTGTTAAAAAAGTAACAGTAGGTTTAGAAAAACAAAGCAGAGTAATATCAGAAAAAGACAAAAGACTTACAGCATACCATGAAGCAGGACATGCAATAGTAAGCTCAACACTAGAAACACAAAAAGGTGTAAAAGAAGTATCTATTATACCAAGAGGTGTTGCAGGCGGATATACAATGTACAAATCTGATGAAGACAAATGCTATATATCTAAAACAGAAATGGAAGAAAAACTAATAGCATTAATGGGAGGAAGAGCAGCAGAAAAAATCGTATTAAACGATATCTCAACAGGAGCAAGTAACGATATAGAAGTAGCAACAAGTATAGCAAAAGACATGATAACAAAATACGGAATGAGTGAAACATTAGGACCAATATCAATAAACACAGAACAAGACCCATACGAACTACAACTATTAGGAGAAAAATTCGGAGATGCAATAGGAGCAGAAGTAAAAATATTATTAGACAAAGCATATGAAACAGCACAAAAATTGATATGTGAAAATAGAGATAAATTAGATAGAGTAGCAAGTGTATTACTAGAAAAAGAAGTAATAACAGGAGAAGAATTCCAAGAAATAATAAAATAACTTTGTCACTTTTGGGGACAGGCTCTTTTCCGCCAACTTTGTCACTTTTGGGGACAGGCTCTTTTCCGCCAACTTTGTCAGCTTTGGGGACAGGCTCTTTTCCGCCAACTTTGTCATCTTTGGGGACAGACTCTTTTTCGTCAAACCTGTTACTTTGGGCGCAAGCTCAATTGAAACAGATTACTTTTGTAAGTTCTTCTGCAATACAAGAAACTACTAATAATTTCATATTATAAATAAAGAGAATAATGTACAATTTTTATTAAAATTCAATTTACATTTAGTTCAAGCTAATTTTAGAAGAATTGTATTTAAAATCATACTAGAATACTCTCTTGACGTGAGAAATTCCTAGTAAATTTTAAAAACAACTTTTAATCAAAAATTACTTTCATAAAAGCATGTCAATTTCTTTTTTCTAAAAATTGTATATTATTCTTTTTTGATTATGAATGAAACAAAAAAAGAATGAGCTTATAATATATTATTAAAAAAATATTTCATTACAATAAATATTTATTGTAATGAAATACCAGATTTAAGAAATATAGTGAAAAAGTAAGTTTGGAGAAAGTAAGCCTGTCCCCAAAAGTGACAAAGTTGGCGGAAAAGAGCCTGTCCCCAAAGATGACAAAGTTGGCGGAAAAGAGCCTGTCCCTATAAGTGACATGTTTTGTGGTTTAGGTAGTTTAGTAAGTTCGGCCTGCTATTTGTTTTAAAATTAAATTTAATACTGTAACTACATAATTCTTGAGTTTTACATCCGAATTTTTGGTTTACTTCGTTTATGCCATATTTGCCATCTCCTATTATTGGAAGTCCTATATGTGCTAAATGTGCTCTTATTTGATGTGTTTTTCCTGTATGAAGTTCTACATCTAATATACTATAATTTTCTTTATTATTTTTTTCTAAAACTGTAAAAGAAGTTTCAATTGGGACATATCCTTTCTTAGGCGTGTCTGATATATATACTAATGATTTTTTCTTGTCTTTAAATAGATAAGCTTTTAGTTTTGCAGAATTTGTTTTTGGTATACCATATACTTTAGCTAAATAATGTTTTTCTATTTCTTGATTTTTAAATTTATCTAACAAAATATCTAATGCTTGTTCATTTTTTGCGAATAAAACTAGCCCGGTTGTGTTTCTGTCTATTCTATGGCATGGTGCTATATATGGGTATTCTTCTTCTAGTATAGAGGTTAAAGAGTTATTTCCTGTGACTTCTATATCCTTTGGTTTGTTTATAACTAGAATGTTTTTGTCTTCATAAATTTTTTCAAGTTGTGTATTTTTGTACAATAACTCATCTACTATATATAGAGTGATTTTGTCACCAAGATAAACTATTTTATTTTCATTAACCTTTACATCATTAATTCTGATATCTTTTTTTCGTAATGCTTTGTATAATGTGTTTTTAGTAAGACCATTAAAGTTATAATACAAAAATTCACTTAATGGTTTTCCGTCAAATTTTTTATTATTTACAATTACAGTTTGCATATGACAAATCCTTTCTAGACTTTATAAATGAATTTAAATTTCATTATTATTTTTATTATTTATTCTGCAAGGTTGTTGTTTTAAACTTTTGCAGTTTTTTGCAGTTTATGTTTAAAGGTAAAAATATTGCTTAAATTATTTTGTCTTATTGCCTGTGAAGTTAACTGTATGCATAATTATATAAAAATCTAATTAAAAAGTAAAGTGACTAAATTTAAGCATTAGTATTAGTTAAAAATTCCAAAAAATATTTTAGTTTAAGGTGTTGATGTTGATATAATATTGCGGGTATGTTAAAATTTTAAATACATTATTTGTTAAAGTACAATTTAAATAAAGAGAATAAGTAAGAGTTAAGTTAAGGAAAGGAATATTTGGAATTATGGAAATAGTGGTAGGAAAAAGAGCTGGTTTTTGTTATGGTGTTAATGAAGCTGTTACAAAAGCTGATGAGGTGATATCAAAAAATAAAAGTGATAAAGTATATTGTTTAGGTGAACTTGTGCATAATAAACAAGTAATAAAAAATTTAGAAAAAAAAGGATTAGTGTTCATCAATTGTATTGATGAACTAGAAGATAAGTTTAAAAAGATAGATGTAAAAGAGAATGAAACAGATAGTATTGAAAGAGGAAAAGAACTTAATGGAAATAATATGGAAGTGGAGCAATTGGAAAAAAATAAGCTAAATGAAAATGATATAAGGAAAAATAAAGAAAATAAAGAAGAAAAAACTAGATTAATAATAAGGGCACATGGAATTGAGAAGAGCATATATGAAGAAGCTAATAAAAAAAATATAGAATTATTAGATTACACATGTCCAAATGTTTTAGCGATTCATAAAATAGTGGAAGATTATGTCAATAAAGGGTATTATATAATAATAATTGGAGGAAAAAAACATCCAGAAACTATTGGTACAGTTAGCTTTGCCAATGGCAAAGGTTTTGTAATAGAAAAAGAGGATGAAATTACAGAAACAGTAGATTTAATAATAAATAAATTAAAAAGAGAATCTGCTAATAAAGTATTTATATGTGTACAAACTACATTTAATTTAGAAAAATTTAATAAATACGTTCAAATAATTAATGAGAAAATCAATAAAACAGATAAAACTATTGAAATTGAAGTAAGAAATACAATATGTGATGCAACAAAATTAAGACAAGAGGAAACTGAAGAAATATCCTCTAATGTAGATTATATGATTATAATTGGAGGGAAAAATAGTTCAAATTCAACAAAGCTTTATGAAATTTCAAAGAAGAATTGTGCTAATACACTATTTATAGAAACATATAAGGAATTAGAAGATAAATTAGAAGAAATAAGAAAATCTAATAGGGTAGGGATTATGGCTGGGGCTTCAACGCCAAGCCAAAGTATTAAAGAGGTTATTGATTTGTTGAACTTATAAACAGCCAGAAAGTTCACAAAAAATTCACAAAAGTTAGGACACAAACTAATTGACACTGTATAAAAATCGAAGTATAATATATACTTGCAAAGGAAAATTTCTAAAATCTAAATAGATTTTAATTTTTATATAATAAGAGATTAAAAAAATAGTATTGTATAAAAATCAAAACAATTAAAATAAGGAGGAGTTATGCTAAAAGTTTTAAGAAACCTAAAAAATTCATGGATAACAGTATTAATCATAGTTATTTTATTATGTGTTCAAGCTGCAACAGACTTAGCCCTTCCAGATTATACATCTAAAATTGTTAATGTTGGGATTCAATATGGTGGAATAGAAGATGCAATTCCAGAAGTTATTTCAAATGATGTTATGGAAGATTTGTTATTTTTCACGGAAGATGATGATAAAATATTAGAAAATTATGATTTAGTAAAGGAAAATCCTAATTCTTATCAAGAAAAGATAATTAAAAAATATTTAGGAGAAAACTACAATCTAGGAGCAAGCAACTTATTTATTTTGAAAGCACTTGATGATGAGCAAAAAAGCAATTTAGAAAGTTTACTAGTTTCTCCACTTGTAGAGTATGGTGCAGTAACAAATGAAGAAACTGCAAAGCAAATTAAAGAACAAATTATGCAAAAGATGTCGGAAGATAGTGCAACATTGGAAAAACAAACAAATGGGCAATCGGTTAATTTATTAGCGGAAAGTGAAAAGATTGACAATTCTCAACTGGAAGATGAAATTATTAAAGGTGCAAATAAGCATGCTCAAGTGCTAACTCCAGATAACATACAAAATATAAGCATAATGGAAATACTAGAGAATATGCCAGAAGAACAAAAAACAATAGTATTAGATCAATTTACTAACAAACTAAACCAGATGTCAGATTCATTAAAACAGCAAGCGGCAATAGGTGAGGTAAAGACAATTTATAGCAATATTGGAATAGATACAGATAAGTTGCAGAACAATTATATTTTAGTTGAAGGCTTACAAATGCTTGGTATAGCTCTTATAAGTATGATCTCAGCAGTTTCTATAATGTTATGTTCTTCAAGAGTTGCTGCTAGACTGGGAAGAACTTTAAGGGATAAGGTATTCAAAAAAGTTTTAAAATTTTCAACTGCAGAGCTTAGAGAATTTTCAACAGCATCATTAATTACACGTAGTACAAATGATATACAACAAATACAAATATTAATCGCTATTTTATTTAGAGTAGTTGTATATGCACCAATTATTGGTATTGGAGGATTTGTAAAAGTTTTAACAACAAGTGATAATTCAATGGCTTGGATTATAGGAGTAGCTATACTTGCAATATTATTTATAGTAGGAACATTATTTATAGTTGCAATGCCTAAATTTAGAAAATTACAAGAATTAATAGATAAACTAAATCAAGTATCGAGAGAAATTTTAACAGGATTTCCTGTAATTAGAGCTTTCAATACTGAAAAGAAAGAAGAAAAACGTTTTGATAACTCAAATAAGGATTTAATGAAAGCAAATATATTTGTAAACAGAGCAATGTCAATGATGATGCCACTTCTAATGTTTATTATGAGTTCTATAACAGTATTAATTGTATGGGTAGGAGCACAAAGAATAGATGCTGGAATATTACAAGTTGGAGATATGATGGCATTTATTCAATATACAATGCAAATAGTAATGGCATTC
>CALXWR010000011.1 GCA_944392465.1 uncultured Clostridia bacterium | reverse complement strand
GGTCAATTGAGTGATAGTCAAAATGTGTTGTAATAATATCTGAATTTGGATCATCTGCTGGATGTTGTACTGGACAGAATTCATATATTTCTCTTCCTTTTGGTACAACTATAATTCCTCCTGGATGTTGCCCTGTAGTTCTTTTTATTCCTGTACATCCTTTAGCTACACGTAGTACCTCTGCATTATTTACTGGTACTCCTCTTTCTTCATAATATTTTTTTACATATCCAAAAGCTGTTTTATCCGCCACAGTACCAACAGTACCAGCTTTAAATGTGGTTCCTTTACCAAATATTACTTCTGTATATTTATGTGCTTTGGCTTGATATTCTCCTGAAAAGTTTAAGTCTATATCTGGTTCTTTGTCTCCATTAAACCCAAGGAATGTTTCAAAAGGGATATCTATTCCATCTTTTACCATTTTTGTTCCACATTTTGGGCAAGCTTTATCAGGAAGGTCGTATCCACAAGCATAACCGTAATCTGTGAAGTCTGAATATTTACATTTAGGGCATCTATAATGTGGCGGAAGTGAATTAACCTCTGTTATACCTGTCATGTTTGCCACAAAAGACGAACCAACAGACCCTCTTGAGCCTACTATATATCCATCTTCATTTGATTTCCATACAAGTTTTTGTGCTATTATATACATAACTGAGAAACCATTTTTTATAATTGAATTTAATTCTTTATCTAATCTTTCTTGAACTATATCTGGTAATGGATCACCATATAGTTCATGTGCCTTACTAAAAGCTATATCTTTTATTGTTTGCTCACAACCATCTATATGTGGTGCACATTTTTCTGGCGAAATTGGGCTTATTTTTTCACACATATCTGCGATTTTATTTGTATTTGTAACTACAACTTCATATGCTTTTTCTTCTCCTAAATATTCAAATTCTTTAAGCATTTCTTCTGTAGTACGAAGATATAGTGGTGCTTGCTCATCTGCGTCATCATATCCTTGCCCTGCCATTAATATACGTCTATATATTTCATCCTGGGGATCCATAAAATGCACGTCACAAGTAGCAACTACAGGTTTTCCTAATTTGTCTCCAAGTTCAACTATTTTTTTATTTATATCTTGAAGTGCCTTAACATCAGGTACTGTTCCATTCCTAACCATAAACATATTATTGCCAATTGGTTGAATTTCCAAATAGTCATAATCTTTTGCTATATCTTCTATTTCTTCATCTGTTTTTCCTGCAACTATAGCTCTATATATTTCTCCTTGTTCACAAGCACTTCCTAGTATTAATCCTTCTGAATATTCTTTGTACAAGGATTTAAGTATACGTGGCTTTTTATAAAAATAGTTTACATGAGAAAAAGAAATTAGTTTATATAAATTTTTTAGTCCTACGTAATCTTTAGCGAGGATTATTGCATGATATGTTGGAAGCCTTCTATAATCTGTACTTCCTGCACATAGCCTATCTATATCTTCTATTTTTTTTGCACCTTTTTCTTTTAACATATCAAGCATTACTCTAAATACTTTAACTGTAGTATCAACATCATCCAACGCTCTATGAGCCACTTCTACTTTTATTCCTAGCTTGTCTGCAATAATTCCCAATTTATATTTCTTAAAATCTGGAAATAATTCTTTTGATAATCTTAATGTATCCATATATGTATTATCCAATGTATAGCCAAGTTGTTTTGCATTATATTTTAAAAAACCTATATCAAAATCAGCATTATGTGCAACTAATATGCTATCACCTATAAAATCTAACATTTTAGGAAAAACTTTATCGATTGTTTCTGCATCTTTTACCATATCATCAGTAATATTTGTTACTTCGACTACTCTTTGTGGTATTGGTTTTTCTGGATTTACAAAACATGAAAACTCGTCTAAAACCTCTCCATCCTTTACTTTCATTATTCCAATTTCAGTAATCTTTTCTGTTCTAAAAGCAAATCCTGTTGTTTCTAAGTCTAAAACACAGAATGTAGCTCCCTCTAAATTTTGTTCTTTTGGAAATGATACGACTGGTGTTCTATCTGGCGCTAAATATGCTTCTACACCATAAATTACTTTTAAATCTGGATTTTTTTCGCAGAAGTGGTGTGCTTCTGGAAAGGCTTGTACAACTCCATGGTCTGTTATTGCAATTGATTTCATTCCCCATTTTACTGCTCTTTTTAGTAACTCTGTAGCAGATGTAATTCCGTCCATTTGGCTCATTTGAGTATGCATATGAAGTTCTACTCTTTTTTCTTTAGAAGTGTCCATACGAACTTCTTTTTTTATTCCTGTACTTTCTATGATTACATTAGCAATAACACCTAGCTCTTTTGCAAATGGATCAAATTGTGCTGTTCCTTCTAGTTTAACTCCCTTTGCCCCTTTTAACCTAGCTATTAATTCTTTTGATTTATCAGCTGGAGAAAATACTTTACAAGTAATTGTACTTGAACCATCATACAAATCAAACAATACAAGTACTTTTCCACTTTTTAATTCACGTGAGTCTATATTTAAAATTTCTCCATCTAATACAACTTTGCCACTATCTACACTTAAATCATTTATTTTTACTAATTGCTCTTTTAATTTTAAACTTCTACCAAATATTAATGGTGAATTTTCTTCTTTTTCCGTAGTAGGAACTTCTATGGAAACACTAACTTCTCCATTAGGTATATTGTTATTTTGATTTTTATCTGCTTTTTTATTTGCTTCAAATTCTGTTTCGGTTTCTTTTTCTTTTCTTATTTCTTCAGCTATTAATTGAGCATGAGCTATAGCCTCTTGTTCTAGCATTTTACTATGTTCCATATATTCTTTTATAGCATTTTCCGATATATTCTCAACAAATTTTATTTTATATGAATATCCATAAATATTTTTTATTATATCAGCTAAAGCTTCATCAAATTTTTTTGCTTGAAGTACCATTTTACCTTTCATGGCCATATTTACTGTTATTTCGTTATCACTTATTTCAATTGTACTTCTCTTCAAAAACGCTTTACTCAATGGATGTTTATGTGCCATATAGCAAATTATTAAATCCCACTCCTGTTTTAAATCCACATCTATTTTTTGCAAATACTCTATTTTAATAATTACTTCAAAAATATTAAACCTTTGCTTTAAATATTGCTCAAATTTATATATATCTTCTATTTTTATAAATTCATCGGCTTTAATAATTAGCTCTAGCTTATTTTCTTTTCTAAAAAGATTAATAGTCTTTATTCTTCCTGCATTTAACGAAAAACTCTCTGAGTTATAATCTTTAAATATTTCTTTTATTGTTTTTTCCATTTGTTTATGCCGCCCCCAAATAACATCTACAAATAACTCATAATTAATTGTTTTTTTGTGTAATAGAGTATTTCTCTGAAATTCTTATTACATAAAAGGGATATAATCACAATTACTTTAAAATTTCCTATTTTAACCCCTAGACTAATCTTCCTACATCATTAATAGCAACATATATAGATAAGGTAATTAATACCAAGAAACCAAGCATTTGTAGTTTTAATTCGAAATCTTGTTTCATCGGTTTTCTTCTTATTGCCTCTATTATATAAATTAAAATTTTCCCTCCATCTAACGGTGGAAATGGTAATAAGTTTGTAAATCCTAGTGATACCGAAATTATTGCCATAATATAAAAAAAATCTATAACTCCGCTTGTCTGTGCAACAACTTGAGATATTCCTATAGGTCCCATTAAATTATCTACAGACACCCCTCCTGTAAATAATAATTTAATAGTATCCCACATAGCTATAACTAAATCCCCAGAAGACCCAATTGCAACTATAAAATTTCCTGTTATTATCCATAATAATATCACATATAAAAGAATTGCAAAAATAATATTCACTAGACCTCCTGCTGCCACAATTGCAATTCTTTTTGGTATACTTGCTTTACTAAAAGAACCTTCCTCATCGGATTGTTCTTCTTCGCCTAACATATTTACAAAACCCCCAAGAGGTATTAATCTAACTGCATACTTGGTATTTTTAGTTTCTTTTTTCCATATAATAGGACCAAAACCTATTGCAAACTCCTGTACTTTAATTTTACAAAGTCTTGCTACTAAAAAATGCCCAGCTTCATGTATTAAAACCAAAAATCCAAGTATAACTACTATTTTAATAGCTGTAATAATAAAACCCAAAACTATTCCTCCATTTTATATTATACTTAATAAAAAGTATGCAAATGGTAGTATAAATATTACACTATCAATTCTATCTAGCAATCCACCATGCCCTGGAATTAAATTACTAAAATCCTTAATTTTGCAATATCTCTTTATACTTGATGCTGCCAAATCGCCTATTTGGCTAACTATACTTAAAAATATAGCCATTCCTAGTATATAAAGATAATTTATATTTAAATTCCATACTGAATTGCAAATTACTGTATAAATCATACTTATAATTATAGCACCAAAAAGACCTGCTATACATCCCTCTATAGATTTATTTGGACTTATTTCTGTAAATTTATGTTTTCCAAATTTTCTTCCAATAAAATATGCAAATACATCTGTCCCCCATGATATAAAGAACACATACCATAAAAGTATTATTCCATTTTCTAAATTATCTCTTATTAGTGGAAGAAACACTAAAAAAAATGGAATATAACAAATACCAAAAAGAGAAATCGCTATATCTTTTATATTGGTTTTCATACTTGTAAAAACAACTTGTGCAAATAAAACTAATAAACTAAATAATATAGCTACAGAAATTGCAGGTAAAATATATTCTGATGGCACTAAATGAATAAAACATATAAGTGCTGAAATAAAATCTCCTGTCCAAGTAATCGGTTTTGCTTTATCTTTAAATGCTTTGTAAAATTCATGAATGCTCATTATTGCTACAATACTAATAAATACATCTACTAAATATTTGTTTCCAAATATTAATAGTATTGCCAATAATGGAAATAGTATTATTCCTGATATAATTCTTTTTATGTTCATTTCTTTGTCCCTTTCAAGATAGTTTTCTATTACTTTATAACCAGTAAATTCTTTTGTTTTTTTATTTTCCACCAAATTTTCTATTCCTCTTCTCAAAAATTGATATTGCTTCTAATAAATCATCTTCTGTAAAATCTGGCCAATACTTATTAATAAATAAAAATTCCGTATATGCCAATTGCCATAACAAAAAATTACTAATCCTTAATTCTCCACCTGGTCTTATTAACAAATCTGGCTCAGGTTCTCCTTTAGTGTACATATTATTGCTAACTAAATCCTCGGTCACATCATCTATATTAATATTACCTTCTTTAACTTGTTCTGAAATATTTTTTACAGCTCTTACAATTTCGTCCCTTCCGCCATAATTAAATGCTATATTTAATGTTAACCCAGTATTATTTTTAGATTTTTCAATTAATTTTTTTATACTCGTTTGTAAATTTTTATCTATATTATCTATATTGCCGAGAACTTTTATTTTTATATTACGTAAACTTTCCTTATATAAGAATTTATCCAAATAATGGTTAAGCAACAACATCAAAGCTCCAATTTCCTCTTTTGTCCTCTTCCAATTTTCAGTTGAAAAAGCATATACTGTTAAATATTGAAGCCCAATATTATTTGCAAAAGAAGCAATTTTCTCAAGAGTTTCAGCTCCTGCTTTATGCCCATATTTTGTATCCAACCCTTTTTCTTTTGCCCACCTTCTATTTCCATCCATAATTATGGCTATATGTTTTGGCATAAACTCTTTATCTATGTCTTCTATTGTCATTTTATTCGTGTATGATATATTTAATACACTAAATATATCACATGCTCCTTTCCTAATATTCTAAACACTCATTATTTCTTTTTCTTTTTTATCTAAAATATTATCTATTTCAGTAACATATTTATCTGTTAATTTTTGAATATTATCTTCAGCAGATTTTAATTCGTCCTCTGTAATTTCAGAATTTTTTTGCATAGCTTTAGCGTCATCTATTGCATCTCTTCTTATACTTCTAATAGCTACTCTAGCTTCTTCAGCCATCTTTTTTATATCTTTTACTATTTCTTTTCTTCTTTCCTCATTTAATTCTGGAAAAACAAGTCTTATAACTTTACCATCATTATTTGGATTGATTCCAATATCCGATTTTAATATTTCTTTTTCGATTTCTTTTAAAACACTAGCATCCCAAGGTTGAATAACTATCATTCTAGCTTCTGGAACTGAAACGCCTGCAACTTGGTTAATTGGTGTTGGTGTACCATAATAATCTATTGTAATTTTATTCAATATTGCAGGATTAGCTCTACCAGCCCTTATTTCTGCTAAATTTTCCTCATATACATTTATTGTTTTTGTCATTTTTTCTTCATATTTATTAAAATCCATAATTTTTTTCGTACAAGCTAACTACTTGTACTCTCCTTTCTTTTTATTTATTCTTTTATTTTAACTTATGAAAAGTACAAATACATATAACTTTTCATTTTATCTTTTGTATTATTTGATTAAAGTACCTATTTTTTCACCCTTAACTATTTTTATAATATTATCAGGTTTTGCAATTTCGAATACTATTAATTTAATATTATTATCTCTACATAAAGATATTGCTGTTGCATCCATAACTTTTAAATTGTCACTTAAAATATCTAAATAAGAAATTTCATCAAATTTTACAGCATTTTTATCTGTTTTAGGATCTGCAGAATAAACTCCGGTCAATAGTTTTGCCAACTAATATAACCTCAGCATCAATTTCTGCGGCTCTTAAAGCTGCTGCTGTATCTGTTGTAAAATATGGATTACCTGTTCCACAACCAAAAATTACAACTCTACCTTTTTCTAAGTGCCTTACAGCTCTTCTTTTTATATATGGCTCTGCAACTTCTCTCATTTCTATAGCAGTTTGTAATCTTGTATAAACACCTTTTTCTTCTAAAGCATTTTGTAAAGCCAAACCATTCATTGTTGTTGCAAGCATTCCCATATAATCAGATGTTGTTCTTTCCATATTTTTATCAGCACCTCTCCAGAAATTGCCTCCCCCTACAACTATAGCTACTTCAGTTTTCATCTTAACTAGTTCTTTTATCTGTTCACAAATTTTATCTACAGTTTCTTGATCAATTCCTACTTTGTTATCTCCTGCTAAAGCTTCTCCACTTAATTTTAAAAGTATTCTTTTATACTTGTTTTCAGGCACCTTAAACACACTCCTTACAATTTATTTTATACTGCTACATATTCTATCATAATTTCAATTTTTTTTGCACTATTTTTTTAAAATTTTTTTGTCACTTTTGGGGACAGGCTCTTTTGTGCCATCTTTGTCACTTTTAGGGACAGGCTTGTCCACACAAATCGATTTGATTTAAAATTTTTAATAAATTTTGTAATAATATTTTTTTTGATTTGAACTATACTAATAAAAAGGAGTTCTTATATGAATCAAATTATTTTTTTCAAAAATGATGAAACAGAAAAAGCATTAAACAAAGATAAGAAAAAATACAAAATAATTTTTATCATTTTTCTTATTGTTACAATAATTCTATCCATTGTATTATTAAATAATTTATACGATAATTATAATAATGAAAAATTATCTAAGAAATTAAACAATTCGTATTCGATATCTACTTTATATTCTAACAAAAAAAATTCAACCATCAATTCCACTTCTAACAATCCATTTGTCATTGGTATTATTCAAATTGATAAAATCGATTTGAACTATTCCATTTTATCAATTTGCAATAATGAGTTATTAGACATCTCTGTTTGTAGATTTGCTGGTCCAATGCCAAATGAAATTGGTAATTTGTGTGTTGCTGGTCATAATTATGTAGATTATAATTTTTTTAGTAGATTAAATGAATTGAATTTAAATGATAAAATTACGATATATGATTTAGATGGTAATTCTATTAATTATTCTATTTATGATATATACGAAATTAATTCTAATGATACTTCTTGTACATTTCAAAATACCAATGGTCACAAAATTGTTACATTGGTTACATGTAATAATGTTAATGGAAAAAGATTAATTTTGCACGCAAAAGAAATACCTTAGCTATAAGGTATTTCTTATATTTTAACATATTCTTTATAAAACTCTGTATAGTATTAAAGTCTTTGGTAATCTCTTATCTTTTTATATGCATATATAGCAGCTACACCACATACCACAATAAAGAACATTACAGTAATATCTTCAGTTACACCTGTTTGAGGAAGATCGTTCTCTGAACTATCTTCAGTATCCTTCTCATCTTCCGGTTGAATTATTGAACCACTACTCATTGTATTTACTGTGTTTTCTGTATCAATTGTATTTACTGTATTACCTGTTCCTATTGTATTTATAGTTCCTATTGTATTTGTACCTGCTGTATTTGATGTTGTTAATAAATTATCTAAGTCAATTGTTGTATCACTAGCTTTAACTTGCAATGTAATACCTGCTAATAAGAATAAAATTACTAAAAATACTACTACATTTTTTAATTTGAACATATCTTTCCTCTCCTTCTTCTTTGGATATCTCTCTAATATTATTTATTATTTTCAACATTTTTATTCATCCAATAATAAATCCCTACAATAATATTTTACTCTTTTTTAAATAATTCGTCAAGGTTTTCAAAAATTTTTTTGTTATTTTTATGTTGCAAAATAATATTTTTATGTTTACTTTGGCTTATACATTAAATCTAAACAGTACAATATCGCCTTCTTGCATTATATAATCTTTTCCTTCTGAACGCAACAATCCTTTTTCTTTTACAGCATTCATACTTCCTTCTCGGACCAAATCATTATAAGATACTATCTCAGCTCTTATAAATCCTCTTTCCATGTCACTATGTATTTTACCTGCAGCCTCAGGTGCTTTAGTGCCTTTCTTTATTGTCCAAGCTCTTACTTCTGGCTCTCCAGCAGTCAAATACGACATAAGTCCTAGTAAATTATAACTTGCTTTTAAAACTTTATCCAGACCTGATTCTTTTAAACCTAATGCTTCTAACATTTCCTTTTTATCTTCTCCATCTAGACTGGCAAGTTCCTCTTCTATTTTTACGCATAAAGGAATTACTTCAGCATTTTCACCCTTTGCATATTCGACCACTTGGTCTACATATTTATCATCAAAAGGATTTTCTAATTGTTCTTCCGATACATTTGCTATATATAATATTGGTTTTATTGTAAGTAAATATACATCCTTTAATATTTCTTGTTCTTCTTCACTAAACTCCATTGTTCTTGCAGATTTGCCTGATTCTAAAGTTGCTTTTATTTTTTGTAATAATTCTAACTCTTGTGCATATTTCTTATCTGCTTTTAATTTCTTTTTCACATTCTCTATTCTTTTTTCTATTGTTTCTAAATCTGCAAAAATCAATTCTAAATTAATTGTTTCAATATCTCTTTTAGGCTCTATACTTCCATCTACATGTACAATATTTGGATCTTCAAAACATCTAACTACTTCAACTATACTATCTACTTCTCTAATATGAGATAAAAATTTATTTCCTAACCCTTCTCCTTTACTAGCTCCTTTTACCAATCCCGCTATATCTACAAACTCTATTACAGCATGAGTTGTTTTTTTTGCATTATACATTTTTGTAAGAACATCTAATCTCTCATCTGGCACTGGAACTATTCCTACATTGGGTTCAATTGTACAAAAAGGATAATTTGCACATTCAGCACCAGCATTTGTTATTGCATTAAATAATGTACTTTTACCTACATTAGGCAAACCTACTATTCCTATTTTCATTTATTTCATCATGCCTTTCTTTTAAATTATTGTATTATCACTAATTGTATTATCTGTTATTACATTTTCATTTTCTTCATCTTGTTCTCCGCCATTTTCTTCTCCTGTAGAAGGTTCTTCTTCTGGTTCATCTGGCTTTTCTTCTTCATCTGGCTTTATAGCAGGTTGTTCTTCTTTATCTTCTTCTTCTTCACTTGGTTTAGTTGGTTTACCTTGACTACTTGGTTTGCTTGGTTTCTTATTATCATCTTTGTTTGGCTTTTTGTTTTCCTCTTTATCGTTTTTCTTTTCTTCTTCTTTTTTAGCTTGTTCTTTTAAATATTTTGGCCATGGATTATTTGAATCTGGATCAGTTGGATCCCAACCTCTTACATTATTAGGCGCACTCGAAATTTTTCTTGTCGATGGCTTTCCAAGAGGTCCAGGGTTTGAACTTGCATAAAACTCAACTTGTGTACCCACAGGACAATTATTATATATCCACAATGCATCTGCTGTAGTTAAACGCACACATCCCATTGAAACCCTTTGACCTAATTGATCATATGCCCAATACTCTAACGAAGATTTATCTCCTTTTGTTAGATATGGTACTGAATGAAACAAAATATCTCCACAAATCCATGTTGAATATTGGCCATATACATCTCCCATTAAAGGCCACCAGTTGCCTTTTCCTAATGTTCTATAAACTCCTGATGTTGGTGTGTAAGTTCCTGTTGAACATGCCATTGCTCTTACTGGTACAGTATAATCTCCATTTGAATCTTGTTTATATACTGTAACTACTTGTGCCCCATAATTAACTTTAATATAGTATTTATTTATTGCTGATGTATCTATTTTCTTTTCTTTTTTTAATTTTTCGAATTCTTTTTCATTTTCTTTTTTTGCTTGCTTTTCATCTATCTTACTTTCTTTTTTTGCTTGCTTTATTATTTCTTTAGTTTCTTCATCACTACTATTATTTGCCAAATTTAATGTTGAACTAGCTTTTACATAATTGTTGTAGCCAACAACTTGTACAATACCAAATACAACTACCCAAGTAATAATTATTACAAGAACAATTGAAAAAGCTGCTGTCCTATCATTGACTTTACTTTTTAACTTTTGTTTAATTTTTTCCATTTTTCTCCCCTTTAATTATTAAATTTTAAATAATATAAATATATGCATAATTTCAGCAGAAATGAGAGTTCTAATATTTGGCATTATAATTAAACATGCCACTATGTATATTACGAACTCTCAGATTTTGGAGCTTCCAGACAGAATCGAACTGTCGACCCCAGCCTTACCATGGCTGTGCTCTACCTACTGAGCTATAGAAGCACTTCTTATTGCTGGTCTAGACCTTTTATTGCTTTCTTACGTATACGTTGAATCGCATTATCTATTGATTTAACTGGGGCATCTAATTTTTCTGCTATTTGAACATAACTCTCACCATTTATATATCTATTTAATACTTTTTTTTCAAATTCACTTAAAGATCTTTCAATTGTTTCTTCTAGATTTTTATAATATTCTTTTTTGGTTATTGTATCTAGTGGATCTTCAATTAAATTAGAATTAAATATATCTATTAATGTTGCATCACTATTGCTTTCTTGTTCATCATATGCAGATATGTTTAAAGATAAATATGAATTAAGTGGCATATGTTTTTGTCTGTTTGAACTCTTGATAGCTGTTATAAGTTGTCTTTCTATACACATATTAGCAAAACTTTTAAAACTAGATTTCATATCTGCTTTATAACTTTTAACAGCCTTAAACAAACCAATTAACCCTTCTTGTACAATGTCATCCTTTTCTGCTCCTACTATAAAGTACTTACTTACTTTAATATTTACTAATTCTTTGTACCTGTTAAGAAGAATATTTAAAGCAGATGTATCTCCTGATTTAATAACTTCGATTAAATCTTCATCATTCATTTTGTCATAATCTTTATTTTTTTCTGAGTAAAAAACATTTGCATTTTCCATATTTATAAAGATACCTCCCGAAGTTTCCTATGTGCTTAATTATATGTCAGCAATTTTTTTAAGTCAATAGTAATTTGATATTTTCTTAAAAATGTGCTAAGATATTGTCATTGCTTATGTTTTTTAAGAAAACAAAATAATATGCAAAGGATGACGTATAAAATGGCTTATGATGGATTAGTAAATTATTCAATAGTACAAGAAATAAAAGATATCATGCTGAATGGCAAAGTTGATAAAATATATGAACCAAATTTTGATGAAATTATATTAGGTGTTTATTCTAATGGTAACAAATTTGCTTTAAATATAAATACAAATTCAATGTATTATAGGGCAAATTTAACCACAAACGCAAAGCCAAATCCAAACCAAGCACCTAATTTTTGTATGACCCTAAGAAAATACATTCAAAACACTCATATAACTAATATATATACAAACAATTTAGAAAGAATTGTTTTTATAGAATTTGAAGGTTATAACAAAAGTAAAGATTTCTCTACCAAAAAATTAATTATAGAACTTATGGGAAAATATAGCAACATTATATTAACTGACAAAGACAACATTATTATTGATAGTTTAAAACATTTTTCTATTAATTCTGGGTCATATAGAAATATTTTTGCTGGTTCTAAATATGAACTACCTAAAGATGACAAATTAGATTTATTTGCTATACAAGACAAAGAAGAATTTTATAGAGTGCTAGAAAACAATTCACACAAACTAAATACCAAGAGTCTAGCTAAGATAATTAGTTCTACTTTTACTGGCATTAGTAAAAAATCAATTTTTTCTTTTGAAAGAGATTTATGCATTGAAGATGAATTAGAAGAAAGTTCTTCAGCTTTTTTATATACATATATTCAAAATGTTTTATTCAAAACTCAAAACGTTTTTTGTAAGAAGTTTGAAAACGACTACTCTTTAATCTTTGATGAAAACAAAAAGAAAATGCCTTTAGAAATAAATTACTTCTTAGATGATTATTACACAAACAAAGAAAATATTAATGCATTTGCAACATATAGAGACTATCTTTTAAAATTAATTTTAGTAAGATTAAAAAGACTAAACGCCAAATTAGTTTTAATAAACGATAAAATAGAAGAATGTAATGAAGCCGATAAATATAAATTATATGGTGAGCTCATAACTAATAATTTATATAGAATAGATGATCATAATAAAAACAGTATTGAGCTTGAGAATTATTATGATGATAACAATTTAATTATAATCCCATTAGACGGAAGCATTACTCCTTCTAAAAATGCTAAAAAGTTTTTTAAAAAATATAAAAAACTAAAAAATGCTAAAGAATTTGTAGATATACAAAAAAAATCTGTTGAGGCTGACATTAATTATCTAGAAAGTATTATATATGAAATAAACTCTGCAGATAGTATTTTGTCTTTAGATGGAATTTATACAGAGTTACAGGATACCTCAATTGTAAAAGATAAATCTAAAAAATCTAAGAAAATTAAGAAAAACAAAACTTCTACCGAAAATCAAACTTTACATGATTTTTTAAAATATACTGTAGATGGATTTACTGTTTTAGTTGGCAAAAACAATAAACAAAATGATTACTTGACTACTAAAGTTGCTAAAAAGGATGATATATGGCTACATGTTAAAGACTTTCATGGAAGTCATGTAATATTAAAAACAGAAAATAAAATCCCAAGCCAAGAAACTATTAACAAATGTGCCAAAATTGCCAAAGAACATAGTAAAGCAAACCAATCTAATAATATTACTGTAGATTACACATATGTACAATATGTAAAAAAGCCTTCCAATAGTAGACCTGGAATGGTTATATATACTCATGAACAAAGTGTCACCGTAAAATAGATGCAATTTTCATTATGTTTACTTTAATTTAAATTTGTGGTATAATAATATTATGCTACACAAAGGGTGTGGCACAATCCGATTGGAGGAGCATCAATGGTATCCGGTATCGAGTTGAGGGCAATCACGAAGTCTGGCTTCTACGGGGCAACTACCAACATCCACTTGATTATCCCTATCAGCTTCGACTTCGACGACAGTGCCACTCGTCACGAAATCTATGAGTATTGGAACCAAAATCGGTGCCTGCCGTCTGCTTACGCCGACGCAAACGCTTTCATTAAAAAGGTCTCCGACATCAGCAAGATCCAGCAGATTATGCTCGGCAGTTGCCTCGAGATTGGCAACTACGTCGATTTGATCATTCACAAAGAAAGCAAGGCGTCCGGCACTATCAGGAAGTTGGAGTCTCTCATCAAGTCCTTCAATGGTGACAAAAAGGTGACTAAGAAGTCACTCAAAACCAGGCTTGATGAGTCTTCTGGCATCCATGATGAAATGGCAAGCGCACGCACATTGACGCTTAAGGCTGATGCCACAGCGTTCTAAGGAGCTAACAACTAGTTTCTAAAATGCTCCTAAGGTCCCCGCACACTAGCGGGGGCTTTCTTATGTAATAGAAAAAACAACTATATATATCAATAGTATTTCAACACTCTATTATATTTACTAACAAAGTAAAATGTGGTATAATTATGTTACGCTACGCAAAAGGTGTAGCCAACCCGATTGGAGGTTTTTTATGGATGGTAAGACTATGGACGTTCGGATTCAGGCGACCTCAAGCTACTTTGAGAACACCTGTCTCAATCGCATCGAGATTGACATTCCAATCTCATACGATCACGAGAACGATTCCGTACGAAACCAGATCTACCAGAGCTGGGAAGAGCGGCACATGTTGCCCGAAAACTTCAAGACTGCAAACTGGTTCCTTTCTCAGGTTGGGCAGTTTGCCAAAGTAAGCCAGATTTCGCTCGGTAAGAGCTTGACCTATGGTACTTACGTGGCACTGCACATCAGCCAGAGGGACGCGATGGGTTACACCATCTCTTGCATCGAGAAGCTTCTCTTAAGCGGTAAGAGCCGTATCTAAACGGCAAGCTTGGCTTCAATAAGACTTCTTCTCGTACCCAGCTCAAAAGGAGGCTCCCGCCATTGGCGGAGCCTCCTTTCTATTTATTATTCAGCTGTGTTTTACATAGCTTCTTCATATAATTTTATAAAATCTTCTCTTGTAACATCTCTTGGATTTCCTGGTTTACAAGGATCTTCCATAGCTTTATCAGCAAGCATTGGAATATCTTCTACTTTTCCACCAACATCTCCTACAGTTTGTGTTATTCCAACTTTCTCAGACAAATCTTTTATTTTCTCACAAAAAGTTTTAATAACTTCCTCCTTAGTAAATCTAGTAGCATCTGTATGGAAAGCCTGAGTTAATATTTCTCTATATTCCTCATAACTTGTTTCCCCATTAAATTTCATAACTGTTGGAAGAAGTATAGCATTTGCTAAACCATGTGGTGTATCATATACAGCTCCTAACTGATGAGCCATAGAATGAACTATTCCAAGACCAACATTAGAAAAAGCCATACCAGCTATATATTGACCAAGTCCCATATTATTTATAGCTTCTTGATCTTGTTCATTAACAGCTTTCTCTAAGTTATCATATATCAATTGAATAGCTTTCATAGAAAACATTTGAGACATTGTATTTCTATTTTTGGTTATATATCCTTCTATTGCATGTGTTAAAGCATCCATACCTGTTGAAGCTGCAATAGACTTTGGCATAGAAGCCATAAGTTCAGTGTCAACAATTGCAATAATTGGAATGTCGTGCTCATCAACACATACCATTTTTATTTCTCTTTCAGGATCTGTAATAACATAATTTATAGTAACCTCTGCAGCTGTTCCAGCTGTTGTTGGTAGAGCTATAATTGGTAAGCCTTTATTTTTTGTATTAGAAGCACCATTTAATGATACAACATCAGCTCTATCAGGATTTGTCATTATTATAGAAATACCTTTTGCAGTATCAATACTTGATCCTCCACCAACAGCAACTATTACATCTGCACCTAAATCCTTGCACATTTGAATACCCGCATTAACATTTGCAATTGGCGGATTAGGAAGTACATCATGATAAACTCCGTACTCAATTCCAGCTTCATCTAATATATCTGTTACCTTTTTACTAACACCAACTTCATATAATGATTTATCGGTAACAACCAAAACCTTTTTAAAACCTCTATTTTTAATTTCATCAGCTAGAACGCTTCTAGCACCTTCTCCAAAATAAGAAGTTTCATTTAAAACAAATTTTGTAACTGACATTCTTTTATTCCTCCTTTTGTCACTTTTGGGGACAGGCTCTTTTCTGCCACTTTTGTCATCTTTGGGGACAGACTCTCTAATTTAAAATATATTTTAATATAGAAAGCCTGTCCCAAAACATGACAGGTTTGTCTTAAAAGAGCCTGTCCCTCTTGATGACATTATAATATATTTTTCAAAATAATTGTTTTTAATCTGCTCATTTCTTGTAGTGTTGTAAGAACTCCTTCATTTCCTATACCACTATGTTTCCATCCTCCAAATGGCATTTCGAATGAGCGGTAGAAACTTGCTCCATTTACTATTGCTCCTCCACATTCTAGTCTGTCTGCAATTTTCATTCCTAAAGAATAATCTTTAGTTATTACGCATCCACATAAACCATATGAAGACTGATTTGCAATTTCAATAGCTTCTTCTACAGTATCAAATCCTATAACAGAAATTACTGGTCCGAATATTTCCATATCTTTTGCTACTTCCATATCTCTTGTTACATTATCAAGTATTGTTGGATAATAATATGCATCTTCTCTTCTTCCTCCACATACTATTGTAGCTCCTTCTGATACTGTTTTATTCACCTGTTCTTCTATTCTCTTAGCAGCATTTATATTAATCATTGGTCCCATATCTGTATCTTCTTTTGTAGGATCTCCTACTTTTAAATTTGATATTACTTCTTTCATTCTTTCTATAAATTCTGCTTTTCTTGAGTTGTGTATTAAAAATCTCTTACTAGCACAGCATACTTGTCCGCCATTATATAATCTTCCCCAGATTGTTTCTTTTACTGCCAAATCCATATCACCATCTTCTAGGAATATAAAAGCATCATTTCCTCCAAGTTCTAACATTACATGTGTTAAATTTTGCGAACATGTACCCATTGTTTGAATTCCAGCAGCAGTTCCACCTGTTAAAGATACTAAATGTACTCCTGGATGTCTTGCTAAGGCTTGACCACATGTTGGTCCATCTCCTGTAAGTATTTGAATACACCCTGCTGGTACTCCTGCTTCAATCATTAATTTCACATATTCTGTTAATGTTAGTGGATTGTAATTAGATGGTTTTACAATTATACTATTCCCCATAAGTAATGCTGGTGGTACTTTTTGGCAAAACAAATCACTTGGGAAATTAAATGGTATAATTGCTGCAATAACACCTATTGGATATCTTTTTGTTATTTGCATAGTTTTTTCTTGTCCTGCTTCTTGACCTGCAGGTATGCTTTCATTATATAAATGTTTAGCTCTTTCAATAAATGCTCTCACACCTATTCTGACATTTGCCACTTCTCCTCTTGCTTCTTTTATAGGTTTTCCTGTTTCTGCAGTTAAAAGTCCGAGCTAATCTTTCTTTATTTTCTTCTACTAAATCTACAAATTTATATAGTATATCTGCTCTTTCATGAATAGGTACTTCTGCCCATTTCTTTTGTTCAACTACTGCAACATTTACAGCCTCATCTACATCTTCATCTGAACAATTTGGAACAGTGTCTATAAGTTCACTTGTTGCCGGATTTACAACTTCTATTTTTGCTCCATTACGA
This sequence comes from uncultured Clostridia bacterium, assembly GCA_944392465.1. Lineage (GTDB taxonomy): Bacteria > Bacillota > Clostridia > TANB77 > CAG-508 > CALXVA01. The sequence continues at coordinate 17,473 of CALXWR010000011.1, read as the reverse complement.
GCATCTTTCCATTCATATCCAATTAAATTTTTCATGGTACATTCCTCCTTATTTTGTGGTTTTTCCCCTGCTCTTCACTTAGCTATAGCTGTAAATGATAGCATTAAACCTCCGCATGTGTTTGCCCCATGCTCTCTTGAGCCATACTCACCAAATGTAAATATAGTCATAAAAGGAACTCCATTTGCTTCTTTCTTTAATTGTTCCGCAACTTCATTTATTCTGTCGCCTATTCCTAATTTTCTACCTCCACAATGAACTAAAAGATATGCCCCAACATCTTCTTTTAAATTCTTTTTAGCTTCTTTCATAGCTTTTCCTGTAGAATCTATTAATTCATCAACTGTTGCTTCCATTTGAATAACAGCTGTATTAACTGCTAAATTATTTCCTATATTCATTGAATAGTCATCATTTCCGTTCATTGGATGACGTATTGCTACTAAATCTCCTAGTCTATCTTTAACTCCTAGTGGTGCTAATATTGTTTGAGAAAGTAAATTTCCTCCTGCCAAATCTTTTAACTTTTTGCCAGTCCAAGAAGAATATTTTTTCATTGCAGGCTCTCCATCTATTTCAACTAAAGTTCTCTTTCCGTCTAATTTAGTTATAATTCCTGAATTAGTTGTCTCATGATATGCGCCTGTGTAAACATTTGCCATTTTCTTGTCTGTATAGAAAAATGCTACTGCACATCCATCAGAAAATACTGTATCATTTGTATAAATACTCCACTCTCCTGATACTGTATTATCTGCAGCACTACCTCCAAAGAATGGCACTCTACCTATAACATCTTCTATTCCCTTTAAGTAATCTTCTTCCTCTGCAGGAGAAGCTACCATATAGAAATATGCTGGAGCAGTTGTTTTGCCTGCTTTTTCCATTGCCTCTTTTGCAAGCATTCTACCTGTTGCTCTTGCATCTTTTTGTTTACTAGATCCTGCAACACCTACAGTTGTATCTGGATCTCCTAAAGCCATAATTCCTACAAAACCATTTTCAGATGATATAAATCCATCTGGAACTATGATTCCACCACTTGATGTACATCCTATTATTGGTGCTGTACCAAGTTCAGATTTTGCACCTTCTAGCACTTTTTTAACATCATTATCAGCTGATGTATATAAAAAAGCTACTTTTGTTTGAACTAAATCAACTACAGCCTTCTTTGCAGAGGCTCTTCCTGCTTCAAAATTATCTGCTTCTGTACTCCATCCTATGTTTGCTTTTAACATATTAATTCCTCCTTTGTCAATTAATAAATTTATATAAATTCATTATACCCAAATTATATACTTAATATATTTTTTTGACAATAACTTTTACAAAAAAATCACATTTATTCTGCAAAGCATTTTAACTTCATTATCTGTTTGTTCCGCGATGCAATTTAATCGTAATTTCTGTATTATTCTGCAATACCTATTTTGTATTCAATTTGCTCCATATGAGGGAACATTTCCTTAATTCTCTTCAGAGTAAGCATACTATGTCTTGGTTGAGGATTTTTCTCATCCTCTGTCAAAAGTTTTTGAGTATAACAATTTTCGGCAGTTTTATATAGTAAATACCTATTTCGTACATAAGTATAATACATTTGATATCCATCATCTAAATTTGCTTTAAACTGATTAAAAGTATATTTTCCATCCATAATTATCTCCTTTTTCATAAAATAAACCTGTCCCCAAAAGTGACAACTTTGGCGGAAAAGAGCCTGTCCCCAAAGCTGACATTATTTTATCATTTCTGCAAATTGTTCTTCTGAGATTATTGTTATTCCAAGGTTTTGTGCTTTTGTTAATTTGCTTCCTGCTGATTCGCCTGCTAAAACATAACTTGTTTTTTTAGATACTGTTCCTGATGTTCTTCCTCCGTATTTTTCTATTATTTGGCTTGCTTGCTCTCTTGTATATTTTTCTAAGCTTCCTGTTAATACAAATGTTTTTCCATAGAATCTATCATCTGTATTATCTTCTTTTTGAGCTTCCATATTTACGCCATATTCTTTTAGTCTATTTATTAAATCTATTGTTTGTTCTTCTCTAAAGAAGTTATATATACTCTCTGCTATTATGCGTCCTATCTCGTCTTTCATACATAAACTTTCTAATGATGCATTCATTAGTTTATCCATTGTGTCATATGTTTTTGTTAATGATTTTGCTATTTTAACTCCCACATGCCTTATTCCTAGAGCATTAACAAGTCTATATAAGTCTCTTGATTTACTTTCTTCTATTGAATTTATTAAATTTTGTGCAAACTTTTTGCCATTCTTTTTAAGTGAAGCTATATCATCAAATGTTAATTTATATATATCCGCAATATTGTTAATTAATTTTCGTTGTATTAATTCATCTATAATTGCTCCGCCGAGTCCTGTTATGTCCATTGCATCTCTAGAAGCAAAATGAATAATCCCTCTATATAGTTTTGCTGGACATTCTACTCCATTACAATACCATGCTGATTCGCCTTCTTCTCTAATTGTTTGCGCTCCGCATACAGGGCAAACCTTTGGCATTTCATAAATTTTTTCTTCTCCAGTTCTTTTTGATTTCACAACGCCTACAACCTCAGGTATTACATCTCCTGCTTTTTGTATTATAACAGTATCTCCCACTCTTATATCTTTTTGTTTTATATAATCTTCATTATGAAGTGTAGTTTTTGAAATTTTAGAACCTGCCACAACAACTGGCTCTAATATAGCCATTGGTGTAATCGCTCCTGTTCTTCCGACTTGGCAAGTAATCTCTTTTAATTTTGTTTTTTTCCTTTCTGGAGGATATTTATACGCAACTGCCCATTTTGGCACTTTATATGTTGTTCCAGCCTTTTCTCTTAATTCTAAATTGTTTACTTTAACAACTGCTCCATCTATTCCAAATGAAAGTTTCTCTCTATCTTCTCCTATCTTTTTTATTGTTTCTATTGCGTCATCTATATTATCACATAATACCTTCACAGGATTTACATTAAATCCTAGTTTTTCCAGATAAAGTAAACTTTCATAATGTGTTGTAAAGTTAATGCTATCTGATTTTTGTACATTAAATATATAGATATCTAATGGTCTTTTAGCTGTTATTTTACTATCTAATTGTCTTAAAGAACCTGCAGCAGCATTTCTAGCATTTGCAAATTGTTCTCCATCGTCAAGTAATCTATCTCCGTTTAATTTTTCAAATTCTTCTTTTCCGATAAAAACTTCTCCACGAACTATTATATTTATAGGTTCTTTTAATTTTTTTGGAATTGATTTTACTGTTTTTAAATTTTCAGTAACATCTTCGCCAACAAGTCCATCACCTCTAGTAGCACCTCGAACAAAGACTCCGTTTTCATATTCAAGTGCTGCAGATAATCCATCTATTTTAGTTTCAACAACATAATCTAATTTTATATTATTTTCTTCAGCTAATTTTCTCATTCTTTCATCAAACTCTCTAACTTCATCAAATGAGAAAACATCTTGCAAACTTTGAAGTGGTACTTCATGTGTTACTTTTTCAAAGCCTTTCTTTATACTAGCACCTACTTTTTGTGTCGGTGAATCCTTTCTTATCAAATCAGGATATTCTGCCTCTATTTTTTTAAGTTCTCTCATAAGCATATCATACTCATAATCACTTACTACTTGTTTATCATCAAAATACATTTGTGTATAATATTTAAGCAAAGGAACCAATTCCTCCACTCTCTGTTGTGCTGTTTCTTTGTCCATGTTCAATCTGTACGATTATTTGAGTAAATAAAATAATCATACACTCCTTTCCTAGAAATTTTAAATTTTATATTTGATTATATTTTGCATTTAACCTCAAATTTTGTTGCTGTCAAAATTTAAGGTTATTTCATTTCTCCTTTGAATAAATCTTTACTTTCTTTTAAATAATCAATTCCTGAGAATATTGTTGCTAAAACTGATATGCTTAAAAGACCAGTTGAAATTAAATTTATAATAAATGGTAATCCACTTAATTTTCCATTAAAAATCGCGCCAAAGCTATTAACATCTACAAATGCTACTACTAGTCCAAGCATTTGAGTGCATGTTTTAATTTTCCCCCATATACTTGCAGCAATAACTTTTCCATCTTTTTCTACTGCAATTAGTCTGTATCCAGACACTATAAATTCACGAATTACAACTATTGCAGGTATCCATGCTGGAATTTTGTCTGCCTCTAGTAAAATAAGCATTGCAACTATTACTAAAATTTTATCTGCAATTGGGTCTAGAAATTTTCCAAATGTAGTGATTTGATTTCTAGAACGAGCAATATATCCATCTAATTTATCTGTTGCTGATGCTATTATAAATATTATATCTATTATTATATATGTAAGTGATATTCCTAATACTGAACCTTGTATGTTTAAGTATGGTATTATTAATATTATTGGTACTAATATAATCCTAAATAATGTTAATTTGTTGGCTAAATTCATTTATCTCAATCCTTTCATGTTTTTAGTTATTTTATTTTTTTATTTTTTTCATTAAAACAATAGCTAGTTTTTTTAACATTTTTCTGTTCATAAAATTTCAAAGCATGCATTATTTAATATGAAAAATAGATTTTTTATTAAAGAACAAAGCGACGCAGTCGCCCTTTGTTCTTGCCGATTTGAGTTTCCGACGTCAAGGAGGAAATCTCAAAGGCAATAGCGATTATAGCCTTTTTATGTAATAGGAAATTTCTCCGAAATTCCTATTACATAAAAAATTCTTTATACATTATATATAAAGAATAAAAAAAAATAAATACAAAAATAAAATTTTTTTAATTTAATTACTATTTTTAACTATATCAACAATATCTGCAATATATTCACCAATTATTGGAATGTTCCATGTAACTATTTTTTGTAGTATTAATAGTATTATAGCAGTTATAATAGTAACACCAATCCCTATACCAATTCCTTTTACCATGCCTGACCAAAGATTTCTAAAAAGGAGTTCCTTTTTATTACCTAATAACTCAGCTAGTTCTAACACCTTATTTTTAGTTAATAAATAATTTAATTTATCTAATTTTTTATTTATCTGGTCATATAATTTTCTTTTCATTTAATCACACAAATTCTTTAAACTTTTTATTTATTATTAACTTTTATATTTTTTTTATTCATTACAAAGCAAATCTGTAAAATCATCTTAATATAAAAAACAAAAACCACGGACCCTTAGGAGGTTTATTCCCTAAGAATCCGTGCCACGCCAATTATGGCGTCAGTTGTTTACTGCTCCGTCCACTTCACCACCCAATACTTGAGTTCGTCTTTGGCAACGACGCCCCTGTCAGAGTAACTGACCGTCTTAAAGCCTTCATGCTTGGCCGTTGCCAACATGGCAGACATAATCCGGTCAATGTGCTTCATTCTAGCCGGCGAAAGCAACAAGATATCGTCGTACTTTGAGATTCTGAACTCACGCTTAGTTGAGGCATCCTTGACCCATACGGACATGTCGACACACTCTTCGTGAGCGTTAAACTCAACGCGAATACGCTGTATCCGCTCCAGCTCGAAGGGAGAGAAGCCTTTCAGAGCCTTTCTGACCTTCTTCCAGAGCCATTCGGCACAGTCGCTGTCGCTTCGGTGTGCACCTCTTTTCTTCCGTGAATCGAGTACCTTCCCCAGGTTGTGCTTTCGGCAAGTAGCCATACAATAGCTCCTTTCTACAGTAAAAAATTGCCGAGCATTATTCATTATACCTTTTCTTACATAAATTGTCAATTGTTTGTGTTGATTTAGTTTTACAACTTACATAAAAAAAGAATAGCTTTTTGCTATCCTAATTTTATTGAATTCCGTATTTTTTCTTAAATCTATCTGCTCTACCACCTGTTGTTTCTCTTTTTAAGTTACCTGTCCAGAATGGATGACATTTTGAGCAAACATCAACTTTCATATCTGCTTTTGTAGAATTTGTTTTCATAACATTTCCACAAGCACATGTTATAGTTGCTTCTGTATAATTTGGATGTAATCCTTCTTTCATTTTGTATTCACCTCTCCCTTATCTTTTTAAAACACTATTTTATATGATAACATATTTATTTATTTTTTTCAAGTATTTATTTTCGTTTTGTTTTTCTTTGTTTTTTTAATTTTTCCACAGAATATTTAAATCATATTTTTTGTTTATATAGTTTAACATATTTAAATTTGTTCCTCTTTTTGTTGTTCTATATACTCTGCAGAACTTTTAAGTTCTTGATTTAGTGAAGATTTATGAACTAATTTATTCACTATATTAAATAAACATGCAATAATTAATATAATAAATAATACTTTTTTCCATATTTTAGCTATCATATCTAATTCTCCTTTTACATACATCATTATACTAATTTTCATTAAAAAAGTCAATACATTTTATGTATGTAATCTTCTATCTAATTCTTCTATAATATCTTTTCCACACAATATAAGTGAAAAAACAAATGTAAAAACCGCTATCGAACTTGATATTATTGTAAATATAGGCATTGTTATAATTTTATCATAAAATAATAATATTCCAAGTGGTATAACACTTAGTACAAATATGATTAGTTGATATATTGCATATTTGTATTTATGAAAACTTGATATTGTAAGTATAAACATTGTTGTATTTGCTACCATAACTATAATAGGTATTGCCAAATTTATTGACCAACCATCATACCCAATAATATTATCTATGCATATCATAAGTATGGATATAGCTATCAACTGAACCATTACACTTGATGCAATATTTACATTTCTATGTATAGAATACATTACTGTAACCCATGTATAAATAATTCCTATTATTACTATAAAGCTCCACATATACTTTCTAGAAGTACATATATTAGTAATTAAACAAGTTACAGCAACTAGAATTGATAAAATGATCATTATTTTTATTGCAATATTATCTTTTTTTACATTTCTAATCTTCGGATACAGTGAAGTCATGCACACCATTCCCTTCTACATACAAATCTATTCCTTCTTCTTTTAATTTTTCACAAAATTTTTGTTCCACAGCTGTATCCTTTAAAACTGATGTAGCTGTAAAAACCAAATTATTTTCAAAGGAACAAGCTGAACATTTTATTTTTTCTACTGATTCAGGTGCAATAAGCATTAAAAATTTATCTATATATTTTTGATATTCACCTATAATACCAACTCTACCTATGTTTGAAAAAGTTGTTGTTGTATATTTTCTGATTTCCATATAACTTAATTTTACTATTATTACTTTAAGAAATAACGGAATTAACTTTATAAATAGATTATTTCCTAATTTAACATTAGCAGACATCGTTTTACTAATTTCTTCCTTGGTTAACCTTTTATTAAAGTCCTCATGTACAAATTTAAGAAGATTATCAAAACTCAGAAGTTCGGTTTTATTCATATTTACCTGCAATGTTATGTAACTAAAAAAATTACTTACTGTTTCTGATTTAAAATATTTCTTCAAATCAACTGGTATGCATACTTTTATAGGTTTTTTTCCATTGTAGTTCTTGTAATTCGAGTTATATATTGCATAGATTACACATGCCGTTAAAAATTGCGTTATTGTAACTCCTTTTTCTTTTGCTTTTGCCTTTAGTTGCTCCAAATTTATATTAACATGTATTACTCCAATTGCAGAAAGTGGAAGCTTTTTTCCTTTTAAAATATATGCTTTTTTTCCGCCTTTTGCTTTTGGAGATTTTTTGTTATAATTTTTTAAATAATCATCTTCTGTATTATTAGATATTTTTCTTTGAATTCTTATTTGTTTACTAAAATCTTCAGGATGTGCTAATTCTATATATGTATACACAATTTCCCTTAAAAAGATTATTCCACTATTTCCATCTGTTAATGAATGAAATATATCTAAATTTATTTTATTTTCATAATAAGTCACCTTAAATAAATAATCATTATTTGTTTTTGGGTCTATATATTTACATGGATATACCTTTTCCTTTTCTATAATCACTTTTTTATGATTATCCTCAAAATAATACCAAAACAGCCCCTTTTTTAATTTTACCTTAAACGAATTTAAGTTTTTTAGAACTAATTCTACAGATTCTTTTAAGATTTTAGGATTTATTTTTTCTTTTAATACTGCAGATAATCTAAATACACTACTATATTTTTTACTTGATGATATAGGAAATATTTTTGCAGAATTATCTAATCTTCTCCAGTTATTGCTTTTGGAATTTTTAGACATTTACATTCTCTCCTTTTTCAATAATCTCTAAGATTTTTTCATATCCTTCTTTAGCATGAAGTACTTTTGATTTATGTCTCATTAATGGAAAATTATGAATTGCATCTTCAAATTCTATAAAATCAACTTTTCCTTTATTCTTTTTAGCAAATTCTTTAGCATCTGGATTTAAGATATCCTTCGTGCCAGACAAAATATATATCTCTTTAAGCTTATCTGTTGGTCCTAAAACAGGATTTACTAAATAACTTCTTAAACCATTCTTCCCTGCATATCTTTTTCCAGACAATTTTAATAATTGTTTTTTCAAAACTGGATCATTTATATTATCTATAGCAGGGTTAGTCATTCTAACATCAAGCCAAGGTGAAATCAAAATTGTTTTATCAGGAAGCCTTCTTTTTAATTTACCATTTCTTTGGTATAAAGCAAGTGCTAAACCAGCACCAGCCGAATCTCCCATTAATATAAATTCCTTTCCCTTTATATTATCTATTATTTTCTTATATAAAGGTTCCATCATTTTAAACACTTGAAGATATGTATTCTCTGGAGTAAGAGGATAATCTGGAACAATAACTGTTGCTTTTGTTGCATTAATTATATCTTTAAAAAAAGTCCAATGATATTTTTCCAATTCACCAACATATGATCCACCATGAATATATAATATTACTTTATCACTTTGTTCCGCTTCTGGAGAAATTGTAAAAACATCTCTTCCCATAAACTTTTTTGATTTAAAATTAAAATATCTAAATACATCTTTTGGAAGTTTAGATGTAGAAACTCTAAGTTCATAATACATTATTAAAATAAATAATAGTAGTAAAACTAATAATATAACAAATTGTACATACATAATCTTTCTATCCTTTTTAATTATTTTATCATATTTAATTATTTTAATCATCTATATTTTTTATCTCATTTTGTAAATTTTTCTCAAAATTTTCCTTTTTAAATTATGATAATTTTTTTACTTTAGGTAAAAATAATTAATGTATAATATTATTTAAAATGCTCAAATGGAGGTCTTTATGAATAAAAAGTGGATAATAATTTTAGTTGTTCTCTTTATTGTTATTCGGTACTATATTATATTTCTTTTTTAATAAAAATTCAAGTAATCAATCTAATAATAATTACAGTACTAGTAGAATTTCTGCTAATGTAAATAATTCTGGGAGTTCAAATTTAAACTCACTTAATAATTCAAACACTACAAGCATAAATGAAAATAATACTTCTACCTCAGATAACACACAAGGTGAGAATAATCAAATACCAACAGAAACAAAAATAAGTAGTTTTTCTACTCCAATAGTAGATGATAACAAAAACAGAGTTAATAATATAAAAATAACTTGTTCTAGAATTAATGGAACAATTGTAAAATCAAATGACGAATTTTCTTTTTGTGAAGTTGTAGGTCAACCCTTAGCAAAAGATGGTTATAAAGAAGCTCATGCGTTCGCTAATGGAAAACTAATTAATGCTATAGGTGGTGGAAATTGCCAAGTAAGCACAACAGTTTATAATGCTGCAAAAAAAACTGATGGAGTTGAAATTACAGAAAGACATGAACATGGAAAACCTGTAGGATATATTGAAATGGGAAAAGATGCAACCGTTGCATATGATTATTATGACTTAAAATTTGAAAATCATAATGATTATAGTCTTAAATTAAAAGCATATGTAAAAAATAACAAGGTCTATGTTGATGTATACAAAATCGTTTAAACACAAAAGTAGAAGAACATACCAATATGTTCTTCTACTAACTTATAATTTATTAACTTTTCTTCCTTGTAATTCATTTATGGATATTATACATCCATTTTTACTTAATATACATATCTTAGTCTGTTATCCATAAACAATATAAAGTTTCTGAAATTTCTATATCTTCTGGTGTAAATATAGTTTTTATTGTTTGTTCGGCAGATGCCATTTCAGCTCCTATAGCCCCTCTTCCCCTTCCTACAAACATATTACCATCTAGTGAACTGTTAGAATAAACTTTTTCTTCAAAAGGTCTAAAATCTGTTTTTACACATTCTTTTAAATTCTTTCCAGCTGCTTTAGCTATAGCTTCAGCTTTTTCCTTTGCCATATTATATGCATCTGCTAAAGCTTCCTCTTTAATTTTTTTCTCATCTTTTACATTAAATGAAATTGTATATTTTGGAGGATTTGACAATTTACTTACTCTGTCCATAAATTCTGCGACAACATTTATATCATAATCAAATTTTAGTTTCGCCATTTGTTCATATATAAATCCATAACTTTTTTCAACATTATTTTTATAATCATATCTTTTATCTTCATATATTCTAAAACTTCTCGTTTTCATTTCTTCCTTTGAAAATTTCATTTGATTTAATATTTCTTCTATAAATATTTGCACATCATTTGTACCTTTTTCCAAAGCTGTCTCATATGAATCTGTATTTGTATGAAAATTTAAATTTATCTCGACTTCATCAGCTTTATAATATCTAGTCCCAGTTCCTTTAACCATAATATCCATAACTTCATCTCTCCTCTTTTTACTATTTATTCTCCTCTGTTGAAACCTTTGTAACTACTGTATCATATTAAAAATTTTTTAACAAGAATTATTTAAAATTTTTTCAATAATTTTCAATTAATTATATAATATTTAATTAAACTAATTTTCGAATCTTTTATTTATTATATCTTCAACTGTAAAACTGCCACATTTTCGATAGAGCTTGTGAATGGAAACATGTCTATAGGTTGAATTTCTTTTACCTCATATTTTTCATTCATAAGTTTAATATCCCTAACCATTGTCGCCGGATTACAACTTACATATACTAATTTTTTAACTTCTAAATCAAGTATTTTACTTATTGTTGTTTCATCTAATCCCCTTCTTGGTGGATCAACTATTATTGCAGTTGGTATAATATTTTTCTCTTCAATCAAGTCTTTAAATGCTTGCTCTACATCTCCTATAATAAACTCAATATTATTAACATTATTTATCTTTGCATTTTCTTTCGCTACTTCTACCGCCTCTTTAACAATCTCAATCCCATAAACTTTTTTTACTTTTTTAGAAGCAAAAATACCTATTGTTCCGATTCCACAATATAAATCACATAAAATATCTTCCTCATTCAATCTTGCAAATTCAATTGCCTTATTATATAGTTTTTCAGTTTGTACTGGATTAGTTTGATAAAATGAATTTGCAGAAATTTTAAAAGTATATTCTCCTAATTTGTCATAAATATATCCATCACCATATAGCACTATGTTTTTATCTCCAAGAATTACATTTGTGTTTTTACTATTTACATTTTTTATAATTGTTTTTATATTTGAAAATTTGCTTACTATTTCTTGCACTAACTCTGACTCTTTATCGAATTTTTCTTTATTTGAAACTATGATGCACATAATTTCATTTGTTCTTATACCTATTTTTACAACAATATGTCTTATAGCCCCTTGTCCTGTAATTTCGTTATATACAGGTATATTATTCTCTTTTATAAATTCAAATATTCTTTTTGCGACTTGCTCTGCTTTTTCATTTTGTATAAGACATTTTTGTACTTCAATTATCTCATGACTTCTTCTAGCAAAAACACCCATTATTGGATTTCCGCATTTATCTACACCTACTGGATATTGTAGCTTATTCCTATAATTATATGGGACTTCCATCCCTAAAACTTCATTAATTTTTATACCATTATCTAAAGTTTTATTAGCCAAATTTTGTACCATATCTCTTTTTATTTTTAATGTTTCATCATAATTAATATGTCTTAAGCTACAGCCACCACATCTCTTATATGTAGGACAATCAGCCTTAACTCTAGCATCTGATTTTTTTATAATTTCTAATAATTTTCCATATGCAAATGATTTATTTACTTTTACAATTAATACTTTACATTTTTCTCCTTTTATTGCTCCATTAATAAAAATAGTAAAATCATTAATTTTAGCTATTCCTTCTCCATCATATCCATTATCAATTATTTCTACTTCATATTCTTTATTTTTTTCTACTGGTGTCATTATTCATATCCCTTCATTTTATTTATAACATCATAAAATTTATAGCAATTATATCATATACTTCTAATTATTTAAACATGTACAGAATAAAACATCAAAGTTACTCTTTATTCTTAACATTTGGAGAACAAATTACAAAAAATACCCCTGTCACCAAAAGCACAAACACACTTTGATGACAGGAGTGTAGCAGTTATCCCACTACTCTTAGGGCTTCACCGTAACTTGCTATCCGAAAAACCAGTCACGCAGATGCAGCCAGCAATGACGCACAAAGTCACGCAGACACTCAGCCAAGCTTGGAGACTCCGCGATGCCATCACTTGCCTGCAGATGACTGATAGTTTCGTCACTTCCTGTTTGTTCAGGAAGCCCAACCAGGAAATCCTCATTACTGTTACTCGAATCTGACTCTTGGAGTAGTGATCTCTTCCATGTATCACGCACAGTCATCCTAATGACCTTTCTGTCACCAGACATTTCATACTTGATGTCCTGACAGACGGCCTCAACATTCATCTTGCCACTCATCATCTGATGCATGATGTAAACTTGGTACAAATCCATCGGCTCATGACCGTTTTCCGTCAACTCACCTCCATCGTTCCGATAGAAGTAAAACTGATTTTTAACATCAGTTTCGGACAAGGAAAATGTCCCATCTGATACGGTAAAATACCCCTTTTTCATTGTTTCCTCCTAACAGTTGTTGAACAGGAACTCTAATTGCATTGCTATTTTTGTTTAGATTCGCATAACTACGAATAACATATATATTATACCATTTTTTATTAATTTTGAAAAGATATAGGTTTTCATAAATATTATCTTTATATTGTTTTTTGTATTTATTTAGAATTTATTTTGTAATTTAACATGAAAATTACAACTTCAGAATTTTTATGAATTTGTATTGACATTGTTTTTTCTGTGTGCTAAAATATATTTTGTTATTAAGAAATGCGGGTGTGGCGGAACTGGCAGACGCGCTGGTCTTAGGAACCAGTGCCAACGGCGTGGAGGTTCGAGTCCTCTCACCCGCACCAAAAATGATAAAAAAGTTGAGATTATAACCAATCTCAACTTTTTCTATTCTTATTCAAAAGTATTGCAAATAACGGATTACAAGAGATTTTATTATTTACCAATTTTTAGCATTTTATAACATTTTTTATTGTTTTTTTGTTTTCTGCTCAGAATATGCTCAGAGGTTCTGCTCAGGAAATTTTTTCATACGTGTGGCACAAAAAAACTAAGCACCAAAAGTATGAAAATAAAAAATGCTTTTATTAATATTATCATTTTTGCTATATTTAATATTTACTTTTGAATAATTTTAAATTTATATATTGTACATTATTTTATTTATGATATTATAATAATAATATATTTGATAAAGAGGTGTTTAAAATGAAAAAGTCCTTACTGATAATCTTAGTAATATTATTAGTAGTTAGTATAGGAATTAATATTTATTTTTTAGTTACTAGAGAAACTGCAAATAATCAATCATATTTAGAAGGAAAATACGAAGGTGGAATAACTTATTATAATTATAGTGATGATTCCGAATATGTAAATAACCCAGATAAAGCTTTTCTCGAAACAGGTTCTTTAGGTTTTTATAACACCAAAAACACATTAATATTTTATAAAAATGGTGTAATGACTTATAATAATTTTAGAGGAACTTATACTTATAGTCCAAAAATAAAAACTGTAACTTTTTCCTTTACACGTAATAACTATGTAGAAACATATACTTTTGAAGTTAGTGACGATTTAAAAACAATAAGTACAACTAATAAAGGTAAATCAAAAAGCAAAACTAATGGAGAACTTGACCCATATTATATTGAGAAATATGTATTACAATAAAAAAGGTTGCAATACTGCAACCTTTTTTATTTTGATTTAAACGTTTCTATAAAAGATTTAACTAATTTTTTTAATCTGTTTTTTGAAAAGTCGAATAATATACTTACATATTCAAAAGTTTTATCTATATAGTCCTTAAGCTTTGAGTTCTCTGTGTTTAATCTTTGGTTTTCTTCATTTAATTCAATATTTTCTTGTTGTATTTTTTCAGCTTTTATCATTGTATCTTCAACTATATTTTTTATTCGTGTATATCTATTTGCCAAAGTGTTGAATTTATGAATTACACGTTTATAATCTTTTTTTATAATTTCAATGTCATCTGTTTTTTTCTCTTGCTCAAGATAGTTTGTTTCTTTAAACATTTCTTGCATTTCATAATTAGTAATCTTTTTTAACTTTTCTACAGGAATATGTTCGTTTTCTTCTTTATTTCCTCGTTCCAAATCAAAACCTGATTTAGTCACATATGAATAAAAATTATCTTGTAAATTTTTGTAACTGTCTTTACCTTTCCAAAACTCAGAACAAGCAATTTTACTTATTGTATTTCCGTTCTTATCTTTTTTATGAACTACAGGTATGAATAAAATATGTAAATGTGGAGTAGACTCGTCCATATGAACTTTAGCTGATACTATAAATTGTTCTCCTAAATTCTTATAATTTGCTACAAATTTATATGCGGTTTTAAAATATCTTTTTGTTTCTTCTTCGCCAATTCTATTAAAAAATTCTTTGTCAGAAGTAATTATTAATTCACACATTACATTGCTTACGTTTTTAATCATACCTTTTAAGTTATAACTTTTTCTAATATCTCTAAAAATTTTTTCGTAGGTAGAGTAGGGGGATTTTAATGAATAATTTAATTTAGAGTTTTGCTTGTTTATGTATTTGTTTGAATAATGAGTGTTTTTTCTTTCGTTGTGTCTATATATTCCTGCTAAATTTTTCATCTTATAGTTGGTATTTCTGATGATTGCATAACTCACATTTAAGCACCTACCTTTCGCCATCTTTTTTCCTAGATAAATTATATTTCTTCCTAATATGTTTTGTTAAAATATCAATAGATTGTTCTATACTATCTTGCATACTTAATCCAAGTGGAGTATCATCTTTAAGCCAATCTTGATAAATTTCATCTAAAATATTTTCTTGCAAAATTAACATTTCTTTTTCTGCTCTGTGTAAATTCATATTTTTAATAGTATCTTTTATTTCCTCTTTTGCTGTAATTTCATAAGATGTATCAAATATTTCTTTTTTTTATTTTTTCATTATATCTTCTTTAAAATCCTGAAATTCATCTTCTAAAAAATAATTTAATGCATCTTCTGGTTTTATATTTCTATGCACATCAGTATATTTATTCTTTTGTAAATTTCTCTTTTTCTTATTTCTTTTATACATATCATTTAATTTATTCATATATTTCCTCCTTTATTTTTCAAGCTAGGCTTCGTAGCCTTACTATATTTTTATGCTCTATATTTAGGCTTAATAAACACTACATATTAAAGTGTTCTAACATACTAGAACATTAAAAATGTTCTGTATGATTAAGGGGATTGCTCCCCTTAATAAACCCTAAAACAAGATTTTTAAAAATTTTTTAACGATATTCATTAATATAATAAAAAAATTAAATTATATTAATAAATTATTATTAAAAAATCTTGTTATGGGCAACCCTGCAGGTTTCCCAACCCCTTCCAGCTTATTTGCAAAATGGAGCAAACGCATTTGATCCATTTTACAAATTTATCTTTCTTCTGTATGTTCATAAAAATTTGTATTTTTTCCTTTGCAAATTCCGTCTATAAAAGCTTCAACTTCAGCCCATGTTTTAAAGCAATTCTTATCGCTAATTCCATACCATGTTTTATCTTTACAATTTTTATTAATTAGCGCGATTGCTTTATTGTAAGTATAAACACTAGAATTTTTTAATAGTAATAACTCTTTATCACTATTTGATAACATATAATGGTTTAGACCTTTAACCTTTTTTTCTATATCATTTTTATTCATTCTTCACTTCTCCTTATTATTTATATAGAGCTATTCTATTTTTCATCATCAGAAATATTTTTTTCAATTTTATTATTTCTTAGTTTTTCTTTTAAAAGTTTTATTTCTTTTTGGTACTTTACTATTAATTTTTCAAATTCTTTAATATCTTTTTCATTCATTTCAGAAAAATCTTTAGTAAGAAGATTGTATTCGGATTTGACTCTAGCAGTTTCATCTTCAATTACTTTCCAGTCATTTGGACTTAAATTATATAAATCTAATTTATTGTTTGATATAGAATTAATAATTTCATTATCTAAATAGTAATTATTAACTTTTTCGAGCTCCGACTCCTTGTATTTATTAAATACAGATGTGTATGTATTCAATGTTACTGATACATCAGTATGACCCATTAACCTTTGAAGAGCCACAGCTCTCATTCCTGCTTCAATACATCTAGTTCCAAATGTGTGACGTAAGCTATGTGTAGTAATTCCTTCAATACCAATTTTTCTAAGCAATTCTTTTAATTTTTTATTGACTGTATTAGGTCGTACAAATTCTCCCTTAGGATTTAAAAATAAAAGTTTATCCTTATTGCTTTCTGCTCTTTGCATTTGATTTAATACCTCTTTTCTAATGAATAACGGAATAGGAACTTCTCTTATACCAGCATAAGTTTTCGTTGCATTTCTAATTACAATTTTAGAATTTATGTCTGTTGTTAAAGTTTTATTTACAGAAACAAGATTTTTATACAAATTTATATCTGAATTCTTTAAAGCAAGAACTTCTCCAATTCTTAAACCCAAATACATTTGAATTAGATATATGACTTTAAATGGTTCTTCAGAAATAGGAACATTTAATAAATAACTTGTAAATTTTTGTTGTTCATCTATCGTTAAAGCTCTTACTGGTTTTCTTTCTTGAGTACTTCTAGGAGTTATAACTCCATACATTGGATTTTTTGTAATATATCCTTTGTTAATAGCTTCTCTAAAAATTTGTGAAAATTGCTCTTTTATTTTCTTTATAGTGGAATTACTATAATTTTTTAAACTATTTAAATATTCTTGTATATCATTAGAAGTAACATCAATTATATTTTTATTTCCTAGTAGACTTTTTTCAATAGTTTTTATAGTTCCAACTATCCTTGTATATGTTCGTTCTCCTATTAAATTCATATCTAGTTTTTTTTGAGCATTTTCATACATTAATTTGCTTAATTGAATCCCATTATTTTGTATAAATAAATCATTT
>CALXWR010000010.1 GCA_944392465.1 uncultured Clostridia bacterium | reverse complement strand
CAACATCCAGCAGATGATCCTAATTCAGATATAATTACAACACATTTTGACTATCACTCAATTGACCAAAACCTACTTAAGTTAGATATTCTAGGACATGATGACCCAACAATGATAAGAATGCTATTTGATATAACAGGAAAAGACCCAACTAAAGTGCCATTAGATGATAAAGAAACAATGTCAATATTTAGTTCAACAGATGCCCTAGGTGTAACACCCGAACAAATAAAAAGTAAAGTAGGAAGCTACCGGAATACCTGAATTTGGAACAAAATTTGTTAGAGGAATGCTTGTTGACACTAAACCTACAACATTTGATGAATTAATTCGTATATCTGGATTATCACATGGTACAGATGTATGGCTTGGAAATGCACAAGCATTAATAGATGAAGGGACAGTAACCTTAAATGAGGCAATATGTTGTCGTGACGATATAATGATATATTTAATAAAAAAAGGACTTCCACCAAACAAAGCATTTAAAATAATGGAAACAGTACGTAAGGGAAAGGCATTAAAAGATCCAGAAAAATGGGCTGAATTCGTAGCACTAATGAGAGAACATGATGTACCAGAATGGTATATAAAATCATGTGAAAAAATAAAATACATGTTCCCAAAAGCACACGCAGCAGCATATGTAACAAATGCATTCAGAATAGCATGGTATAAAGTACACGAACCAAAAGCGTATTATGCGGCATACTATACAATAAGAGCCGACGAATTTGATAGCGACATAATGTGCTACGGAAAAGAAAAAGTATTAAACAAAATGAAAGAAATAGATTTAGCAGGGAATAGTGCAACTACAAAAGATAAAAACATGTACGCAATACTAGAATTGGTTTTAGAAATGTATGAAAGAGGAATAAAATTCTTACCAATAGACTTATATAAATCACACGCAACAAAATTCATAGTGGAGGAAGAGGGAATACGACCACCACTTAACAGCATACCAGGATTAGGAACAGTAGCAGCAGAAGGAATAGATGAAGCAAAAAAAGACGGAAAATTCATGTCAATAGATGACATGAAAATACGTTCAAAAATAGGCAAGTCGGTTATAGAACTTTTAGACAGAGTGGGTTGTTTAAAAGGAATGAGCCAAAGCAACCAAATAAGCTTATTTGGCTAATGTCATCTTTGGGGACAGGCTCTTTACTGCCAACTTTGTCATCTATAGGGACAGGTCTCTATTATTCTCACTATGTTTCGAACATGATTGAACATGATTTAGGTATATCTTAACTATATTTTGTAAATATATTATTAACTAATGACTTATTGCCATATTTAAAAAATATTTTGCTACGTTTTAGATTATTTATATAGATTTTCCGAATGTTTTTATGATTTTAATATTATATGTAGTAAAAAGAGACAGACTATAATAGTCTGTCCCTTTTTATGACAAAGTTGGCAGAAAAGAGCCTGTCCCCAAAAGTGACATAATACCTTTATTGTTTGCAAAATAAATCAAAAAATAAGTTTCCATAAATAATTGCAAATATTAATGTGGAAAATACTAAAAATGAAATCCTTTATTCTGAGTTATTCACAGAGTTATCCACATTATCCACACATATGTGGATAATAGATTGTTAAACAACAACAATAATAATGTAACATAATGTCATAATATAATTTAAATTGGAAATATATTTATAAAATGGTAGAAATTTGTCTGTGGATAACTGTTTTATCTTTCAGACAAATTTTTTATTTTGTTTTGTAATTCTTGTATTTTTGCTCTATTTTCAGCAATTTGCCTTGCTTTTTGGGATTCTAGTTCTTGTTTATGTTTTTCTCTTCTTGCTACCATTTCTGGCAAAGAATGTGCTGCTAATCCGACATCACATGAAAAGAATTTGTCTAGCTTTGCTTCTTCTAAGTATCTAACTCCACCAATGTATTTTCCACAAGGAGTATCTGGAGATTCTCTTAGACCTTTTTCCAAATATCTTAGAACACGTTTTCTATTTAATAATTGCCTCATAACAAACTGACAATATCTTCCATCTATTTGTATTTGATTTATATCTATTTCTGCTAATATGTTTTCATATTGATTTCTACGTCCATATTTTTCTCCCTCAGGACCTAATAATATTGCGTCAGTTGAGCCATACCAAGATATATCACAATCGTATAGTGTGTGTCCTTTTATTATGATTGGTTTTCCATTGATTATTAATCTTGTCGTATCATAAAATTGTTTTAAATCATTTGCTTTGTGATCTTCAAATTCTATTTGACATCTACCATCTTTTGTTGCTGATATGATTAGATTAAAAGGTGGTTTAGTAGTTGGATTTGGAGTAACAGAGCGCGATGTTGGTTGATTATTTTTTTTTCTTAATTTATCAAAAATTCCCATAATATCATCTCCTAATAATACTATTAATTGTACCATATTTTACATAAAATAGCAAATCAGACCACTTAAATGCCTTGACTTTTAGCTAATATATTGATAAAATTTTACAAGTATAAAAGCAGATTAAAAGATAATATAAAGAAAAAAGTTTGTTATATTATGTTAGTTAAAATGGAGGTTTGAATTATGGAAAAACTAACAATGGACAAAATTGTAAGTTTATGTAAAAATAGAGGATATGTTTATCCAGGGTCAGAAATATATGGAGGTCTTGCAAATACATGGGATTATGGCCCATTAGGAATAGAACTTAAAAATAATATAAAAAAGGCTTGGATGAAGAAATTTGTTCAAGAGTCTAAGTATAATGTTGGATTGGATGCGGCTATTTTAATGAACCCAGAAACATGGGTGGCTTCTGGACATGTAAGCGGATTTTCAGATCCACTTATAGATTGTAAAGAATGTAAAACAAGACATAGAGCAGACAAATTAATAGAAGAATGGGCTCACGAAAATGGAAAAGATATGATTGCAGATGGTATGAGTGATGAAGAATTAATAAGTTTCATAAAAGAAAATCATATACCATGCCCAAATTGTGGAAAAGAGAACTTTACAGATATTCGTAAATTTAATTTAATGTTTAAAACATTCCAGGGAGTTACAGAGGATAGTAAGTCAGAAATATTTTTAAGACCTGAAACTGCACAAGGTATATTTGTTAATTTTAAAAATGTTTTACGTACTACAAGAAGAAAACTACCTATGGGTATAGCACAAATTGGTAAAGCTTTTAGAAATGAAATTACACCTGGCAATTTTACATTTAGAACACGTGAATTCGAACAAATGGAATTAGAATTTTTCTGTAAGCCAGGTACAGACTTAGAATGGCACAAATATTGGAAAGATTTTTGTGAAAATTGGTTAATATCTTTAGGAATGAAAAAGGAAAATATCAGATTAAGAGACCACTCTCCAGAAGAACTAGTATTTTATAGTGCGGCGACAACAGATATTGAATTCGCTTTTCCTTTTGGTTGGGGCGAATTATGGGGAATAGCAGATAGAACAGATTATGACCTTAAACAACATATGGAACATTCTAAACAAGACATGACATATTTAGATACAGAAACAAATGAAAAATATGTACCATATTGTATAGAACCATCACTTGGTTGCGATAGAGTTGCTTTAGCATTTTTATGTAATAGTTATGATGAAGAAGAAATAGCAGACGGAGATGTAAGAACAGTATTGCATTTGCATCCAGCTTTAGCACCATATAAAGTTGCTGTACTTCCGCTATCTAAAAAATTAAGTGAAAAATCTGAAGAAGTATATGAAATGCTTTCTAAGAAATTTATGTGTGATTACGATGAGACAGGAAGTATTGGAAAAAGATATAGAAGAGAAGATGAAATTGGAACACCTTATTGTGTTACAATAGATTTTGATACATTGGAAGATAATGCGGTAACAATTAGAGATAGAGATACAATGGAACAGATAAGGGTTAAAATAGATGAACTTGAAACTTGGTTTGCAAAAAAACTAGAATTTTAAATTATTACAAAATTAAGAATTTGCTCATGATAAAGTTTGGAGGATAAAATATTGGGAAATATTAAGTATGTTTTAAAAAGAATAAAATCTATGGATAAGAAAGCAATGTTTGAAAAAATAAAATTAATACATAAAAAAACAGGTAAATCTAGAATATATTTGTTATTTGATATGCAAAGATGTGCATTAAAATATGGTGCAGGTTATATGGACTATGATTTGTTTGAAATGTACAATTTAAATGCTAAACAACGTGATACATATATAACTAGAGGAAGGAATAATGCGCTAGTAAGTAAATATAACGATAAAGCATATTTTCATATATTTGAAAACAAAAATGAGTTTAATGAAGTATTCAAAGACTATATTAAAAGAGATTGGGTAAGTGTAAAAGATTCTCCAAAAGAGAGTGTAATAGCCTTTATGGAAAAACATAACACATTTATGGCAAAACCAATTGATGGTGGTTGCGGACATGGAATAGAAAAAATTAATACTAATGATTATAAATCTCTTGACGAAGTTTATAATAAATTAGTAGAAGGAAATAACAACTATGAACTAGAAGAGATAATAAAACAACATCCGGCAGTAAGTAAAATATATCCTGATGCAATAAATACTGTTAGGGTTGTTACAATACTAAAAAATGGAGTGCCACATGTGATTTGTGCATACTTTAGAATAGGAAATGGAAAATTTGTAGACAATTTTAATAGTGGGGGGATGGTTGCTCCTGTAAATGAATTAACAGGAGAAGTTATGGATAAAGCAATAGATAAAAATAAAAAGTTATATGAAACACATCCTAAAACAGGAACTAAAATAAAAGGTTTCAAATTTCCAGATTGGGACAAAGCAATAGAAATGTGTAAGAATGCTGCAAAAGTAGTACCGCAAATGGGGTATATAGGATGGGATGTATGTTTTACACCAGACGGACCAGTTTTTGTAGAAGGAAATGAGTTTCCAGGACATGATATTTATCAACTTCCTGAGCATACACCTAACAAAATAGGGATGATGCCTAAATTTAATATATAAAATGAATAAGAGAGTAACGAAATAAATTATAAAAAAATAGGAGAAGATTAACTTTGAAAGGAAAAAAAATAAAAAAAACAGCTAACTCTTTTATGAAAAATGTTGTAATTCTTATATGCTCACAGTTACTGATAAAAATTTTGGGGTTTGTATATAAGCTGATTATTACAAATATAGAAGGGTTTGGCGATACTGGTCTCGGATATTATTCGGCTGGGTATCAAATATATGCTCTTTTATTAACACTTTCTTCAATAGGAATACCAAGTGTAATATCAAAATTGGTATCTGAAAGAATTGCAATAGGAGATACCAATGGAGCTCAAAGAATATTTAAAATAGCATTTAAATTTTTTACAACTATAGGCTTAATACTATCAATAGGTTTATTTTTAGGAGCAGATTTTATAGCAACAAATATTTTAAATGTACCAGATGTAGCATATGTAATGAAAGTATTATCACCTGCAATACTCTTTGTTGCAATGTCAGCTGTATTTAGAGGATATTTTACGGGACAGCAAGATATGAAACCAACAAGTGTATCTCAAACACTTGAGCAGTTTTTAAATTGTGTTTTAACTATAACATTTGTATATGCATGTATAGGAAAAGAAACATATATAATGGCAGCAGCAGGAAATCTTTCTACAACACTAGCAATTGTAATTACATTTATGTACTTAATTATGTATTATAAAGGAAACAAGATAGATACAAGAGAATCAATAGAATCGCCAGAAAAGAAGAAATCAGATAAGCAATTATTAAAAACTATACTTGGAATATCAATTCCTATAACAATAAGTTCAGTAATATCAGTAATAAGTGGAGTTATAGATACAGCAACAGTAAGTAATTGTATACAAATTTCACTTCAAAATGCCAATATGACAAAAGAAGCATTAGAACAAGCGGCAATGAGTGCAACAGGAATATTATCTAAAGTAGATACTTTAGTAAGCTTTCCTTTAGCAATTAATTTAGCATTTTCAACGGCACTTACACCAGCAATATCAGAAGCACTTGCTAAAAAAGATAGAGTAACAGCATCAAGAAGATTATCGTTTTCATTTTTTGCATCATTAATTATAATATTGCCATGTGCAATAGGATTTATTACCTTGGCACAACCAATATTACAAATGATATATCCAACAGCTTCAGAAGGGGCTGGAGTAATGATGATAGCATCAATTTCTATGATATTAACAGCACTTTCTCAAACAATGGTAGGAGCACTTTATGGTGTTAATAAATCAAAAGTACCGGCAATAGCGGCAGGACTTGGAGCAATTACTAAATTTATATTAAACATGATATTAATAAGTAATCCAAAGATAGGAATATATGGAGCATCTATAAGTTCTTTTATATACCAAGTTATAGTATTTGTAATTTGCTACAGAGTTTTAAATGCAAATGTTAATATGAATATAAAATTAAAAACACATATAATAAAGCCAGTAATATCTGTACTAGGAATGGGAATAATTGTATTAATAGGATACAATATTTTAAGTACTTTCTTCGGAAATACAGTAAGTACACTAATATCAATAATATTAGGAGCAATATCATATTGTTTATTTATATTATTAACAAAAGCATTAACAAAAGAAGATATAATGATGATTCCATATGGTACAAAAATATATAAAGTTCTTTTAAAATTAAAAATTTATAAAGAAGAAAAAGAACCATTACAATAATAATTTTTGTATATTTTACAATGGGGGCGGACTTATTTTGCAAAGAAAGACCGTTCCTTAATTGCATAAAAGGAAGGAATAAAATGAACGAATTTTTAAAATACTGTATTATTTATTTAATAGTAATAAACATAATAGCATTTTTGGCAATGTATATAGATAAAAGAAAAGCAAAATATGGAAAATGGAGGATACCAGAACAAACATTATTTGTGCTAGCACTAATTGGTGGAAGTATTGGAGCAATAGCAGGGATGTACACATTTAGGCATAAAACAAAGAAACTAAGATTTTCGGTAGGATTTCCAGTAATTCTTATTTTACAAATAATATTGGTTTTTATGATATACAATGACTTCATAAAATAATGTCAGTTTTGGGGACAGGCTCTTTTCTGCCACGTTTGTCATCTTTAGGGACAGGCTTACTGCCCAAAAAATAATAATTGTCTAAAAAATAATACTATATAATTTTTAGAAAAATAAATTAACATGCACTTGTGAAAGTGATTTTTGTTAGAAGTCGTTTTAAAATTTTACTAGGAATTTCTCACGACAAGTGAGTGCTCTAGTAAAATTTCAAATACAAATTCTTCTAAAATTAGCTTGAACTAAATGTTAATTAAATTTTGACAAAATTATATAGTATTTTTTATTTAAATAATCTGTGCCAAAAAAGCTTGTCCCCAAAACTGACAAACATGGCAGAAAAGAGCCTGTCCCCAAAACTGACAAACATGGCAGAAAAGAGCCTGTCCCCAATGGTGCAAATGATTTACATAACAACCATGTCCCTTTTTGTAAAAAATTGAAAAAAATTTGTTTACTTTTTAAATTTTTATATATATAATAATTGTATTAATATTGATTTATGTATAAAATAATATTAATTGCAAAAGATATAAATATGGGAGGAACAATTATGGATAAAAAGTATGTATATCTATTTAAAGAGGGAAATGCATCAATGCGTGAATTACTTGGAGGTAAAGGTGCAAACTTAGCTGAGATGACTAATTTAGGACTTCCTATTCCACAAGGTTTTACAATTACTACAGAGGCTTGTATAGAGTACTATGATAATGGTGAACATGTTTCAGATCAGGTTAAACAACAGATTTTTTCTAGTTTGAGAGAGTTAGAAAATATGACTAATAAACAATTCGGAAATCCTGATAATCCACTTTTGGTTTCAGTTCGCTCTGGTGCGAGAGCTTCAATGCCAGGAATGATGGATACAATTTTAAATCTTGGTTTGAACAAAGAAGTTGTAGAAGCTATGGCTAAAAAGAATGAAAGATTCGCATATGATAGTTATAGAAGATTTATTCAAATGTTTAGTGATGTTGTTATGGAAATACCAAAATCATTATTTGAGAATGCTATAGATGAAATGAAACAAAAAAGAGGAGTTGAATTAGATACAGAATTAAATGCAAATGATTTAAAAGAATTAGTAGAGATATTTAAAGGAATATATTTAAAAGAGCATGGTTCTGAATTTCCTACTAATCCAGAAGAGCAATTAATAGAAGCTGTAACAGCAGTTTTTAGATCTTGGAACAATCCGAGGGCTATAACCTATAGAAGATTGAACGATATACCAAGTAGTTGGGGAACGGCTGTTAATGTTCAAGAGATGGTTTTTGGAAATATGGGAGAAGATTGCGGTACAGGTGTTGCTTTTTCTCGTAATCCAGCAACTGGAGAGAACAAAATATTTGGTGAATATTTAATGAATGCACAAGGTGAAGATGTTGTTGCTGGTATTCGTACACCTAAATCAATAGAAACATTAAAGGATATAGATTTAGAGGCATATCAGGATTTTATAGTGTATGCAAATAAGCTTGAAAAGCATTATAAAGACATGCAGGATATGGAATTTACTATTGAGAATGGTAAACTATATTTTTTACAAACAAGAAATGGTAAAAGAACTGCTACAGCTGCACTTCAAATAGCAGTTGACTTAGTTAATGAAGGAATGATAACTGAAAAAGAAGCTGTATTAAGAGTTGAACCTAACCAATTAGATCAATTATTACATCCTAATTTTGATGGGGAAAAATTAAAACAAGCAAAACCAATTGCAAAAGGACTTGCTGCATCTCCAGGTGCTGCTACTGGTAAAGTTGTATTTACAGCTGAAGATGCCTTGACAAAACATGAAGCTGGAGAAAAAGATCTAATTCTAGTAAGACTTGAAACATCTCCAGAAGATATAGATGGAATGCATGTATGCCATGGAATACTTACTGTTAGAGGAGGTATGACATCACATGCTGCCGTTGTTGCTCGTGGAATGGGTACATGCTGTGTATCTGGATGTTCAGAGATATCTGTAAATGAAGAAGCTAGAACATTTACGGTAAATGGAAGTACTTATCACGAGGGAGATTGGATATCTTTAGATGGAACTACGGGAAATGTTTATGGAGAAAAAATTGAGACTGTAACTGCTACAGTTTCAGGTAATTTCGCTAAATTTATGGAATGGGCTGATAGATACAGACAAATGGAAGTTAGAACAAATGCAGATACACCAAAGGATGCTAAACAAGCATATGAGTTTGGAGCTCAAGGTATTGGTTTATGTAGAACAGAGCATATGTTTTTTGCTCCAGAAAGAATATCTGCAATAAGAGAAATGATAGTATCGAAAACAAAAGAACAGAGAGAAAGAGCATTAGATAAAATACTTCCAATGCAAAGAGAGGATTTTGAAGGTTTATTTAGAGAAATGAAAGGTCTTCCAGTAACAATTAGATTGTTAGACCCACCTCTACATGAGTTTCTGCCACATACTGATGAGGAAATAGCAGAACTTGCAAAAGATATGAATATGGCTTTTGAAGAATTAAAAGATGTGGTTACATCATTACATGAATTTAACCCAATGATGGGACATAGAGGTTGTAGATTAGATATAACATATCCAGAAATTGGTGTAATGCAAACTAAAGCTATTATTGGAGCAGCAATAAATGTAAAAAAAGAAGGTATAGATGTAAAACCTGAAATAATGATACCACTTGTTGGAGACTATAAAGAGCTTGTATATGTTAAAAATATTATTACAAAAACAGCAGATGAAATGTTAGAGCAAGAAAACATGGATATAAAATATATGGTTGGAACCATGATAGAAATACCTAGAGCAACATTAATTGCAGATAAAATAGCAAAAGAAGCTGAATTTTTCTCATTTGGTACAAATGATTTAACACAAATGACATTTGGTTTTAGTCGAGATGATGCTGGAAAATTCTTGGATGAATATTATTCTAAAAATATTTACGACTTTGATCCATTTGCTAGAATAGATGAAGAAGGTGTAGGACAGCTTGTTGAACATGCTGTAAAATTGGGAAAACAAACGAGACCAGATATAGAGCTTGGAATTTGTGGAGAGCATGGAGGAAACCCTCCAACAGTTGAATATTGCCATAAAATAGGATTAACATATGTATCATGTTCACCATTTAGAGTACCAATTGCACGTCTTGCAGCAGCACAAGCAGCAATAAAATATCCAAGATAATAAGTTAATATTGAGTTATTATTATTTTAAATAAAAAGGAGTGATTTCTGTATTTTACAGGACTCATTCCTTTTTATTTATGTAATAGGAATTTTGGAGAAATTACACAAAAAAGCTATAGTCGCCATTACCTTTAGGATTTCCTCCGTATAGTCGGAAAACTAAATCGGCACGAACAAAGGTCGACTTGGTCGTTTTGTTCTTTTTAGTAATTCCTACTTAATAGTCTAAAATATAAATTAACAAAACCAAAAAGTAAATTGTTCAAAAAAATTTTTAATTCAATTTTCTAAATTTAATAAATAAAAAGTATTAAAACGGAGAAAATAAAAAAAGAAAAGGAGGTTAAAATGAAAAGTAAAATTAAATTATTAATTATATTTATTTTGTTTTTATTGGTAATGTTTGCAGTACCTAATATAAGTAAAGCAGCGACATTAACAGCTAATGATGAAGAATCTTTAAATAGTGTTATTGCTAGCGCGAATAGTGGTGACACAATTTCAATTCAAAATAATATAACAGTAACAAAACCCATTGTTATTCAGAAAGAACTAATAATAGATGGAAATGGATATACGATTTCGGGTTCAACTGAATGGACATCTACATCTGGAAATCAAACAATGTTTACAGCGCAATTAGCTGAAGGAAAACTTACATTAAGAAATATTAACTTAAATAATGGTCCTAAATATGGTGTTCAAGCATATGATGGTGCTACAGTTATATTAGAAGATGTTTCAATAACTGGATTTAAATATGGAGGAGTGCTTGTAAATGGTGGAAATGTAGAAATAAGAGATTTACATTTAGGATATAATGGAACTAGTGAGAATAATGGAATAGAAATAGATAAAGGAGCATCAGCTACTAATAATCCTACTTTAACTATGAATGGAACATTAACATCTGAATCTAATCAAAATGTTGTAAGACCTGCAGAAAATGGAAATCTAACTGAATTTACAATAAACAATACAGAAAATACAACAAATAAAGTGGTAATTGCAGGTGATAAGGTGGTACTAGTTGATGACAATAATAATGTAATTTCGGAATCAGGATTACCAGAAAAAGTTACAGCAAATGCAGATGAAGAAAATGTTATAATTTCATTGGTAGTTGGCGAAGATACAAAAAGGATAACTATTAATAAAGATAAACAAGTAACAAGTGATTTATTAGAATCTTATATAGAATTAGATGATGGTTATAAAATAGATGGTTATTTTACAGACGAAGAATATAAAAACAAATTCGATTTTAATACTAAACTAAACTCTGATACAACAATATATGTAAAAATTGCAAAAGTTGAAAGTGAAAATCAAGAAAATATTATTTCTGATGTAGAAGAAAATGTAGATAAAAGTGATGAGACACCTAAAACTGGTATAGAAAGTTATTTAGGAGTTGCAGTACTTGCTATAATATTTGCAGTAATAATTATTATATTTATGAAGAAAAGAGATAGAATAGACTAATAAAGTCTATTCTTTTAATATAGATAAAGCTTATGAAAAACAATACTAGCGAAAACAGTGTAATTTCATGTAGAAGTATTATTTATGTATTCCTTTTCATGATAATTACTTTTGCATTAATATATATTTTGAAAATTTTTTGGATAAAAAATGAAGCAAAAGAAGAAAGTAATTTATTAAATGAAATTTTAATTGATAACAGCATAGTTGATGAAAAAGGTGAAAAGACTAAAGAGAACAAAGCAAACGAAAATGAAAGTAAAAATAGAATAGCAAAAATAAAAAAATTAAAAGAGAAAAACCCTAATATAGTTGGGTGGATTGAAATTAAAGATACGAAGATAAATTATCCTGTTTTACAAGGTAGTGATAATAAATACTATATGGAACATAATTATAAGAATAAAAAAACAGAGAAAGGCTCAATTTTTGTAGACTATAGATATGATTTTGATAAACCTAGTAGTAATTTATTAATATATGGACATAATTTAATAACTGGGGAAATGTTTAAGGATTTGTTAAAATATTCAGATGAAGGTTTCTATAAAAAACATCCAATAATCAGATTTACTACTGTAGAAAAAGATTCAAACTACGAAATACTAGCAGTTCTTAAGTCAAGAGTATATTATGAATCTGAAAAAAATGTTTTTAGATATTATCAATTTATTGATGCAAAAAATAAAGAAGAATTTAATGAATTTATAAAAGATGCGAAAAGTAATTCTCTTTATGAAACTGGTGTAAATGCAAAGTACGGCGATAATTTAATAACTTTATCAACTTGTTCCTATCATGTTGAAAATGGAAGATTTGCAGTTATTGGAAGAGAAAAATAAGAGATTGTCTTGCGGAAGTAAAGCATCATTAGTATAATAATTAGTTTTACTTCACCTTGCAACCTCTTATTTATGTGTGATAAAATTCAAGAATGAAAGGAATGGTTTTAAAATGAAAGAGATAATATTAGCTAGTAATAATCAGGGAAAAGTAAACGAGATTCAAGAAATATTAAAGGAATATAAAATTATATCATTGAAAGATATAAATCTAAAAATTAAAATAGAAGAAGATAAAGATACATTTGAAGGAAATGCACTAAAAAAAGCGACTGAAATTTGCAAATTAACTAATAAAATCTGCATAGCTGATGATAGTGGATTATGTATAGATGTTTTAAATGGGTTTCCTGGAGTTAGAACTGCTAGGTTTCTTGGAAAAAATGCTACACAAGAAGAACGAAATTCATTTTTAATAGAAAAAATGAAAAATAAAGATAATAGAAGAGCAGAGGTAGTTACATGTATTGCGGTAGCAAAACCAAATGGAGAAAATCATGTATATAAAGGTGTTTTAGAAGGTTTTATTTCGAAAGAAAAGAGAGGAAACAATGGATTTGGGTTTGACGAAATATTTGAATTAGAAGATGGTAGAACTTTAGCAGAGTTAAGTGAGAATGAAAAAAATCAAATTAGTAGCAGAAGGAGAGCATTGGAGCAGATTAAAATATAACAAATTTACATAATGCCTAAAATATGGTATAATATAAGTTGTACCGTAACCTGTTTTAAGGAGGGACATTGACTATGTCGAACGATTTTCGGAGAATTAATCGGTATCCAGACGGAAGAGTGGAGCAGAAACATCTCTATGTAACATACGATGCCTACTGCCAGTGCAATTGCCAGTGTTGCCGAAACAAGTGCTTCAATGAAGAGGCAATGCAGGGCAAGCGTTATCTGCTAGATGAAGCACTTTTGCAGAATTTCGGTCAGTTCAGGCATATCGTTTTCGGAGGAGGTGAGCCTCTTTACAAGATTGGCAAGATTGTTGACTTGCTAAAAAAGATTCATTTCGAAAACATTATGGAGCCATCGAAAGGTCCGGGGGATGACAGTAATGTCACGTATTTTGGGATTGCAACTAATGGTCTGAGAAGCATCTTCCTAGAGGAGATTAACTACCACTGCATCATTTGCAGGATGTTCCAGACTATTATTCTTTCTCGTTATCACTTTGATGACGAGATAAACCGGAGCATATTCCACCCGAGAAATGGGACAGAACTCTTGACCTCAGATGACTTAAGAGGCTTATGCCAATCCATCAAACAGGACAAGCTTCAGCTCTCGTGCCTCTGTCAGAAAGGTGGAATCAACACCATAGAAGATGTGATTGAATACATCAAATGGGCGGAAAGCCTTGGGATAGCAAACGTTCTGTTTAGCAACTTCCAGGATGAAGTAACACCTGATACGGCACGGGTTAACTTGAGCTCTGCACCTGACCTTTTGGATAAGGCGATGCAAGAACTTCGGCAAGGAGGATTCGTTTGTGATGACACGATTATCTTTAGTGCTGGTTACAAACTCACTACCTTCCATGGTAGTATCAATTCTTCGAGAGAGATGAAAGTCTCGTTCAGGGAATTCATTCCTGAAGATCAACTCCGAGAAGAGTGGAAACATGCACGAAGGAGAACCTATAACTTCTCTGCAATGCCTAATGGTGATATGTTCGCTGACTGGGCTTGTGGTGAAAAGGTTTAAAAACTCCTAAAAACATTCCACACAGTGTACTGTAAGCTCCTAGGGTCGATAAAACGACCCTAGGAGCTTTTAAAGTGAAAAAAAGTTATTAATTACTATTTAAATATTAATAAAATGCTTTCTTTTATTTTTAACATATGGTAATATATAGAAGAAATTAAATAAAATTGAAAGGAGCTAATAATGGGGCTAAAATTAGAAAATGTTTCAAAAAAGTTTATAGGAAAACAAGCAGTTGATGGCATTTCTTTTGAAGTGAATGAGCCGGGAGTTTTTGGATTACTTGGAACAAATGGAGCAGGAAAAACTACAACAATAAGAATGTTACTAGGAATAATAAAAAAAGACTCTGGAGAGATTACTTGGAATAATAAACAGGTTGAGAGAAAAAATGTTAACTTTGGTTATTTGCCAGAAGAAAGAGGAGTTTATCCTAAAACAAAAATACAAGACCAATTATTGTATTTTGCAAATTTAAAAGGAATGAATAAGGCAGATGCTACCAAAGAAATAAATAAATGGGCAAAAGTATTAAAGGTAGATGAATATCTACCAATGCCAGCAGAAAAATTATCAAAAGGTAATCAGCAAAAAATTCAATTTATGACAGCTATTATTCATAATCCAGAATTAATAGTACTTGATGAACCTTTTAGTGGTCTAGATCCTGTAAATACAGAAATTTTAAAAAATGTAATTATTGAGTTAGTAAATCAAGGTAAATATATAATTATGTCTAGCCATCAGATGGCTTCAATTGAAGAATTTTGTAAAGATATTTTAATTTTAAATAAAGGAAAAACCGTTTTAAAAGGAAATCTTAAGGAAATTAAAGAGGGGTATAAAGCTAACAGATTAGAAATAGTAACTGATAAAAATATAGATAACTATATTAAAGAATATAAAATGAATATTGAATTTTCAAAAAATAATGAATATTCAATAAAAATAGATTCTGAGGATGATGCTCACCAATTATTACAAGCTTTAATTGAGAATAAAATATTGGTTAACAAGTTTGAAATTAAAAAACCTAGCTTAAATGATATTTTTATAGAAAAGGTGGGTGAATAGTAATGAAAGATTTAAAAACAGTAATGGCTTTTACAATTAAAGATATGATAAAGAGAAAATCTTTTGTTGTATCTACGATAATAATTATTTTAATAATCATAATAGGATTAAATATTCCAAATATAATAAAACTTTTCTCAGATGATTCTTCTAGTAGTGGCAATACCAGATTATTAGTTGTTGATAGTACAAACTTATTTGAAAATAAATTAAATGAACTTACTAATATGAATTTGGGATATGAAGTAAATTCTACAGAGCAAAATTTAGGATATGATGATATTAAAGCAAAAATCGAAAATGATGAAATAGATGAGGCAATTTTAGTTGAAAAAAATAATAAAAATTATAAATTAAGATATATAGTAAAAGATATGACTATGGTAAATAGTATGCCAAAAGAATTAATAAATGCAATTAATACTGTTTATACAAATTTGCAGATATCAAAACTTGATTTAACTGATGAGCAAATGCAAAGTTTAACACCTAAATTTGAATATAGTATTGAACAAACAGAGGAACAAAAAGTAAATGGAAATATTTTTGCAATGCTTATGCTTTCAATTGTACTGTTTTATGCAATATATTTTTGTGCATATCAGGTATCAAGTTCTATTACAACAGAGAAAACTTCTAAAATCATGGAAACGCTAGTAACATCAACATCTCCAAGAACTATAGTATTAGGTAAAACTATAGGCATAGGAATTGTAGGGTTATTACAAGTATGCTTATTTGTTATAGTTGCACTAGTATCAGCAAAAGTATGCTTAGAACCAGAAATATTAGATTCATTATTAGATATGTCGATGATGACACCATATTTAGCAATAATAACAATTGTATATTTTGTTTTGGGTTATAGTACCTATGCACTTTTATATGCACTTACAGGTTCAACAGTTGGAAAACCAGAAGATATACAATCAGCTAATACACCAGTCGCGATATTAGCTGTAATAGGATTTTATTTATCTTATTTTACAATGATGAATCCAACAAGTGATTTAAATTTATTTGCATCAATATTCCCTATATCGTCACCATTCTGTATGCCATTTAGAGTAATGATGGGAATAGCAAATGGTGGAGAGGTAGCTTTATCACTAGCTATTTTAATAGTAACAATATTAATAATAGCCAAAGTAGCAATAAAAATTTATTCAAATGCTATATTAAATTATGGGACAAAAATGTCATTAAAAGATATGATTAAAATATATAAGGATAAAAATAATTAAGATGACATAAAAAACTGAAGAAAGGATTGATATGGGGTATGAATATTAATGTAAATGGTGTAAATTTATATTATGAAGTCTATGGAGAAGGAAAACCAATAATATTACTACATGGAAATAGCGAAACACACGAAATATTTGATAAACTAATAGATAAATTAAAAGAGAA
Organism: uncultured Clostridia bacterium; assembly: GCA_944392465.1. Taxonomy (GTDB): domain Bacteria; phylum Bacillota; class Clostridia; order TANB77; family CAG-508; genus CALXVA01. Next base: position 19,281 of record CALXWR010000010.1, on the reverse strand, counting down.
TTATAAAGTATATGCAATAGATAGTAGATGCCATGGTAAGAGCGAGGATACTTTAGTAATTTCATATAAATTGATGAGGGATGATATAATAGAATTTATTGAAAAATTAGAAATAAATAAGCCAATTCTATATGGCTTTAGTGATGGTGGAATTGTAGGATTATTAATTGCTATAGAGGAGCCAAACTTATTATCTAAATTAATAGTTAGTGGAGCAAACATAAATCCAAAAGGAGTAAAAGACTATATATATGTTTTGGCTAAACTTTACTGCATATTTAAAAAGGATAAATTAATAAAAATGATGCTAAAAGAACCTGATATAAAACTTGAAGAATTAAATAAAATTAAAACCCCAACAGTTGTATTAGCTGGAAGAAAAGATTTAATAAAACAAAAGCATACAAAACTAATAGCAGATAATATACCAAATTGTACGTTAGAAATAATAGAGAAAGAAAACCACGGAAGTTATATAGTACACTCAGAAAAAATATATGAAATATTAAAAAAATATATTTAAATTTTATATGAATGAATTATATGAGGAGAAATAAATGAATAGATTAATAGACATGTTATTAGATTTAATATTAGCTGGAAGTACGGAACTTATGCCAAACAAAACATATTCAAAATGGTTTAGACTTATAGTAATTCTAGCTCTAATAGTAATAATGGTAGGTATTATTGTGGCAGGTGTAGTAACTTTACAATCCACATTACTTGGTGGATTTATAATAATTGTTATAGGGATAGTTTTATTTATAAAAATAGTTAATAAAATAAGAAGACGTTTGAAAAGTAAAAAATAATATGCCAATGGGGGTGTCCCCAATGGCACAGATGCCATGAAAAGGAGGAAGGTAATGAAATTAGATAAGGAAAATACAAAGCAAATAATGAAAATTGTTGTTGTAGCCATTCTACTCTTAGTAGCACTAATAAATATACAACCGCTATGGAATATGTTTGCTGTATTTATTGGAATTGTATCTCCATTCATATGGGGATTAGCTATAGCGTTTATTTTAAATATTTTTATGACTTTTTATGAGAATAAAGTGTTTAAAAATGGAAATGCAAGAGGTAATACAAGTAAAGTTAATAAAGTAAAAGAAAGTAAAAGAAATGCTAAAAATAAAAAGAAGAAGGGTGCAAAAAGAACTTTTTCTATACTATTATCAATTTTAACAATTATTGCAGTTATAGCAATTATTATGGTATTAATAATTCCTCAATTTATTGATGTAATAAGCAATTTAATTAAAAATATCCCAAGTTATTTAGAAAATTTAAAGAATTTTGGTATTAGTATTACAGAACAATATCCACAAATAAATAGTTATATTCAAAATATTCATATTGATACTGTAGCACTAAGAGATGGAATAATGAATATTTCGAAAGATGTTTTAAGTGTAACAATAAATCAGGTATCTAGTTTGATTAGCAATATAGTTAATTTCTTTATAGCAATAGTGTTTGCAGTTTATATTTTAGCCAACAAAGAAGAATTAAAAATACAAGCAAAAAAATTTATTTATGCTAGGCTTAATAAAGAAAATGCTGATTATGTATTAAAAGTTAGCAGACTTGCACGAGACTGTTTTAGAAACTTTTTGACAGGGCAAGCAAAAGAAGCTGTTATATTGGGAGTTTTATGTGCAGTTGGAATGTTAATATTACAAATACCATATGCAGGACCAATTGGAGCATTAACTGCACTAACAGCTTTTATACCAATCGTTGGAGCTTTTATTGGGGGCTTCATTGGAGCTATATTAATAGTTGCTGTAGATCCAATTAAAGCAATAATATTTATAGTTTTTATAATTGTACTTCAACAAATAGAAGGAAATTTAATATATCCACATATTGTAGGAAAGAATATTGGTTTACCAAGTATGTGGGTATTAGTTGCAATTACAATAGGTGGTAGCTTGTTTGGAATAATTGGAATGATAGTAGGTCTTCCTATCCTTTCTGTAATATATGCAATATTAATGGAAAACACGAATAAGAAATTAGAAGAAAAACAGCTAATTCAAAAATTTGTAACAGAAGATTAGCTTAAAAAATATGTTTTAAATTAAGAAAATATTAATTTGATGATACATTAAAATATCTATAAATTTACACATAATGGACATAAAAGTAGTGTATAAATATATACGAAGGGAGTTGATTAGCCATAGGAGATTTAGTAGTTAAAGAATATAAACTGCAAGAAGATATGGAATATAAGAGACTTACACTTGTGTATACAGCAGCACTAAAACAATTAGAAACAAAAATTGATACAATAAAAGAAGAATTTAAAACATTACATAAATATAATCCAATAGAACATGTAAGTAGCAGAATAAAAAGTAAACAGAGTATAAGTAATAAACTTAAGAAAAAAGGATTAGAACAAACGCATGAAAATATAGTAAAATCAATTAATGATATTGCTGGAATACGTGTAATATGTTCTTTTATACCAGACATTTTTAAAATAGCTGATATGATAGAGAATATGCAAGGTGTTACAGTTTTAAAAAAGAAGGATTATGTTACAAATCCTAAGCCTAACGGGTATTCAAGTTATCATTTAATAGTTTCTGTCCCTGTAAGTCTATCTATAGGAACAATTGATGTAAAAGTAGAGATACAAATAAGAACAATGGCAATGGATTTTTGGGCAAGTTTGGAGCATAAAATAAATTATAAATATGATAAACAAATGCCAAAAGCAGTGAAAAAAGAGTTAAGAGATTGTGCAAAAATGGCACAGAAACTTGATAAAAGAATGTCTCATTTGGGAAGAAATTTAATGGAAGAGGAAAAGCAAATAGTAAGAGAAATTACAACAGAATACACTACTGTATATACAGCTTCAACTACTGCTTTGCTTAGTGAAAATGCAAGCTTGTAAGAAAAGATAGATGCAAGACATCTATCTTTTTATGTAATAGGTAATTTCAATAGAAAGGAAATAACTATGAAAAATTTAATTATAGATTCTAGAATACGAGATGTTGAATATGAGTATTTATTAAATTATTTTAATATTATAAAACTTCCTTTATCAGAAGATGTATATGAAGAAATATCTGGTCATAGTGATATATTTTATGCTAAAATACACAACAAAATTATTTGTGCTCCCAATGCCAAATATATTGATCCAAGTTTTATAATAGGCAATAAAACTGTGAAAAAAGATTACCCAAATGATGTACCCTATAACGTGTGCGAAATTGATAGCAAAATAATAGGAAGCAGGTATACAGATAAAAGTATTAAGCCAGATGTGATGGTAAAACAAGGATATGTTAAATGTTCTATAGCTAAAATTAATGATAATTGTTGCATAACAACTGATAAGAAGATATCAAATGCCTTAGCTGAGAATAATATAGAAAACTTATATATACAAGAAAACAATATAAGGCTTCTTAAAAGAAATGGAAGTTTATCATATATGAGAGGCTTTATTGGTGGTGCTAGTATTTCTTTTGATAATAAATTTATTTTATTTGGAGATATAGATAAATTAGAAAATTCAAATAAGATTAAGGATTATTTAAAAGAAAATAATATAGAACTTGTGGATTTTAGCGGACTAGATGTATATGATTATGGTGGGGGTATAATCTACTAAATAAAAAGGCAGATATAAAGACTAAAATAACATAAATCATAAAAATTCATACTATATCTATAGGAGGGATTTTTATGAACTGTAACAAGGATAATATATGCGAAATAATAAAAAACATATCATTATTTGCTTTAATATTTTTAATTATTGCATTAGTCATATTTATAGTTATTGCAAACCCAGTGGATAATAAAAACATTTTAGTATCTATTGCAACAAGTGGAGATAACACGGGAGAAGGAAACATTATTGTTAATTTTGGAACAAATGAGATTACAGTAGGTAATGCATTATCACATACGAATGGTTCAAATGAAATTATAATTAATGAAAATGGAATATATCAAATATCATATCAACTAACAGGTGTTAACCAAGGAAATGAAAGGTTTAACTTTAATAGTGTAATACTAGTTAATGGAATTCCTTTAAATAGTACTTTAAATGAAGGTGCAGTACTTTCAGAAGATATAATTAATAACAGATATACTCTAACTAGTACAGTTATTTTAAATCTTAGTGCAAATGATATACTTCAACTTGGAGGGTTATCTTTAGAAGATATAACATATCCAAATGCTAGGATTGATATTGAAAAAATTTCATAATTTTAAAAGCTTACAAAAATGTAAGCTCTTTTTAATGCTATTACCTTTTGAAAACTAAAAAATGCTATTGATAAAATTTAGCATTAGATATAAAATATATATACTTTATTATAAAAGATTAATTATTACTTTTAAGCACAAGAAAACAAAGTGAAGGAAGTGATTGAGTGCCGAGAAATAGAAGAGCAAGAAGAATGGAAGAAGATGAAATTCCTAAATCTGTGTTAAAAATGAAACAGGAAAAAGAAAGACGTGAAAGAGAAGAAGAAAGGCAAAGAAGAGTAAACAGTAAACATGGAAGACAACGTGATGAAATAAATAGTGAAATAGATAATAAAAAGAAAAGAAAAAAAGGTAAGTCTGGAAGAATAATAAAAAAAATATTAATTTTTTTAATAATTATTGGATTAATTGTTTTAGGAGTAGCTCTTGGAGTTTCAGCTAACAATTGGAAAGAACTCTCAGAAGCAATGTTTAATAATAAACATTCTATAGTAGTAGATACAGCTGGAAATACTATTGCAGAACTTGGAAATGAGCAAAAGAAAATTGCGGTAGATTATAATGATATACCAGAAAATTTAGTAAATGCATATGTATCAATTGAAGATGAGAGATTTTATAAACATCATGGTGTTGATATAAAAAGAACTGCTGCAGCAATAGGCTCATATATTATTCATTTTGGAAACTCTTCATATGGTGGTAGTACAATTACACAACAATTGGTTAAAAACCTTACAGGCGATAGAACAGATTCTATAACTCGTAAGGTTAAAGAATGGTGGAAAGCTTATTTACTTGAGAATTATTTTACAAAAGAAGAGATTTTAGAAATGTATTTAAATATCATATATGTTGGGCCTAATATATATGGTGTTCAAGCGGGGGCACACTACTATTTTGATAAAGATGTAGAAGATTTATCTTTGGCAGAATGTGCTTATCTTGCAGGAATTAATAATATGCCAAATTCATATAATCCATTTGGAGACGAAGATAATTCCGAACTTATTACAAATAGAACCCTTACAGTACTTCAAAAAATGCTTGAGCTTGAATATATAAATGAGGCAGAATATGATGAAGCAGTTGAAGAAGTAAATTCAGGATTAAATTTCGATAAAGGAGAAATTGAAACAGGTAGTGTAATTTATTCATATCATACAGATGCACTGATATCTCAATTAATTTCAGATTTGGCAGAAGAAAAAGGTGTAACTGAAGAATTTGCACAAAATTATTTATATTTATCAGGTTCAACAATTCATAGTACACAAGATTCAGACATACAAGATGATGTGGAATATGAATTTAATAAAAATCAATATATAATATACTCATCTGATGGTGAAAGTACATCACAGGCAGCCATGGTTATAATGGATCATAAGACAGGAAATGTTCTAGCTGTAGCAGGTGGACTTGGAGAGAAAGATACATTTAGAGGACTAAATAGAGCTACACAAAGCCAAAGACAAACAGGTTCGTCAATTAAACCTATAGCTGTTCTTGTACCAGGAATTGATAGAAAAAAGATTACAGCTTCATCAATATATAATGACGAAAAAACAACATTTAGTGGTAATTATGCTCCTTCAAATAATGATGGATATTTGGGAAATATAACTGTGAGAAGAGCATTAGAATCATCACAAAACATTCCTTTTGTAGAAATGATGGAAGAAATTAGCCCAAGTAGAGCTATTTCATACTTGAAGGATATGGGAATTACATCATTAACTGATGAAGATAATAACTTAGCATTAGCATTAGGAGGATTACAAAATGGTATTACTCCATTGGAAATGGCTGGTGCATATGCAACGATTGCAAATGACGGGGTATATATTGAGCCAACATTTTATACTACAGTAACAAGCAGTAAAGGAAAGACTATTCTTAAAGCTAAGCAACATACAAAAAATGTTTTTTCTGAGCAAGTTGCTTATATATTAAAAGAATTGTTAAAACAACCAGTTGAGGGAACATATGGAACTGCAACATATTGTAAAATATCTGGAATGGATGTTGCGGCAAAAACTGGTACAACAGATGATAACTTTGACAAATGGCTTTGTGGGTTTACACCATATTATACTGCAGTAACTTGGTATGGATTTGACCAAAATGAATCAATACGTTATAACAACCAGAATCCGGCAGGAATTATATGGGCAAATGTTATGAGAAATATACATAATGGATTACAAGGAGAAAGATTTATACAGCCAAGTTGGATAACAACCAAAACTATTTGTGCTGAAACAGGAATGTCAGCTAGAACTGGATGTCCACATACATATAAAGAATACTTCCTATGGGGAACAGCTCCAAATGCATGCAATGAACATTCTGGAAGTGAAGTTTCATCAAATAATAATGAAGAAAATGTTGAAGAACCAGAAATTATTATAAATGATGATGAAGAGTTAGAGCTTGATCCAACAGACAAAACTAAAGATACAATAGTGGAAAATAAAGATGATGAAGAGGAAGAAAATCCTCAAATAGATGTTAATGAAGAACAAACAAATGAAACAAATACTATTGTGGACGAACCACAAAATATAATTGAAGACGAACCAGAAATAGAAGAGCCTGTTGTAGATGAGAAGCCAACTGATACTGAAGATACAACAGAGGATAATACAACAGGTGGAGATACTACAGTTATTCCTCCGGAGGAGGATACAGAAAGTGAAGAAGAACAAGGAGGAAGTTCTACAAATGAAGGAGGTGGTTCTACAGAACCATCCTCTCCAACCACTGGACTACATACACTTGAAAATTAACCCAAAATCATCTTAAAATATTAAAGGAAAAATGAGAAAGATAAACTAAAAAAGGAAGATATGAAGATGAATCATAATTTTTTTGAAAATAAAAAAGATAATATAAATACAGTCGAACGGAAATAATATGGATTTTAACCAAATAGAAGGTAAGATAGGTATTACAAAAAAAAGAAAGATCCTTTTAATTATACTTGGAGTATTGATTGCACTTGCTATAATATTCTATTTTGTTTTTGGAAATATTAAGCCACAAATTAATGAATATAATGGAACAAAAGATTTGGAATTTGTTAAACAAATAATAGAAGATAATGAATATTATATGTTTGAAGATAGTGGGCAAAAATATATTTTATTTAAAATGAGTAAAGAAGCATATAAACCACAAAAAGTAGAAATAAAATCTGCTAAAATTTATACAAAAAGTTATACAGAAGATAGAAAGTTAAGTATGAATGTAAATATAGAAGCGGATACAACAAAACAAAATGGAGAACCAACAAATGATATTAGTATATTTAATGAAGACTCAATATTTTTTGTACAAAAAATAAATAGCGATTGTTCTGGACTTATAGTAAATAATATAGAATATGTAAAATTTAAAGGTGGAATAGTAACAGACATGAAAACACAAAAAGTTGGTTATATAGATTCTGATAACAATATGATTATTCCAACTGAATATTCTAATATAGAAGAGATGGATAATAGCTATTATGATGTACAAGCTAATAATAAAGCACAAATAGATTATACAAATTATTTAAAGACATACAAAGAAGGAATCGGATATGGAATTGCAACAAAAGAAGGTAAAACATTAATAGAGTGTCAATACGCGACCATTGTGAATTTTGATGCATATACTTTTGCAGTTACAAGAGGAAATGAAGTAAATGGTAGTATAGGAATAGTGGATTTATATGGAAATGTTATACAAGAATTTAAAAGTGGTGGAATATTTGATGATTCGGAAGAATTTGAAAAATATGCAATAGTCACATTGAATAACAAAAAAGGTGTAATGGACAGAAATTTAAATGTTATTGTTCCAATTCAATATGACAAAATAACGATGAGAAATTTCAAAGAAGATAGTAGTAATGGCTCGAAATACTTATTTGCAACTGAAAATAATGGTCAATATGAAGTGTTTGATGAAAATGGGCAAAGTGCTGTTAACGAATCTTTAAATACAATCTCTCAGCTTTTTGGAGAAGATATCAATAGCACAAAAATGCAAGAGATATATAAAAATATTTTAAATAATAAAATGAATTTACCAAATGAATAAATAGTGTAAGAATATTACAGAAATTTTACATTTTCATTACAAATTTTAATATATGTTGTAAAAGGACCAATTATATTGTATTATATAAAATATAAATTTTAATTTAACTAGTAGAAGAAAGGGGTATATGATAGATTATCATATAAAAGAGTAATATGAAAAAAATAAGAATTGTTTTTGTTATTTTAATATTTTTATTGACATATTTATTAGGGCTTATAAATTATTCAGAAGCTACCTTTGTAAACCCACAGCAAAGAAAAGTTAAATTTATTTTGTCAACAGATCAATTAGTAACAGATCAATTTTACTTAAATAATAAAGTTGATAGAAGCAGATTGATGGTTGCAAGGAATGTAGATGAGAATTATTCTAACTTGTTTTATTTTAATCAAATGACAAATCAAATATCAAAAGATATTTATAAAGGATTACTAGAAAATGTTAATACTACTGGGCAAATTGATATAGCTACAAATTATACTATACAAGTTGAATCAACCGATGATGAAACTTTACAAGCAATATATAATGAACAAGTTAAACCATATATTTATGATGCTTTTTGTGCATTTATTTTGGATAATCCACAATATTACTGGATTCAATATTCAGGAATAGATGGAGAAGTTATAGCTGAAATTGATGAACAAAATAAAGTTATGAAATTAGAACAAGCATTATTAACAATAAGTGAAGTTCAAGAAAGTAGCCAAAAAGAACAATTCAATTCTAAATTATCTGAAGTTGTAGCGACTATAACTGGAGACAATATATATGATATAGCTAAAGCTGTACATGATTATATATGTACTAATGTACAAGGACAAACTTCTTCGGATGAAGCTATATCTAGAACTGCTTATGGTGCATTAATGAATAATAAGGCAAATAGTGAAGGGCAATCAAACTTATTTGTATTGTTATGTAGAGAAAAAGGAATAAATGCAGTAGCCATAAGAGGTAAAGTATCTAATCAAGATGAACAGTGGGTTGCAGTATATCAAGAAGATATGCAAAAATGGTATGCTGTAGATGTAAGTCTAGATAACGGTACAGAAGATACATCCGATTATTTTATGGTAGGAAATAATACTGAAATAAATGGACAAAAATTTTCAAGTACTCATGTAGCTAATGTTATTGCATATGTAGATCAAGCAACAGTATTTAAAGCACCAGCGTTAACAAATGTAGCTTATGGAGAGTTTGATGTAACAGTTGAATATAGTAATACTGAACCTACTAAAGACAATGTAATAGTAACTATTACAGCAAATAGAAATATTACAGAGCCAGAGGGATGGACATTATCTGCAGATAAGAAATCTATACAAAAAACTTATACAGAGAACACAACAGAAACAGTTACTATAACAAGTGAAAATAGTGAAACAATAGAGCAAGAAATTGTTATTAACAATATAGATAAACAAGCACCTAATGTAACTGTAACTTATAATCCTCCTGCAGAAACCCCAGCACAAAGTGTAACAGTAACATTAACAGCTGATGAAGAAGTACAACCAATTGAAGGTTGGGAATTATCAGAAGATAGAAAAGTTTTGACAAAAGTTTATAATCAAAATACTACAGAAAATGTAATTGTAAATGATATAGCATCAAATTCAACAGAAGTTAGTATTTCAATAAATAACATTAATGAAGGAACTTTTAAGTGTACAGTTCAATATTCAGAAACTAATCCAACAAATAAGGACGTTACAGCTTTTATAACTGCAGATAGAGAGCTAGTAGTACCAGAAGGATGGAGTATAATAACAAATCCGAAAACTGTAGCAAAAACTTATACAGAAAATACTCAAGAAACTGTAACTGTTTCTGATACAGAAGGAAATTCTACAACAGTAAATATAAATATTCAAAATATAGATAAGGTAGCTCCTATTTTAGAGGTTTCATACAGCACAACAGAACTTACAAATCAAAGTGTTGTTGCAACAATAAAATCTAATGAACAATTACAACAACCAGAAGGTTGGGAAATAACAAGTGATAAACTTACAATAAGTAAGACATACACTTTAAATGCAAACGAAACAGTTAAGGTATCTGATTTAGCAGGAAATGTAATAGAACAGAACATTGTTATAAACAATATAGATAAAGAGCCACCTACGCTTGACATAAACTATCAAACTAGTGGTAATCAGGTCACAGTAACAATAACATCAAATGAACAACTACAACCAGTAGAAGGATGGAATCTTTCAGCAGATGCATTGACTTTAACAAAAACATATACAGAAGAAATGGTAGATGTAATAGATGTAAAAGATTTGGCAGGAAATATAACAGAAGCAACGATTGATATTCCAGATTTATCAGGAAATAATGTTGATATAAATCAAGTTTCTCCAGATGGAAAAAATCCAAATAGTGACCAAACAATATCACCTAATAAATTACCTCAAGCAGGAGTAATTTCAATTATTACTTTTGTTGCAGTATTAGTTGTATTAAGTATTGTATTTTATATTAAATTTAGAAAATATGATTATACAAGAGATATGAAGAAAAAGTAATAATAATATTCATTATTATTAAAAAATTAAGCAAGATAAAGATTTAGATTTTTGTCTTGCTTTTTTTATGTAATTTGTTCTATGCCTAAGTGTTTGAAAAATATTAAAATAAGTGGTATAATATAGGTTAAGGGTTATGAAATATAATATATTTTTGTATATAACTTATAAAAATAAACTAAATAGAGATAAAAATAAAGGAGTGAGAAAAAATGACTAAAATACTTCATAAAAAATTTATAGTATTTATAGTATTAATGATTGTATTTGTTTTTATGTTAAATACAAACATATCCTTTGCAAGAAAAATATCATTTGGTTTACATGATGGTTTGATTGGGACTTTACTAGAAGGAGAGGACGATAATCAAGAAAATGATTATCCTCCGGAAAATAACGATCCTGAAAATGATGATAAACCAGAAGACAATGACGAAGAAGAAATACCTCCAACAGATGAGGAAAATAATAATGATACAACTAATAAAGAACAAATCATAGAAAATGGAGCATATACGATAGTATGTGCAGGAAATGAGAAATATGTTTTCGATGTATCTGGTCCTTCAACAGATAATGGGGCAAAATTACATATATGGCAAAAAACAGATGCGCCAAATCAAAAATTTTATATAACATATGAAGGCGATGGATATTATAAAATAGCAAGTGTAAATTCAGCTAAAGTAATTGATGTAGAAGTAGCCTCAACAGAATCTCTTGCAAATATACAACAATATGAAAACAATGATACAGATGCACAGAGATTTAAAATAATAAAAAATGATGATGAAACATATACTTTTATTGCAAAATGTTCTGGAATGGCAATAGATATTGCAAATGGAGTATATGAAAATGGTAATGCAATAAGACAATATGAAGTAAATGAAACAGATGCACAAAAATTCAAATTAGAGAAAACAGAATTAATTAATGACAAGGTAAATAATGGAATTATTTCAATTAAGTCTGCAGCAAATCCAACAATGCAACTAGATGTTATAAATTGTTCGCCAGAAGAAGGAAATAAATTACATTTATGGAAAAAAGCACCAACATTAGCACAAAGATTTGAAATGCATAGGGTAGGAGAAAATGAAGTAAGAATACGTACAGCGGCATCTGGAGGTTGGCTAAAAGAAAGTAATAATAATGTAGTACAATCTGGAAATAGCAAAACTAAAGCTACTAATAGTGATACTTGGAAAGTGGAATGGGATAATGGAATAATATTAATAAACAAAGAAAGCGGTATGGCTTTAACTATAGATGGAGATATGAATGCTAATGGAACTGCAATAAAAGTAAAAGAAAGAAGTAATGTAGATGCACAAAGGTTATTGATAAATACCGAATATATAGTACCTGATGGATATTTTACAATACAATCAAAATATGGAACAATGCTAAATATGAAAGACTATAATCAAGGAACTCCATTACAAACAGCAAATGCAACTGGAACAGCAAGGCAAGTATTCGAGTTTCATATAACAGAAAGTGGTTATAAAATTTCATCACCTGCAAGTGGATGGATATTAGATGTACAAAGTGGTTCAAAGCTAAATGCAGCTACAGTACAAATGGAAATAGATGCAGGAACAATGTCACAAAGATGGACAGTTGAATTATTAGATGGTGGATATATAGGCATTAAAAATGTAAATTCTGGCATGATGCTTAATGTACATCTTGCCAATAAAGAACCAGGAGCAGTAGTAAATCAAGGAAAACAAGATAATGGAGATCCACAACAATGGAAATTAACTCCAGCAACATTTGATGAATTCTCAAGAGCATGGGGCGATTATGCAACAGATAAAGCATATTTAGCTACAGTAATAGATAGGGCAGATAGAGTAGGAAGTGATACAGATTGGTTTATAGCAATAGATGTAAGAGCATTTAGATTAACATTATTAAATAGAGTAAATGGTAAGTGGTATGTAGATGCATGCTTTAATGCAACAATGGGTTACTTAGGAAGTAATGGATTAAGCCATACTGGCTTAGGAGATCAAAATGGAAAAACAGAAACTAATTGGACAGTAACAAGAAAGATACCTAACAGAAGCGGAGATTTATGGTTTGTAAGTTATATAGATTACACAAGACCAGATGGTTCAGATTATTCTCAAGGAATACATAATCATTATGAACTTGCAGGACAATCATACAGTTCTCATGGATGTCCAAGACTAACTGATGCAAATGCAAAATATTTATATGATACAGTAGCAATTGGATCAAGAGTACATATTTGGCAATAATAAATAAAGAAAAAGATGGGAAGGAATGAAAACTTCCCATCTTTTATTTATCTATAGGGATTATACAATTGGTTCTTTGCTTTATACATATAAAAAACTAAGTCATATATACTTGGTTTAAAAGGACCTGCAAATTGAAAAATATAGAAAAATATGGTATAATATAGGTTAAGGGTTATGTAATTAAATTATTAGAGGATAAAAAAAGGAGGAAAAGAAGATGATAAGTAAAATAATACATAGTAAAATATTTATATTTATTGTATTACTTATAATATTTTCTTTCGTAATAAATACAAATATATCCTATGCAAGGAAAATATCGTTTAGTTTACATGATGGTTTGATTACTACATTGATAGGAAATGAAGAGGATGATGAAGATACAAATAATGAAGAAAAACCAGACGACGAAGAAAAACCAGACGACGAAGAAAGGCCAAACGATGAAGAAAAACCAAACGATGAGGAAAGACCAGATGATGAGGAAAGCCAAAATAATAATCTAGTTAAAGATGGAATATATTATATTGCTTATTCACAAGATACAAATTATGTACTTTCTGTAAAACAAGGAAGTCTAGATAATGGTGGAACAGTAGAATTAAATACTAGAAATGGTGATACAAATCAGAAATTTTATATAAAGTATATAGAAGATGGCTATTATCAGATAGAAAATGTAAGTTCTACAAAAACTATAGAAGTAAAAAATGCTTCAACAGAAACAGGAGCAGCAATACAACAATATGATGACAATGGTACAGATGCACAAAGATGGAAAATAATTAAAAATGAAGATGAAACATATACTTTTATAGCAAAATGTTCAGAAAAAGCCATAGATATAGCAAATGGTGTAATAGAAGCAGGAACTGTAATACGACAATATGATTGTAATAATACTAATGCACAAAAATTTATATTAGAAGAAACAGAACTTTTCAATGAAGGTCTAAATCATGGAATAGTAATTATAAGGTCTAGAGGTGATACAACTAAACATTTAGATGTGACAAATTGTTCGCCTGAAGAGGGAACACCAGTGCATTTATGGACTGATTCACCTACACTTGCACAACGTTTCCAATTAGAGAGAGTTGGAAAGAATGAAGTCAGAATACGTACAGCGGCATCTGGGGGATATTTAAAAGAAAGTGAAAATAAAAAAGGAGCAAGTGTTATTCAATCAGGAAATAGCAAAACGAAGCCAACAGATAGTGATACTTGGAAAGTAGAGTATGATAAAGGAATTATATTTATAAATAAAGAGAGTGGCTTAGCCTTAACCATAAATGGTGATTATGTAGATGATGCAAAAATTGAAGTAAATGCAAGAACAGATGACTTGAAACAAAGATTTATAGTAAGACCTATAGATTTAATTCCAACAGGATATTATAATATACAATCAGCATATGGAACAATGTTAGCATTCCCTGATGTTGCAGTAGGAACACCACTTCAAACAGCAACGAAATCTGGAAAAGCTGATCAGATATTTAAAATATCATTTGAGGGAAATGGATATAAAATCCTAGCTCCATCAACAGGTTATGTAATAGATGTACAAGGTGGTTCAAAAGACAATGCAGCAATAGTACATATGCAAATAGATGCTGGAACAACATCAGAAAGATGGGAACCAGTTATAATAGATGGTGGATATTTAACATTTAGAAATATAAATTCAAAGTTAATGCTTAATGTACATTTGTTTAATAGTGAGCCAGGAGCTGTAGTTAATCAAGGTCAAGAAGATGGTAGTGATGCTCAAAAGTGGAAATTGATACCAACAAAAATGGCTGCAGGTTGGGTTGAAAATAATGGACAGTGGTATTGTTATGATCCAAAAACAGGAGAACTTGTAAAAAATACAACAAGAGTAGATCCAATGATGCAAGATCCTGCACAATATGGAGCAATATATGATTTTGACTCAGAAGGACGTGCAACATGGCATTTACCAACACAAGCAGATTTACCTGGAGGAACTGGACCAAATGCACCAGTACCAACTAACCTATTGGGTGATCGTAGACAGCGTGTACTTCAAATGGCACTTTCTAGATTAGGATGTCCATATCAAAGTGGAAATGCCCCAACAGGATTTGTATGTGATGGTTTAACAGCATGGTCTTATACAACAGCATTAGGAGATTGGTTTTATACAGGACCAGGTTCTAGAGAAGATTTACAAGATGCCAGTTGGCAATGGGATAAAATAAAAAATCGTAATGGAATAAAAACTAATATAAACGATTTTAAACCAGGAGACTTAGTATTCTTTGGTAATCCTCAATTGACATATGGACCAGGACAATTAGATTATAATGGACCAGCATATCATGCAGGAATTTATTATGGTAATGGTATAATGATTAATTCTACTTCGACTGTATCACCAGGTGGTGTTTGCTTTATGAAAGTAAGTGACTATTACTTATGGAATAAATTCTTAGGTGGAGGTTCTCCATATGAAGCAGAAACATCAAGAGTTCAGATACCTAATTAAGATATAAAATTTGAAAATAGTGTTAAAATATGGCAAAATATAATGTAGGGATTATATAAATTGACATTAGCATAAAAAAGATAAATAACAAAATTTTAATAAAAGGAGGGTAAAAATGAGTAAAATAATACATAATAAACTATTTATTTTATGTATATTACTTATAATATTTATCTTTATTATAAACACAAATATATCTTATGCAAGAAAAATATCGTTTGATTTGCATGGCGGCTTAATTTCGACTATAGTGGGTGGCGAAGAAAATGAGAATGAGGCTGAACCTACAGATGAAGATAAAATTGTTAAGGATGGAGCATATATAATTCCTTCTGCAGTAAATGAAAATTATGTATTAGATATTGATAATAGTTCATTAGATAAGGGTAGAAATCTTCAACTTTGGTCTAGAACAGGGGAAGCGAACCAAAAATTCTATTTTTCTTATCAAGGAGATGGATATTATAAAATATCAAGTGTATTTTCTGCATTACCTTTGGATGTTAAAGATGGTTCAAAAGAAAATAGTGCAAATATACGTCAATGGGATGATAACGGAACAGATGCTCAAAGATTTAAAATAATAAAAAACAAAGATGAAACATACAGTTTTATAGCTAAATGTTCTGGAAAAGCTTTAGATATAAATGGCGGTATTTATAAAGATGGAACTAATATACAACAATGGGATCACATTGATAGCAAAGCACAACATTTTAAACTAGAAAAAACCGATTTGGTAAATGAAGGAATAGTTTCAATAAAAAAGGCAACAGATTATAAAGTGGCTTTAGATGTACCAAATAATTCATCAAAAAATAATTTAGCACTTCAATTATATGAAGTTAATAATTCTTTAGCTCAACGTTTTGAAATACACAAAGAAGGAACAAATGAAATTAGAATTAGAACCGTATCTTCAGGAGGATGGTTGACAGAAAAAGGAGATGAAAATGGGGCGGTAGTAATACAATCAGGAGATAGTAGTACACCTGCAAAAGATAGTAATACTTGGATGGTTGAATGGAATAATGGCATAACATTAAAGAATAAAGAAAGTGGATTATATTTAGATATGGATTGGGGTTCAACAGAGAACGGAACTAAAATTCAAGTATGGGAGAAGAATAATGACCAATCTTCACAAAGATATATAATAAATGGAGAAGAATTAATACAAGATGGATGGTATGAAATTGACTCAGCTTTGGGTAAAAGATTAGACTTAGATAACTCTGGTTCTGACTGGGGAACAAATATACATATGTGGGAAGCTAACAATCAAAACAATCAAAAATTCAAAATTACATATACAGATTCTGGTTATTTAATTACTACAATGTATGGATTAGCTCTTGATGTAGAAAATGGCAGTAAAGATAACGGAGCGAATATACGTCAATGGGAAAATAATGGAGCTACATGTCAAAGATGGTGGCCGGAAGTAATGGATGAAGGTTATATAAAATTGAGAAATGCAAATTCAGGAAAATACCTTGATGTTGCAAATGCTTCTAAAGATAATGGAGCAAATGTACAACAATATGATGGAAATGATTCAGATGCACAATTATGGAAACTTAATACAACAACATTTGTAACTGGATGGTTTAGTATGAATGGAGCAATGTATTGTGCGGATCCAACAACAGGGCAAATCATTAAAAATTGTACAAGAGTTGACCCAACAATGACAGACCCATCACAATATGGTGCAATATATGATTTTGACAGTGAAGGTAGAGCTACATGGCATGTTCCAACATTTGATGATTTACCAGAAGGACATGGAAAAAATGCTCCAGTGCCAACAAATTTACAAGGAGATCAACGTCAACGTACATTATTACTTGCACTATCACGTGTGGGTTGTGATTATAAATTATTTAGTGCACCAACAGGATTTGTGTGTGATGGTTTAACAGCTTGGAGCATTACAAATGCTACAGGAATAAGATTTAGACAGGGAACAGCTATAGATGATCAAGATATGAGTTGGCAATATATATATATTAAAAATAAAAATGGAATAAAAACAGACATATCACAAGCTAAGCCAGGAGATATAATATTCTGGGGTGACCCAGCAAATATAGAAAATCATTCTACATATGGAAGCAGACACGTTTCAATTTACTATCATGACGGATTAATGATACATGCAGCTGATGAAGCACATGGAGTTTGTATAGGTGACTTTAATACAGATCAAAATGCATTCCATGACTTTATAGGAGTTGGTTCGCCATATGATGATACAAGTAAATGCGAAATACCACATTAATTAATTTACAATCGGGGACAGGCTTAAACTGTAAATCTTAGATATATAAATCTATATAATAATTAGGATATAATGTTTTTAATAGTATAAAATTATCAAGGTAAGAAAAAATATAATTCTTACCTTGATTTTTTGTGATAAAATTATATAACAAATAAAATTATAAAAGATATTGACATAGCTTTGTTCATAATTATTTAATTAATGATATAATAAAAAATATATAAAGAAAGGAAAATGTGTAATGGAAAAATCAAAAGTTTATTTTACAAAAGAAATAACACCAGAGAGTGTTGTGAAAATGTATGAAACATTAGGAGTTAATTTACCTGGAAAAGTAGCAGTTAAATTACATTCAGGAGAACAAGGAAATCAAAACTATATTAGACCAGAATTTGTAAAGGCAATTGTAGAAAAAGTAAATGGAACAGTTGTTGAATGTAATACTGCATATAATGGAGCAAGAAATTCAACAGAAAAGCATAAGAAATTAATGGAAGAACATGGATGGAATAAATATTTCGATGTAGAAATTATGGATGCTGAGGGACCAGATTTAGTATTACAAATACCTAATGGTAAAATTCTAAAAGAAAATTATGTTGGAAAAGACATAGAAAAATATGATTCAATGCTTATTTTATCACATTTTAAAGGACATCCAATGGGAGGATATGGAGGAGCATTAAAACAATTATCTATAGGATGTGCCTCATCAGAAGGAAAATCATGGATTCATTCTGCAGGTCAATCTAAAGATCAATTTGCTATATGGGATAATTTACCAGAACAAGATAAATTCCTAGAATCTATGGCAGATGCTGCTTCAAGTGTAGTTAAACATTTTGGAAAAAATATTGTATTTATAAATGTAATGTGTAACTTATCTGTCGATTGTGATTGTTGTGCTGTAGCTGAAGATCCTTGTATGAAAGATATAGGAATATTAGCAAGTACTGATCCCATTGCTATAGATCAAGCTTGTATTGATTTAATATATAATTCAGATGATCCGGGAAGAGATCACTTTGTAGCAAGAGTAGAAAGACAACATGGAATTCATACTATAGAAGCTTCTGCTGAATTGGGGTTTGGCTCAAGAGAATATGAACTTACTAGTATAGATTAGAATGAGAAAAAATATGCCAAAGGTGACTGTACCCTATGGTGTTTCTCGTTAACATAATTGGAAATGATTAAGGGAGATTTAAAATTATGGAAATTGTAGGAAGTTTAATACTTGCAATATTTCAATCTATTCTTTTTTACGGTAAAACGATTGGAATATCTATTTTAATATTTGTTATTATA
>CALXWR010000009.1 GCA_944392465.1 uncultured Clostridia bacterium | reverse complement strand
TTGTGCTTCCTACCCATCTCATGCTTCTGTCTTCTCCTGATTTTACTGCTAGTACTAATTCTGCTTTTGATTTATTGCTCTTTAGAGCTGTGCGTTTTCCAGTTTTTTCATTCTTTTTCATGTGGCATGCCCTCCTCAAATACTTTTTCCTCAGAATAAGAATTTTGAATTATTTAAAATATCAAGTTGATTTTTATAAGCATTTTTCGCATATACATATATTTATACACATATGTATATATTCAAATATATTTTTTATAATTATTAATAATTTATATATATAATATTTTAATATATATTATTTTAAATTAGTTATTTATATTGTTCAATCAATGGTTACATCCACTTTTTATTATTATTTTTTCATTTATTACGGATACTTATTTTTTCAAGTTTTTTGTCTTTTTATTTACATTTCTGTAACATTTTGAAATATTCCTTTTCACAGTCTTTCTACAAAATTTTTGCCTTGCTCATTTGTTTTTTTGCATATTAAAAAAAGTACCTTATTCTAGGCACTTTTCTTGAATTCTTACTTTTTATATTTCTTTTTTATTACAGTATTTTTTTATTTAAAACTTGTATATTATAATGATTTTCCCTTATATCCGTAGTATTTTTTATAATTTTATCTTCTAAACATCTCTTTAGAAATGCCATTAGGGTCTGTCCTGGATGGCACTACATTGTATTTCTTCGTTTTTTCTTCTATCTATTGCATATGCACTTCCTATAGTGGTTTTTGCTAAGTGCTTTACTTGTGCTCCCACTTCGCTTATTTCTAGTGCATTTATGAATCTGTCTTTGTGGGCTACAACTACCCCAATTGAAAGTGATATTAATGGAAATTCTTCTATTATGCACTTTCTATTAGGTACTTCTAAGTAGCCTTTTTCTAAGTCTTCTTTATTGAAGAATTTTATTACTCCTTTATCAAATTCTGCTATTATATTTTGGCATATTTTTTCATAATCATCTTCTATTGCTACAATTCCTACAAAATCATCTCCTCCTATATGCCCTACAAATGTATTTCCACTTGTAGAATATTTATCTATATTATTCATTATTGTTTTTGCTGTAAATTTAATTACTTCGTCCCCTTTTAAGAAGCCATATACATCATTATATGCTTTGAAATTGTCTAAATCGAAATATAGCATTACAAATTCTTCTTTATTTAGTAATCGCTTTTTCATTTCTGCTTGTATTTGCACATTTCCTGGCAACCCTGTTAGTGGACTTACTCTTCTATTGATGTCTAGTAATCGTATTATGTTTTTTATTGTGTAATATAAATAGTCTTTGTCAATTGGAGATTTTATATAATGCTCTACACATTCTTTTAATACTTCAATTTTATGTTCTTTATTTCTATTTGATGATACTACGATAATTGGTGTTATGCTGTTATCTTCGTTTTGTCTTATTCTCTTGCATACTTCTATAATATTTTCTTCTATTCCATCTTCATTAATTGTTATTAGTGATGGTATGTTCTTTAATGCATCATCTATATTATCTGTTGTTACTTTTTTTAGTTTTATTTTATAATCTTTTTCATCTTTAAATAGATCTGATATGATTTTTTTTAGCTCGTCATTATCATCTATTATATAAACATCTTGAGCCATTTTATCTCTCCTTATATTTCTTTATTTTATCCTTTATGTCTTCTAATAAGTTCTTTTGTTTTAAAAATCTTGTTATATTTTCAGAGTGCATTTCTGGGAATGCTTTTTTTAGTTTTATAATTCTTTTATATACTTTTATTTTCAATATATCTTGCCTTGTTTTTAAGTCTTCTATTAAGTTTTGAATATGCTCTTTTGTTACATTTTCTTCTTTTAGTTCTTTCATTTTTTGTTTTAATGTATTTCCTATTTCAAATAGTTCTTCTATACGTTTATCTACTATCATAATCTTATATATTGTGATAATTACATCAACTAATATAGCTATACTTAAAATAATTTCTATATATATTAAAATTTGTTCTGGAACGTAACCTATTAGCTTTTTTATTAGTGGTTGTATTATAAATATTAAAAGTACTCCTAATATTCCCCAGTATATGGAATTTTTTAAACATACTCTTCCTTGTATATTAAATTTTAAATCTGAATAATCCCAATACTTTGTTTTAAATGCTTTTTCTAAGACTACAGCAACAATATATTCCCATATAGAAAATACTAAAAAGCTTAGTATAAATATAATAAGCACATTGTTGGACGCTTTACTTAAACCAAGCATTAATATTGCTCCTATTCCATACATTGGGCAAAATGGTCCGTATAGAAATCCACTATTAATTGGTTTTTTTGATAATATTGTTTTATATATTGATTCTAAGCACCAACCTAGAAACGAGTATATTATAAAATATAGAATTATTTTATTTAGCATATTGAAACTCCATTGAACCTGTTACAGAAAGTCCATTTACATTTTCTATTTTAATGCTAAGAGTATTAGTTCCTTCAACCAAATCTAATCTAAATGTTGCTTCTGTTAGATTTATATCATCTTTTGCATATACTGCTCCATTTAAGTTTATTTCAATTGATTTTATCCCGTCTGCATCAGACGCTTCTATTATTAATTTTCCTTGTTCTTGGTCTACATATAAGTTTTTAATTTCTGGTCTTTCTGTTGAAATTACTACTTCGTTTTCTTCTGTAGATGAATTTCCAGAAGAATCTACTGCTGTTGCAGTTATAATATGTGAGCCTCTTCCTATTTCTTCTTGTGTTATTGCATATTCTATTGTTTTATCAGTCTCGTTATTTTTATTTATTATTATTTCTTCTCCATTATCTATTTTATATGTCATATAGGCTATTTCAGTTTCGTCTTGTGCTTTTATTCTTATGCTTGTTGCTTGTTGTTCTATAGTTATAGAAGGTTTTGCTATATCTATACCGTCTAAAATTACATCTTTAGTGTATGTTACTGCTCTTCCTGTTTCGTCTTCAAGAACTATGGTTAATATACTATTTTCTGATGGTAAAATTATTTCTTCTTGGAAGCTTTTAGAATTTTCAGGTATTGACTTTTGCTCTGAATTTTCCCAACTATATTTAAAATTTTCTATATTGTATACACTTTGTACATCTACATTTAATGTGTCATTTATTCTTGTGATATTTATGTTGGCTAAATTTTCTGTATTACTTGCTTTTCTATCTCTATATAAAGCATATGAACTATGACCAATCAAACATAAAGCAAAAATAATTATAAATACAGCAAAAAATCTAACTATTTTTACTATTTCTATAGATGTAGTAGTGTTTCTATCTTTTTTCTTTCTACCTTTTTTTTGAACTTCTGTCATTAAAATTTGGTTCATCTATTTTCCTCCATTTATCATGAATTATATCATATGCTTTTTTTAAAGTAAACATTTATTATAATATTAATTTTCTACTTAGGTAATAGTACTTATATAGCTTATGTAATAGGCTAATTTTTTATATAAAAAAGCTTAAATACTTTATTTTATTAGTATTTAAGCTTTTTTTAATATAATTGTTAATACTATCTTTTAATTATATTTTAGAATTTATTATTAAATATTGTATTAACTAAAATTTTCTATTAAGTATAATTTGAATTATTTATAACACAAATTTCTTGATTAGCACTAATCCTGTTCCTAGTATTACTAGCACTCCTGTTATTACTCCTAGATAATGTCCTCCTACACCTGATACTATAGATAATACTACTGATGCTTCGTCTATATCGTCTTCTCCTTTTTCAAAGTTATCTGGTACTGAGTCTATATCTTCTACTGGATCATGGTTTTCATCACTATCTTCTGAGATTTCTGCCCAGTTTGTTTTTATTCCTAAGTTGTTGTGTCCATTTATCCATCTAAATGTTACTTCTATTACTACACTCTCTCCTGGTTCTAATAGTGTTTCATTTAATTGTGTTGTTGTTATTGTTTTTCCATCTTCTGATAATACCCAGTTTTCATTATCTTCTTCTCTAAATTCTAGCCCTTCTGGTATGTAGTCTGTTATTTCTTCTGCATAACCTGCCATATTTCCTTCATTTGTTATTCGAATTTGATATGTGAATTTTATTACTGCTGTCTCTATTTTATGGTTACCTAGTTCTACTTTTACTACTTCCTCTGGATCATCTTCAAATTGATGCCCTGTTTCTTCTACATATGTTTTTCCATCTAGTATCATTGTTACTTTTGATACTATTTTTCTTAATGCTAAATCAAAGTATGATACTTTTACTTTTTCTATATCGATATCATCTTCACCATCTTTGTCATTGTCTGGTGTTGAGTCTTTATCATCTACTGGATCTCCGTTTTCATCACTATCTTCTGAGATCTCTGCTGTATTTATTAGTATTCTGTCTGATGTGTTTGGTTCTATTACTTTAAATGCTATTTTTATATCTCTATAGTCTGGTTGTGTCATTGTTTCTGTGTCAAATGCCTTTAGTAAATTATCTCTTCCAGTTTCTTCAGCTTGTGCCTTTGATAGATAATCTGTTCTTATTGTTTCCGCTTCTGCTACATTTTCTGTTACATTTCCTTCTGCATCATACATTACCCATCTATATTCTGTGTTTACACTATTATCTGGTAAGAATTCTAATCCTTCTGGCAAATCATCTTTTACTTCCTCTGCATACCCTGCTTCTGTTCCTTCATTATATATTCTTAATGTATAAATTACTGTGTCTCCGTTTGTTACTTGAACAGGTTCTTTTGTATGCTCATATGTGTATTCACCGTTATTGTTATGGAATACTGGTACTCTGTTTGTTATTTCTTCTTCATTTACTCCTGTGATGAATTTTCTTAAAGCTAAATCAAAATATGTTACTTTTATTTTTTCTATGTCTATATCATCTTCACCATCTTCATCATTGTCTGGTGTTGAGTCTTTATCATCTACTGGATTTCCATCTTCATCACTATCTTCTGAAATTTCTGCTGTATTTATTATTATGCTATCTGATGAATTTGGCAATGTTACTTTAAATGCTATCCTTACTTCTTTATAGTCTGGTTCATCCATTGTACTTGGATCAAATGCATCTATTAAGTTTTCTCTTCCAGTTTCTTCTTCTTGTGCTTTTGATAGATAATCTGTTCTTATTGTTTCTGCTTCTGCTACATTTTCTGTTACATTTCCTTCTGCATCATACATTACCCATCTATAGTTTATATTTGTTGTGTTATCTGGTAAAAATTCAAGCCCTTCTGGAATATCATCTTTTACCTCTTCTGCATATCCTGCTATATTTCCTTCGTTATATATTCTTAATGTGTATATTACTGTATCTCCTGTTGCAACTAAAACAGGGTCTTTGGTATGAATATATGTGTATTCTCCATTGTTGTTGTGGAATACAGGAACTCTATTTGTTATTTCTTCTTCATTTACTCCTGTAATAAATTTTCTTAAACTTAAGTCAAATACTTGTATTATTACTTTATCAAAATCATCATCATCTTGTTGTCCTGGTATGTATTCGTCTCCTCTATTTATTTCTTCATCTTTGTAATTTGGTAATGTTTCATCTGATGGTAATGTTACATTATCTACTTCTGAATCTCTGTCTGGTATAACTGCTCCGTCTGAATCAGTAGCTCCTGTTACTTCTGCAATGTTTGTTAGTTTTTCTTCTGATGCAACTGAATCTGATACTTTACATTTAATTTGTACATCTATATAATCTAGTGTTGTTCCATCAAATGCATTTAATATTACTTTATCGCTTCCAGATTTTCTATTTTCATAAATAGTATCTCTATTAGCAGAATATTCTGTATCTGGTGATGTTATATCTGTTGTTACTGTTCTTCCATCTGCAGATATTTTCCAGCCATATTTAGCATTGAAACTATCGTTTATAAATTCAAGATTTGCTGGTAAATAATCTGTTATTTCTCTTACATAACCATCTACTTCACCTTCGTTGTATACTCTTATTGTATATATTACTTCGTCTCCAGCATTTACAGATACAGGTGTTTTTGGATGATTATATATTGCTGTTGTACTACTTTTATCTGCTAAATGTGTTACATCTACTTGTGGTTCTCTTATATATCTTCCTGAACTATCTTTTAATTCATTATCATTAACTTGAATAATAAATTTTCTTAATGCCAAGTCAAATATTTGTTGTGGTACTCCCTCTATTGTTAAATCTTCATAGTCGTCATCATCTTCTTGTGATGTAGTTCCATAACCGTCTACATCTACATTATCTGGAGTTGAATCTCTATCTGACTTATTTTCATCGTTTGTAGCATCTGTTATTTCTGCTACGTTCTTTAGGTCTATGTTTGAATCTGTAGCTGTTGCTATAACTTCACATTCTATTTGTACATCTTTATAATCTAATGTGCTTCCATCAAATGCTTTAATTGTTTGCCCAGCTAAATAATTTGTTGTTATTTCTCCATTGCTTCCTTCTGTCCAACCATATTGTGTATTTATTGTACTATCTTCTTTTAATTTTAATCCTGATGGTAGATAATCAGTTATCTCTGTTGCTTCACCATCAATATCTCCTTCATTATATACTCTTATTGTGTATACTACACTATCTCCTGTTTTTACTGTTAATGGATTCTTTGGATGAATTTTCTCTGCTGTTGTTATTTTGTCTGCTTCTAAATTGCTTAATGTATCATCACTTATTTGTGGAACTCTACTTACAGTTGGTGCTGTTCCATTTATACTTGTTATAAATTTTCTTAAAGCTAAATCAAATACTTTGTCTTCTGGTTTATTAAATTCTGTGCTATCACTATATTCTTCTTTTTCTCTTTCTACTATTACTACTGGTTGTTCTGATACATCTGCTCCTTCTACTGCCCAGTATGTAACTTTTGTGTTAAAGAATGATCCACTTATGCTAAATATTATTTTATCTACGTTTGTATTTTTTGGTACTACTATATAAAAGTCTTTTCCTATTGCATCTTGTAAGTTAGTTATTCTTCCACCACTTGCATTTTGGTATGTTGGGTTTAATGTTTCCCCTTGTCCGTTTTTAAACGTTACTTCTAATGTTCCTTCTGTTTCATTTATTTGATTTATTCTATATGGTCCTATTATATAACTATCTCCACTTTCTCGTATTGTTTGTGTTTGATTCGCTATTTCATATGGCTGACTTGACTCTTTTACTTCATAGTTTGCTGCATTTTCTTCTGCCGTATCTATTAAATAGTTATATAAGTATATTGCCTCTGCATTTCTATAAGAGCCATCTACAGCTCCTGGTCCAGCTTCTGATTCCCCACCTGATAATGGATTATATGCTGAATCTTGCCCTTTAACTCTATTTATCCATAATGAAAAACTTCCATTATCTCCTGCATCAAAAGCATCATCATTTGTAAAATGCCATACTGCCAATTGTTGGACTACATCTATATCATCATCTGTTAGATAGCTATCTCCAAGACCTGCATTTTCTAATAGTAATTGTCTATAGTCAGCTGCTGCTTGTATTTCTTCATCTGGTGCTCCTGTCTTTGCTGGCACATACACATTTTCAAGTAACCATAATAAGGCTTTGTATGTATTACTATTTACATCTGGTAAAGCATCTACATAAGGGCTTGGTATTGAACTTGGATCTTTCATATCAAAATATCTTGTATATGGTCTTACTGTTGCAGTTCCGCTTCCAAATTCACTTGACCCAAATCCAGGGCCTCCTTTTAAACAGTAAATTGTATTATCATAATTTACTGATCCACCACTACTATCTGTTTCTACTATTTTCCATACATTCTTTTCTAATGCTTTATATCCATAACCTGATTTTCTTAACATTTTAATCGTTAAGTACTTACTTCCCTCTGCTGCATTTGAAACGTTAAGATTACTCATTAGCATGATTGATAATAAAGTTATTAATATAACTAAAGCTATCTTTCTTAGTTTCATATTGATTACCATCCTTTTTCCCCTTATAATATACATTATATTTTAATTACTTTTTTTTCTTTAGTCAATACAAATATTTTCCATTATTTTTATATGAATTTTTTCAATATAAATATACTTACGGCTCTACCTCTTGTATAATTCACATAAAATATTACGCTCATATTACAATTATATTACATTTTTGTAATATTTTCAATGGTTTTGCCGATTTTTCCTAGTATTTATTATGTTTAACGATTTATTTAATACCCATCTATTGACTTTTAAATATTTTTTTGCTATTATATTAATTGTTCTGCTAAAAATCTAGCAAAAGATGAATGATATAGCAAACTTATCATTTCAACATAACAAATGCGAAAGTAGCTCAGTTGGTAGAGTGCAACCTTGCCAAGGTTGATGTCGCGGGTTCGAGCCCCGTCTTTCGCTCCACTTTAATAAATTTTATTATTTATTAAAGTTTTATTTTAATATATGGTGATTATGGCGATATAGCCAAGTGGTAAGGCACGAGTCTGCAAAACTCTGATCCCCGGTTCGAATCCGGGTGTCGCCTCCAATTTAAATAAGTTTAGACGGTTATGATAGAATGTTATATAACATTACAGATAACCAATTTTACTAAAAATACTGTCTTTGAAAACAGTATTTTTTTATATTTAACACAATATAAAGATATACTTCGTAAAATATGGTATCTTTTTTTATATTAAGCATATATTATATTAAATACTATTAAAATAACATATGGCGATATAGCCAAGTGGTAAGGCACGAGTCTGCAAAACTCTGATTCCCCGGTTCAAATCCGGGTGTCGCCTCCAATTCATGTTTGTTTATTCTAGGTAATTAAGAACAAAGCGACGAAGTCGCCCTTTGTTCGTGCCGATTTAGGTTTCCGACTATAAGGAGGAAATCCTAAAGGCAATGGCGATTATAGGCTTTTTATGTAATAGGAAATTTCTCTGAAATTCCTATTACATAAAAAATGGCACACCCCAACATTTTATCTTATGCAGAGTGTGCCCAAACGTACTCGATTGATTTTTACTTGCCAAGTTTCTTTTTTATTTCTTTGCTATAAAAGAGCTCACAAAATCCAAGCATGTAAGCTGTTAGTAGCCAGAGCTTAATTGCTATCAGTAGTGTAGCTGATGAATAAGTCATTATAGAGATAAGCAATATCAAAAGAACAACCAATATGACTAGGCACTCTACAATGACGCTTATACTCCAAAAGATAATTTTCTTCTGATCGTCCTTTCCTTCAATAAAGATGCCCAAAGTGCCATAAACAACCATGGCAATGAAAATCACAACCTGATCCACGTTTCCTCCCTAAATTATTGTAGAGGTTTTCCTCAAAAACTTTATGAGGATCAACTTAACGTAACAAAGTTTATTATATCATTTTTACATAATTTATACAAGCATTATAGTATTATATAAATTATTACTTATTTTACTTATTTCCTTTTGTTTTTATTTCATGTTTGTTTTTATATTTATTTAATTTAAAAATTCTTCATTAAAGGCAAATGGTAGTAACTCTTTTAAATCGTATGTTTTTATTTCCTCATTATTTAAGCTTAAAACTTTTATTTCGGGAGAAAAGCTATTAAGGTACTGTCTACATACTCCACATGGTAAACATTCTTTGTTACATGTTTCATTCCCTCCAACAACAGCTATTTTTTCAAAATTTTTAAATCCTTCGGATATTGCTTTTACTATAGCACATCTCTCTGCACAAATATTTGTAACTCCTATACCTGAAGAATCTTCTATATTACACCCTGTAAATACTTTTCCCTCTTTTGTAAGTAGTGCTGAGCCTACTTTAAACCCAGAAATTGGTGTGTATGCGAATTCTCTTGCTTTTTTTGCTAATTCAATTAACTCTATATCTTCCATTTTTCTACCTCCATTCAATCTATTATTTAATACAACACTTTAAACTATTATATTTATTTTATATTCTTTTGCTTTAATATATTACATTATTATATTTAATGTCAAATAATTAAGCTCTTATATTTTAATTATATAAATATTGACAATTTGCTTAAATTTTTCATCGTTAATTACTTTATTTTTTACTGTTTTCCATAATTATTTACCATTAAATTAACCTTATTTTCTGAATTATTTGCATAAATTCCATAAAATATTCTTCTATACCTTTTTTCCTAATCTCTTTTTCATTGTATATTTCCAATGTTGCTATATTTTCATTGTTTATTATTACATTTAATGTGCCTATTATCTGCATTTTGTTTACTGGTGCTTTCAAATAATATATTACATTTGTTGTTATATCTATATTATTTGTATCTTCTTTTCTTATTATCATTTTTCCAAAACTCATTTCCTTTAAAAGCAGTTCTGCCGAATTTTCACAACCCTTTTCCACAAATATTCTACCTGAATTTATTTTTTTCCACTTTTCAAACTCTTTTTCAATAATATTTTTTATATTTACTAATTCAAATTTCTCTTCAACATATTTTATTAACTTTTTTGTATCTTCAGTTCTAATTGCAGTTGTATCCGCTCCTATTATAACAGTAATAAAATCCATATTATTTTTTTTACATGCTGTTACCAGACATCTGCCTGCTCCATTTGTAAAACCTGTTTTGACTCCATACACACCAGATACACTATTTAATAGTTTATTAGTATTAGTTATTGTTTTTGGTATACCATTTATATTTATGCTAGTACTACTTGTTGAAACTATTTTTTTGAAGCTATCATTTTCTAGTGCATAATCCGTAATTTTAGCTAGTTCATATGCCGTAGTATAATGTCCCTCATTATCTAATCCATGTGGCACAACAAAATGAGTATTTACTAATCCCAATTCTTTTGCTTTATTATTCATCATTTCAGCAAAATTTTGAATACTACCTCCAACATATATTGCTAATGCAGATGCTGCATCGTTCCCAGATCTAAGCATTAGTCCATATAGCAAATCATTTACTGTGATTTTATCATCCTTTTTTAGTCCTAATCTTGATCCACCTATTGTTGCTGATTTTGCATCTACTTTAACCACATCTTTTAAATTAGTATTTTCTAATACAATAATTGCAGTCATTATTTTGGTTGTAGATGCCATGAGAGTTTGTTTATTTCCGTTTTTTTCAAATACTATTCTTCCAGATGCTCTATCATATATTAAAGCTATTTTAGAATTTAATTGTATTTCTTTTTCTGTTTTGCTTTTTTTATTATTATTTGCATATGAATAACTTGGAATTGTACACATACAAATTAATACACATAATACAATAATATTTAATATGCTTTTTCTCATAAAAAATCACCTTTTAAAGTATATTTTTAAAGGTGATTTTTTATGAATTATATTATTCTCGTTTATCTACTTTCTCTACTTGGTGCTCCAAATTCTTCTTCTATTTCATCATGAATACCTTCTATTTTTTCGTCGGGTGTTTTTCCTCCTCTTTCATTATATTTTCTTGTAAATTCTTCTGGAGATACTCTATCTTTTTCTGCTTCTTTTCTTAATGTAGTTTCTGTACCATCCTTTAAAACTATTACATCATCTGGCGTCACTTCATCATTCCCTGCATAATTATCCATATTTTCTATTTCAGTTTCTCCATCTCTTTCTATTTCTCCTTCTGATCTTTCAAGTTCATCCTCTATTTCTGTGTTTTTAGTCTTATCCATCATTTCTCGCACAGCTCTTGTTGTTGGCCTTTGATTTCTTGTTTCTATTGGAGCAGATAAATATCTTTCGTCTTTGTCTTTGCTTAAATCTGCTCTAACATAGTCAACTTCTAATGTTCCATATTGTCCGATTTTTACAGATAGCATTTCCTCTTGTCCATTTGTTCTGTTTCTACCATTTATTCTAACCATCCCTGCTACTTGTTCTTCTTCAACTACACTACCATCTCTACTATTTATTGATGTTACTGTCTGACCTGTAGTTGTTCCCTGTGTATTCTCTAAACTATCTATGTTATGTATGTTTCCGTCTTTATCTAAACCAACAAATGAAAATCTACCACTTTGCCCTTTCGAATGGTCTGAAAACACTACGCCCACTTTAACAATTCCTTTTTCTTTTATTTCTGGAATCATATCTGCTAAAGTTTCTGTTTGAGTTACTTTAGCATTTGGATCAATTTCTTGTTTGCTTGTCATTTTATCAAATCTAGGGGTTTGATCAACTTTCATTGTTGAATATGCTTCTATATCTTTGCTTCCTATTTTTTCAGAAATCTTTTCTAATTCTTTACCTGCTTGCTTTTCATCAAGTTCTTCTCCTGTTAAAACTAAGTCATCTTTTCCTAATTCTTCTGGTAATTCAAATTCTGCTTCATCTAATGTTAAAGTATCAAAATATTCTTTATTAACTTTTTCTAAACTTTCTAAGAATTCTGGGTCAAATTCAATTTCTCCTACTTCATTAACAGTTGCTATTAAGTTGTTGTCTTTATCGTATATTTCATATGCGATTTTTTCTTTGCCTTCTTCATCTTCTTTAGATTTTGGTTTCTCTTCGCTTGGTTTTAATTTAACAACATATGCATCATTAACAGCTAGCCCAGACCCTTTAAATTCGAAATCTCTGTAATATCCAATATTGTCAACCTCTTGGTTTCTTTCAGCTAATTTGTCTGAAATGCTCGCTCTTAAACCTAGCATATTATTTATTACTTCTTCTCTTTTATTTTCTTTCATTATCTCATCTCCTAAATTATTTAAGTTGTAATCTGCTTAGATATAGAAAATATATAGTCTAAATTCTTATAACTTTTATTCAATATAAATTTTCTATTAGATTATTAAAAGGTGGGAAAATCAAGCCCACCTTTTTTATTTATTGTACATTAAATGACAATCTATAATCTGTTCCTTCCTTTAATTGAATTATAAAAGTTTTTGATCTAGCTTGATTGTTAGCATTGTTTCTATCTGTAAATGTAGCATCAAATATATGAAGATCTCCGCTTGCTCTATAGTTTGAAAATTCTACATTGTTATTTGCATAAAATGCATTTTGCATATATGCTATAAAGTCATTCTCTGTTTTAAAATTATTTTGTTTAAATGTTTCGTCTAGTTTATTATATACATAAGTATAGTCTCTGTCATTTATTGCATCTACAATTTTTTGTAAATTCATACCTGCTTTATCGGCTTCATTTGATTTATTATATTTTTCAATAAATTCTGGTAAATCAACTGTATATGTGTCAAGCATTGTAGTATAGTCCATTACACCTGTTTCGTTAAAAATATAATATTTTCCGTTTTGATCTACTAGTACATATTGCGTATATCCATCTTCTTGTACAGTTTGATATTGTGCTAATACCATATTTTTATATTCTTCCTCTTTACTAGTTGCCCAGTTGTTAAATTTTTCAAGTGTAGCAAATTTTTTGTTTCTATATTCTTCATTTAAGTGGTTATATGCTTTCTCGTGGTCATATAGCAATTCATTTTTTAATTCAGCAAATAAATCTTTCATATAATCCTCTTCAGTAATTGTTCTATATACAAATTGGTTGTTATTGTTTTTCTCAATACTATCTGTTAATTCTATATCCAAATTTTGACCATCTAAAATATTACCATATTTTTCTTCTACATATTCACTTGGCATTATACTAAAGGTTTTGTTTAATATGTCTAGTTTTAAAATAATTTGAAATTTTTCTCCTGCATCTGTTATATCTGTTTTTATTGTTCCATCTATGACATAAATATCCATGTTATTTGTTCTATGATTTACATACATGTTTGTAATATATGGGGTTATTACTTCAATTTTTTTTAAGTTAGTTCCTAGATTATCTATTGTTATGCCTTTTTCAGTAATATATTGGCTATCCAGCATATCATATATTGCTTGTGTGTTATCTGCTTGCTCTTGTTTTACTCTTTCTTCGCTAAAACCTATATAATAAATTTCTGGATTAAATAAAATTGAGTAATCTGCATAATATTTTCCTATACAAGTCTTTACTGTATAGTAATCTACCCTATTAGTTACCTGACTTAGTATAGTATCAGTTTCTTTTTGATAAGCCTCTATTCCCTCATCTTCACTAATATCTGTTTGCTGATTATTTTTGTTTATTAAATTTAATATTATAATTAGTGCAATTATTGCAATTACAAGTATAATGCCTAATGGTATAATAATTTTTTTTATTTTAGTCATTTTTTTCTCCTATCTTTAAATAGATTTTATTTTAATTTTATGGAGCCCTCCAAATTTGGCATCCTGAAATATTATAACTTCTTGTCCCTCTTACAGGAGGATTACCACTTGAACTTATAACGCAACATGTTTGATCCCAAACCTGACCATCTCCTGCATAAATCATTGCATGTACTGAATAATCTATTACTACATCACCAGGTTGTGCTTGTGATGGTGAAACTTGTTGCCATCCTGCTGCTTGTAACATATTTGGCAATCCGCCGGCACCGGTATAATGATAGTTATATGCATTGATTTGCTCTGGTGTTAATGCCCCTGATCTATATAGTACTAATGACACATATGATGCACAACATATACATTCACTATCTGTCCAGCATCTTTCTATATCTCCCCAAATCAAGTTAGTAAGACTATATCTTGCATTTCTATTTAAGAATTCTTGCATTACTTCTTGGCATGTTGCTATAATTCCACTTGCTCCACCTGAAGATGCAACTAATGCTCCTTCTCCAAAGATTTGTGTTGCACAC
The DNA here is from genome assembly GCA_944392465.1 of uncultured Clostridia bacterium. Lineage (GTDB taxonomy): Bacteria > Bacillota > Clostridia > TANB77 > CAG-508 > CALXVA01. Next base: position 23,543 of record CALXWR010000009.1, on the reverse strand, counting down.
TGTATTAAGCTGTCAACATACGCTGCCGCATAATCTGCTTCTTCTTGTAATGTATGTCCATCTCCGATATATGCATATGCTGAAAAGATATCATACATTGTAGACATATCTCCTTTAAATTTGTTATTAACTGTTGCGAACTCCGCTGCTCTTGCTTGATAAATAGGTTTAAGATCTCCATTCAATTGACTATTAATTTGTCTACAATATCCTTCAACAGCATCTTCCATACTTGAATAACTATTACCATAATTCTGTCCATTATATACAGCGATACCCCAATAGTTAAATGGTGATGTACTTGGATCATCCCAGTTTTGTTCTTTCCATGCTTGTGCTGCACAAAGTACAGGGTTTATATTATTTTTTACACATACGTCATATATAACACCTGCATTATCTCTAAATACTTGCGTTCCTGCTCCTTTACTAATAGCTGCTGAATAACCTTGTACTGCTGCAATAAACTCTTCTCTTGTAAGGTTTGTTGTTGTAACACTTAATCTTCCATTTATACCGCTAACTGTCTTAAAGTTCGCTGGGTCAAATACTGAAAAGTCAAATTCTGTTACTCCATAATCTTTGCCTGATGCTTTATACAATAAATATTTTGTTATGTCTAACATATCTACTGTTTTTTCATTTTCTTTTATTAAGTCAAATAACCAATCTGGTGCACTCATTACATTTGTTAATGTATCATGATGTTCTCTTTCTTTTAATATTGTAACAAAATTATCTTCTTCTGAATGTGGATCATCTTTTGGTTTTAATTGTTTTGGCAATGCTGTATATTTTTTGCTTTCTACCGTGTTCTCGTTTGTTACTGTTCCATCAAATCCATAATAGTAGTCTGTTACACATGTCATACTTGTATTTACAGTATCTTTGTCACTATATTTTGATCTTACACTCTGTTCAAATTCTGCTCCTATTCCTGCTGGGTCTGTATTATCTGTTTTGTCTGGACTTCCCGGATAATCTCTATTTTGTTCCATTTCCGTTGGTCCATTAGTTACTGTTGGCATGTTCTGATGTTGGTATTCAAATTCTTGTGTATACTCTACAATCCATACATCTGCTTTTGTTACACTTACATTTAATGTGTCTGTTGTATTTATTGTTGTATGTATTATTGTGTATTTCTTTTCTTCTTCTTTTTCACTTCCTGCTTTGTTCTCTTCATGTATACTTCCTGATGTTGTTGAAGTTGTTGTTCCGGCAGTGCCTGTTGTACCTGTGCCACTACTTCCTGTACCTGTACTAGTTGTACTTGTTACTGTATCTGTCCAACTACCTGTTACTACTATGTCATGTGTATGATATTTTGTTTTTCTTGTGTATTCATATGTATCTACATCTGTTACCTTTGTTACATTATCATGTACTGTTATTTCTATTTCACTATCATATATTAATTCTGCTATATCTAATCCAAAGTCTTTATCTCTTCCTGTTACTATCCATTGCCATAAGTAGTCTACAGGCATTTGATATCCACTTACCATACTCTGATAATCTACCGTTTGTGATGTCATTGTATATGTTGTCTCTCCTGCTTTGTATGCTATTACTGGCTCTGGATCTACACTTCCGTCTCCTCCTGCTACTACTTCTTCATATCTTTCACTCCATGTTGCTACTTTTACTACATATTTTGTTTTAGCATTTCCTCCATTTCCATATGTTCCTGTTCCACTTCCCATTGCATTATCATATTTAAGTGATAACGGATCTATATTAACTCCATTTTGTAAAGTTTCAAAGTGTAAATGTGGTCCAGTACTATTTCCTGTATTTCCAGATTTTGCAATAACCTGTCCTCTTTCTACTTTATCTCCGACGTTAACAAGTAATTGATCATTATGAAGGTATTTTGTCTGGAAACCACCTTCATGGTCTATAATAATTGCCAAACCACCTGTACCATAATCTCCAGAGTGAGTGACTATTCCCGCTTCTGCTGCATAAACATCATTTCCCCTTCCTACTGCTATATCTATACCTTTATGGTTTGTTGAAGCTCCTGCCGTAGGTTGAGCCCTAGGTCCAAAGTAAGAACTAATATTTGTTGTCGTTGTTGGCCATACTAATGTTCCTGAATTTGATTCATTGTCATCCTTGTCTTTCTTATCATCTTTATCACTATCATTTGGTTTTATATCAGAATCTGCTCCAAAATTAGGATTATCAAAATAACTTCCACCATTTACAGCCTTTACAACTTTACCAGCCCATTCTGGATGATTACTTGCTGTACCAGGGTTTTCTTTTTTACCATACCATGATCCTTGATCTACAACAAACTCGATAACACATTGTCCATTTATATGTCCCCATTGATTACAACCTTCATCACCTTGATTTTTTATATCACCTATTATACAAGGAAGAACTATCTGTCCTGAAGCCGTGTTAATATAAAAATCTATATAATCTCCAGCTTGTCCAAAAGTTGTTGTACAAGCTATAACATAACGACCATTAATAATACCAAACCCTTCTTCATCAAAGTTCATTCCTGCTTGTTCTTTTAATTTATATTGCATTGAAGTTGGGTCTGTTACCATTTGCCATGCCATATATGAATAACAAGTTCCAAATCCTTCAGGTACTTCAATTGTTGTACCTGCTGTAATTGTACCTGCTGTTAAACTTGATACCGCATATTGTTTTTCTATAGTAAAATGCTTTAATGCTTTCTGTTTATCTGCTTCTGAACCAGATTTATTATATGCTTCTATATAATCCTGGAATTCCTGAGGGTTAACATATGTCATAGTAATATTAGTACCATCATCTTTGGCTCTCTTAAATTTTATTATTCCTTGTGTTTCTGTTCCATCAACATTCTTGTTTAGATTATCCCAGAAATCTTCATCTAGTGGCTCTTCTATTTCTCCTTCTGGTCTTGTATCTGGATAATTTGTTACTATCTCTGCATTCAGCAATTTTAACAATTGTTGTGGATTATCTAAATATTCATCTATTCTTGTGTTATTTTTTAGCATTTCATCCCACAATTCTTGTGCTGACATTTTTGTTGTTATTGTACCATCATAATTTATTATTACATCGCGTGTGAATTGTGACATTGCATATAGCATATTGCTATTATCTCCCTCTACAAATGAACCATCTTGTCTTGTCATCTCATAACCTAATCCACCTACTACAATGATGGTAATTAACACCAATGCTATTATGGGTAAGCCCAATCTCCTTATAGTCTTACCCGCTTTTTTCAAAATCTTTTTCATTTGGATTTTTATTTGTTCAAAACCGTCACCCATCTCTTTCTCCTTTTATTAATACATATATTTTGACTAAAGCATATTTTATTTATTATACCACTTTTTTCAACTTTTTTCAATTGTTAAATTCTCTATAAGTGCTATTTCCCTATATTTTTAGATGCTAGAATATTTCAGTACTTTATTTTATTTGTTATAATTCTATTTCTAATTTTTTATATCTGTTTTGGTTTTCATAATTGTTTGTGTTAGTTTGAGTCCAGTTAGGTGCAATTCTTAAAAATGCTATTTTCTTTATGTTTTTCTCTGAACTATATTTGTTATAATATTTTATTGTTACTTGTTTTGTTTCATTTTGACTAAATGTTAATTCTGGAGCACTTATTTCTTGAGAATAAGATCCATATTGAATTCCATTTTCATCTTCAATATACATAGAATCTGTATACACTCTATCATCTATTATTATTTCATCTGAAGTTTTGTTAGTAATACTAAATGTGTATGTTTGATAATCCATATATGTATCACTTCTTAAAACTGTAATACTTACATAATCATTTTCACCTGTTTTGTTTATTTCTTTTCTTCCTAAATAACTATTTATATCTAATTTGTATTGTCCATCATCACCTTGAATTACATGTATATAATCCTGAATAGTATTATCTTCTGAATATACTCCCGTTGCCAAAAAATCTGGAGTATATTCTACTTTGTATATATTTCCCATCCAGTTTTCTACATTTACCTTTTTTATGTTTCCATTAAACACTTTGTTATAGTATAAGTTCGTAAAGCTTTCTACAGTTGAATATAATTCTTGCTTACATTCTTCTGTTAACATGTTATATGCTTCGTTTACTTTTTTAGTATTACAATAATCAACAAATTGTTCTATTGTTCCCGCCATAGTTATTTGATAAGAACTTAATTCCTCTCCAGAAAGGACTGAATCTGCTGATTCCATTGTGATTGTATTAAAATTGTTATTAATTATATCTTCTAGCCCATAACTCTCCTCTTGTACAGGTTCTTCGTCCTTTCCAAATTTAATAACCAATTGTAAAATAATATTTATTACAATAATTACAAGTGCTATAAATGCAATAAGCAATATTTTTGATTTGTTTCTTATGTACCATTCTGCAATCTTTTTTCCCATTTTTTTCTCCTTTTCCTATTTTTTAAAATAGAGCAGAAATTACTTTCTGCTCTACTTTGATGTATTATTTAGATAATTAAAGCCACCATAGCTATATTGCTCCTGTAATCTCTCTTACACCATCAACATATTTTTTAACATCTCTTGCATCTAATCCTCTGTCTGTTAATCTAGACTCTAAATCTTTAATCTTTTTGTTGTCATTTCCTGTTTCACTTGCAAGTCCTGCAAGTAATATTCTTTCTTGACTTGCTCTTTCGTTTCCAAATCCTTTGGCCTTCATAGCCTTTATAATCATATCGTCATCTGTAATACCTTGTTCTCTATATTGTTGAGCATCTTCCATTGCTTGTTTTACTTCTTTCTTTGATGAAAGTTGTAATTCTTCTTGATATAGTTTTTGTCTATCTTTATCTTTCATTGCTGCTCTATCTTCAGCTGCTCTTTGTCTTTCTTTTTCTGCATCGACTCCATGTGCTGCTACAGTATATGTAGATGCTGCAGTTTTACCAATTTGTTTAACCATATCATCTGCACTTTTAGCTGTTCCAACTGCTCCTGAACCAGCTGCCCATCCTGCTGCAGCGCCTGCTGCACCATATTGTAGAACATTTTTATCATCTCCTGTAGCCAATCCTGCAGCCACACCCATAGTTCCAGCAGCTACGGCTAGGCCACCTTTTGCTAGACCTTTTCCAACTCTTGGTGCTGCATATTTTAATCCTTCCATTCCAACTGCTCCAACACCTTTTGCTACATTTCCAGCTGCTTTAGCACCTTCTACCATATGTCCACCTAATGTTCTTGCAGAGTTTCTAATAGGTTTTGGTATAGCTGTTCTAATTGTATTGGCTCCTGCTATAGCTTTTCCTACAGCCATATCTTTAACAGATTTTGCATTTGCCCCTAATTGTCTAGCCATTCTTACTGGTGCTGATCTAGAAACATAATTAGCCGCATTATGCAATCCTGTTCCAACTGCATTTGTAACTCCATTAACTCCTGATTGTAATCTACTTCCTTGATATAAATCACTAGCCCAGGTTCTAATTCCTCTTGTATCGCTTTCGTTTATGTCTCTTTCAAGTTGAGCATATGTTTCTGCATCTGCAGATCCATCTCCGTATTCAAGTTTCATATCATCTAATGCTTGTCTTTCACTTTGTAGTCTGTTCCATTCATCTGATTTACCATTAGAGTTTTCTGAAGCAGTTAATTGAGGTTGAGTTTTACCTGTATCTCTAGTTGAAAGTCTTGGATTCTGAGTGCCAGTTCCTGATTGTGCACCTCTTCCGGTTAATTGATTTAACATTTCTCTTGTCTTGATTTTTCTATTTGATGCAGCTGTAGCTCCATCTCCAGATCCAGATCCGCCTCCAGATCCATTTCCAGATCTTCCTCGTTTTCCTGCTCCTGCTAATCTACGTAACTGATTTACTCCTGCCATAGCTAATGCTCCACCAACAGCTGAACCATTTGCATCTACTGTTGAAGCTTTATCAAATCCAAAGAATCTCCTTAGAATTTTTTCTGCTTCAAATATAAATCCTATAGCAACAATTGCATATATCATGTTTTCACTAGCAAATTCAATTGCTGATCCAACTAACATTGTATATAAAATTAAATGTAGTGGCTGTATTAATAAGTTAAATACATACTCTTTTAACCACATATTAAATGCCTGTGCATTGCCGTCATTCATTTTGTCTAGTGGATATGTCATCGCAACTAATGGTGCAATCATTGTTAAGAATGCTAACATTATTAACCTTTTAATGTATACTACTAAGAAGGCAATTGTGTAAAATACTAATACTAAGAATAATACTACATAACCTAATTGTCTTAATGTTTGGTTATCTTCTGTTAGGTTAGCATCCATTTGCATACTTAATCTTAATCTGCCCATTAAATTAGTTGGCCATGCATATTCGTCTCCTCCCACAATTAAACCTGCTGTTTCAAACCATTCACGTGCTTTAACACCTTTTGTTTCTGCCTTTCCTTCATCATTTGTTGTAACTACTTCAACTTCATAATCTTCGTCTTCCAAATTAGGCATTGTTACTATTATTGGTTTATTTATCGTGTTTATGCCTTCAGAAATTGCTCCTACTACCATTGTGGCAAATGCCATTATATAGTGCATAAAGAATAATATACACATTGCTATTATCCAACTTGATAATTTTTCTTTATATTTTGCTTTATCTTGAGCTGCAGTACTTGTTACTATTCTAATACCTATATATAATAGTACAGATAATAGTACAACTAATGCTAAATTTCTAAGTGTTAAATACCAACTTGATATTGTAGGTTGTAATCTAATAGATGTTAATTCTTGTGATACTGTTTCTCCACTTTCAAGTGTCAGGTCTTCATATTTAGACTGGTCAGGATTAAAGAAATTAACGTCCAATAAACCAATTTTATTTGAAAAAATCTCTTCTGGGCTTATTGCATAAACTGGTAAATAAAATGTATCTGGTAACATTGCTGTAACTATTTTATATCCTGCATATGCTCCTGCTCCTGCAGCTACTAATGCAGGTATAATAGCTGATAATGCTGCACCACCTGTTACTACAGTTATTGCAATTACTGCTGCAATTCCAGCCACAGCACCTGCCACCATGCCAATTATTTCCCAGAGATCTGCATTATGTACTGCGACTTTTAATAAAGAGTTCTCTATTCCAAACAATATACTTTGAATTAAGTTTACTGCTCCATCTCCTATAGCTAGTAATAAATCAATAATTGGAGAAAGTAATGTTCCTCCTATAACTTCGGCCACACCCGCTTGGCTTATAGTTGGAGCTGAAAAGTTAAATAATAAAACAAATACCACAACTATTGCTATCTTTAGTGCTATACTTTTCTTTGTTAATCTTTCCATATCTCCCCCCTAATACCTATTGTTCGTTCTTTTTCCTCTTTGTACTAGTTTGTTTAAGTTTGTTTCAACGAACTCAAATTCTTTTGCAGTAGGCTTGATTTGAATAATTGCACTGTCTCCTCCTACTTTTAATAATCCTTCTCCTTTTAGACATGTAACTAAAAAGTTTGCTTCTCCTTCACTTAGTTTAAATACTTCTTTTAAGTATTGAATTTCGGATTTGTCCTGTGCTAAAAATAATTTTGTATCTGAAGATGTTAAAACTGCTTGTGCTTCTGGCTTTTCATAGTAGTCTTGAAATCTTTTTGAAATAATTGCAAGTGATACATTTCTTTTTCTAGCACGTCTTGCCATTGTATTTAAGAAATCTACAGCTTCTGGGAATGGAAGTAACATCCATGCCTCATCAACTAGAACTCTTTTCTTAGCTGCTTTTGATTTATCCTCACTATTTTTCTTAACATATTTTTCCCATATCCATTCTAGTAATATTTGTTGCGCAAGTGGTCTCGCAAACTTTTCTTCTAATTGTGATATGTCTAAGTTGATAAATAGTGCACCTTCTAACAAGTCAAATGTTGATTGTCCATCAAAATAAGCCATCTGTCCATCATATTCTCTTATATATTGTTTCATAACCTTTAACAAATAACTATAATGGAAGTTATAATCTTGGTTTTTGTTATCATCTGCTTTCTTTTGTATTCTTCTGTACCATGAACCTATAGTTGGCATGTCTTTTTTCTTTCTTCCTAGCATGTTTCCTGATAAGTTGCCTGCTGTACCTGCTTCAAATAAACTATTTGGATCACTATTTATTCCATGTGCAGCATATTCTTCTGCAACTGATTCTGCAATAATTTGCTTTGTAAGTTCATTAACTTCTTCACTTCTTGTACTTCCTTTAGCCATTGTAAGTAAAGCTTGTGTAACGTCCTCTACCTTGTTTTCAACATTTAATACTATTTTCTCTCTGCCTGTAATTTCATCTTTTACTACTTCTGTTTCAATATCGAATATATTTATAACTGTTTTTGAAGAAGGACTTATAACTACATTTATTCCTCCTAAGCTTTCTGCCACTATGCTATATTCACCTTCTGCATCAAGTGCTAAGCTTTGTACACCCATTAAAACAGCTGATCTAGATACTAATGTTTTCATTGTAACAGACTTACCAGCACCAGATTTAGCAAATATAACCATGTTATAATTTGTAAGCGAACTGTGGAAATTATCAAATAATACTGGTACTCCAGTTTGTTTGTTTATTCCTAGTGGTACACCTGTTGAATGTCCAACTTCTGAGGTTGTAAATGGAAATACTGTTCCCATTGATCTCCTATCAAATGTATGTGTTTTTTTAACTTTATCATCCATTAATGGCAAGTTCGATTTGAATGCTTCTTCTTGCATACCCCATGCACTTTTTATAGAAACTAATGATTTAGACATTTCTGTAGATAATAATTTTGTAAATCTTTCCAAATCTTCTAGACTATATGCAAATAAAGTAGATACAATTGAAGCTTCATATAATTTATTAAACCCCGCAGCAATTTCATCTCTTAATTCTTCTGCTTCTAATCTTTTTTGTCCCAAGTCTGATTCTCTATTGATATTTCCTCTATCCTGAGCAACAATTCTTTCTGTTTCAATTTCGTTTATTACTCTGTTTAATTCATTTTGTGATCTTGATTCTGGAATTGGATTTATGTATATAGATGTGTTAATATCTCCAAATAAATACATATCTCTAAATAAATCTGGGAATGTACACATTCTTGGAAGTGTTGATACAAAGAAGCTTCTTGCATATCTTGTAACATTAGAGATTATTTCAAGGTGATCTATATTTGTAGCATCAATTCCAGAAGGAGCAATAAGTTCTTTTATAGTTTTCTTCTTTAAAATTTGAAATTCATCTGGTTTTGTATAATCATTAAGCTGTCTTTGTTGTTCTTCTTCTCTTTGTTTTTTCTTGCCCATCTTCTTTAGTACCTCCTTCTTTACTTGTTTTCTTTCTTCCTGCTTTTCTTGCTTCTTTTTCTTTATTAATGCTGTTTATTGCTTCTTGTGCAACATCATATCCTACTGAATCTGTGTTTTGCTGTATAATTAATTTTGCTAAGTTATCTATTAAGTTATCCATATTGTTTTGTTTCTTTTGTAAAGCTTTTTCTTTGGCTGATTGAGCTTCTATTACTTTTTCGTTAGCCTTGTTAAATGCTTCCTCTTCAATTTTCTCATCTAACAATCTCATTTTCTTATCAAGCACATCTTCAGCAGTTGAATATAATTCATCATATCCTGCTCTTAAAGCTCTATCTAGTCCAAATACTTCTTGTTCATCTCTGTTATATGCTACATAAAGTAATTCTACTAATTCTTCAGAACTTAAAATTCTTCCGTGTACTTCACATCCTGATAAAGTTCTTATAATCGATTGACATCTTGTATATAATTCTGAGAAAGCCATATTTGTTATTTCATCTTTATCAAAATCATCTGTGCCTGAATCCTCTGGAATATATGGAACAATTACATAATAGCTTTGGTTTAATACATTTTTATTTAAACTCATTTTCTCTGTTGAGTAAATTATATCTTTACCGTATTCAGTAAGGTTTTTTTGTTTTGTAAGTTCATAATACACTCTGTCTAATTGTTCTTTAGTGTAATTACCTGAACTTTTCATTTCTTTATATCTCATTTCTTGTTTATTATAATCATCTTCTATTTGTTTTACTCTCGCTCTATATCCTTGAAGGCTTCCTTCTAGATTTATTGTTCTAGTTTGCACATACAATTGAACTGGATGTCTTATGGTGTTTAAGAATTGTATAAAACCTTCTTCAACAGCATTCTTTTCAACTTGAGACATTAAATCATAGTTTATACCTTGACATTCAATTACCATTATATATTTAAATCCATCTTTTTGAATTATCATATTGTCTTCAATTCTATCGAATTCCATAAAGTCCATTACTGATTCTACAGCAAAAGTTTTGGTTTTTGGAATTGCTTTTCCATCTTCTTGAGTAAATTTTTCTGTTTTGTTTGATTTTTTCTCTTTTTTGTTTTTTGTAGAAAAATATACTATTACAAGAGCAATTAGCAATACCACAATTACTATTATTACTACCATTAAAATTGTTGTTAGTGTTTGCAAATTATCCATTCTTTTCTTCCTCCCTGTAAATATATATTTTTCTTCCTTTTGTTCTAAACTTTATAGCTCTTCTTATTATGTCATCTAAATTTTCCCCACCTGTTTTTTGGGCAAATTTAAATTTTGCTAAGTTTGGCATTTTCAATGTTCCGATTATAAATCCTAAAACAGCAAATATTACGGTTATTACTATACCTACCATAGTTAACCCCATTGCTCGAAAAATAAAGTAAAATATTAAGCCAAATGTACCAGCTCCTACTGTGTATAGCATACTTTTACCTGTAAAAATGAATAGGATTCTACCTTCACCTTTTACACTTCTCGGTAAATTATATGTTCCCATATATGCTTCCTCCTTCGTTCATACTTTTATTTGCAATATATCACAATATATTACATTATATTATAGCAGATAATTTTTTAAAAAGATATAAAAAAACAAAAAAAGTGCATTTGTAATGCACTTTTAATATATTTGTAATATTTTTGTAATATATCTGTAATATTTTTACTATGCAGTAATACTTTGAGACATAGATATTACTGCTTTAGCTATAGCTGATGCACCAAATATAATTACAGCACCAATTAAATATGGTATCATTGTCTTTTTATATTCAGCTTTTTCTGCAGCACTACCCATCATGTATTTAATACCTAATACTAATAGTACACCAACTGCAACTATAATACCAATTGTTGTAATAATACCTATAATATTTGCACCAACATTTTGTATCCCTGATGTATCTGCACTACCGCCACCCATTAATGTATCAACTACACTAGCATCTGTTGCAAATACAGGTACTGTAAATGTAGCAAGTAATATTATTGACAATATAACTATTGATAATATTTTTACTGACTTTTTCATATTAATAATTTCCTCCTTTTATAATAAAATAATATATATTATTTATCTCTTTTAGAGATAATATTAAAATCATTAATTAATACTTTTTATTTAGTATAATTGTTTTTACTGAGCTTGATTTAACATATTTACTACTAATTTCCATATTCCAAATGCTCCAAAAATTATTACACAACCAACCACATATGGTATTAATAATTCTTTTGTTTCAGCTTTTTGTGTAGAACTTCCCATCATCATTTTTATTCCTATTATCAATCCTACAATAACTGCTGCAATTATACCTAATATTAATAGCACATTATATATTACACTTGATACCTCTTTAAAATCTGCCTCATCTAATGGAGTGTTTTCTCCCTCTCCTGCAGAAAGGAATTCTTCTGCTCCTTCAATTATTGAACCTGCATCTATTACTGCACTACCACTTGCTTTTACTATGGTTGGATTGGCTGTAAACATTAATATTAATAATATAATAATTATACATCTTTTAATTATTACTTTTTGTTTTTTCATTTTTCACCTCTGCTCACTCCTTTTATTTGAAGGAAGATGCCACATCAATAATTAGAGCTAAAACTTGACTTAATGCAAAGAATATTAGAACTCCAATTAAAAATTCTTTCATGCTCTTTTTATATTCAGCTCTTTCTTCAATACTTCCTAACATGAATCTTATTCCTAATATCATTATAGCAATTATAGATGCAGCAATACCTATATACCTTATAAAGGATACTATTATTTTAGCTGAATCTGTAATTTCTTGTACATCGCCAGGATTTAAGTCTGAAGGTTTCCAATCTGATGGATCTATTTCTCTTGGAGTATCTGCATTTACGTAATTAGGTGTTATAACTGTTAGTAATATAACTGTTAGTAGTAATATAAAGATATTTTCTATTACTTTTCGTTTGTTCATAATTCACCTCTTTATTACATTATAATATATGATTTTACTTTTTTCAACTTTTTTTACATATTAATACATTTATTGCTTTTTTTATATTAGCATATTATTTGTATTTTTGTCATCTTTGTAATAAAAATATCACAAAAATGTAATGTTTTTGTAATAAAGGAGGGGGTGGTGAGCCCCCTCCTTAAAGAGAAGCCAGTGCCTCCTCTTTAGATTTCATCAACCTCCTGTTTTGTTTCTTAGACTTCGTATTCAAAGTACTTGATGTCTTTCCAGATGTGCTTTGCATACACACAGATGATGACGATTGCAATGATACTGCCAACGAGCATCAGCCCAAACACGATGAAGTGAATGTTGCTAAGCACGCTAGCAATCGTGAACTTCACGAAAATCGTCAGTGGGTATGCAATAAACCATGCTAGAATGTCCAACACCATGGTAGGCTTTTTTGTCCCTGGAACCTCCTCCATGAAACTGCTTTCAATGCCAGCTTCGCAGGCAAGCAATCCCAGAATCAGGATGCACAGCAACATCGCCCACTTGATGTCGAAAAACACTCCCGTGAGAAGTCCAAACGACACGCAAGTCATGATGGGAAGAACCTCCCAAAAGAAAACCCGATGAATCATTTTAATTCTCCTCTCATTTGTTAGGAAATTTCTAAACTTGTAACAAAGTAACTTACAATTTCATTATAACATTTTTTATGTAAATTTGCAATTTTAAGAGGTTTGCTTTTTAATTGCTTAAGCTTATTTAGCATATTTTTTCATTAGTTCAATTATGGTGTAAGCTTCTTTTTTATATAATAGGAAATTTCTCCGAAATTCCTATTACATAAAAAAGCAATGGCAATAAAAAATACCACTTTTAGTAATAAAATTTATTAAATAATCTAAATTTAAATCTATTTTCATGTTTAATTTATTTAAACCTTTAATAACTTATTACTTAAAGTAGTAATTTTATATTTTTATATTTTATTTACAAGCTTTCTATTTAAATTTTTCCTTACTTTTCTCTTACTTTGAGAAATAATTTCCGCTTTATAATATTCTGCAATAAGTAAATCCAATTCTGTACTTAGTTTGTATGTTATTTCATAATCTTGTCCATTTATAATGCTATTATTTAATTTTTCTCTTAATTTACAAATTTCATCATTTAACATAAAAACCACTCTCCTTTTCTTGCATTTTTTCTTTTGTATACAACAAAAATAACATATTTTTTTCTATTAGTCAATTGTTTTTGTTGATTTCAAGCGGTTTTTATCACTTTTCGTATTACTTAATTCGACCTTTTATAACATTTACTTATTTGTCTTTACAGTTTATTACAGACATTACCAAATTATCTTTTTTAAAGACATTTTTCAATATTTCCTCTACATATTCTTTTGTTACTTCATTAAAGTTTTCTATATAATCAAAACTATTTATATTTTTCATACTATCTGATAAAAACATTCTAGCTATATTTCCAACACTATTGTATTCTACTACATAATCTCCATATGTTTTTTTCTTTATTCTGTTAAAATGTTCTTCTTCTAATCCTTTTTGTTTATATTTCTCTACTATTTCTTCTATTTTTTGTTTTATTTTATTTGGATTTTTAGATTGTCCAGAAATTAATATGTGTGCATATTGTTCTGCAAATTCATAATCTAAATCTGGCACAGATAGTAATTCTCCTGCTTCGTATAGTTCTTTATATGCCTCTGAGCTTTTTCCTATTATCATATTTAATAATATCTCTATGGCTATATGTTTTTTTACAATATCCCTATTTATTCCTTCGTCATCTTTATAACCTATGGCAAATATAGGAAAACTAACTTCCATTGTATCTTCTTTATAATTTTTGTTTATTCCTTTTTCTTTTTCAGGATATATTCTTTTTATTTCTCCTTGCTCTTCTTTTTGTACTAATCTGCTTTTTATTTCATTTAATATTTCACTTGGATTAAACTCCCCGCATACAACCATTATCATATTAGAAGGATTATAAAATGTGTTATAACATTTATATAAAACATCTGGTGTAATTTTGCTTATTGATTCTACACTTCCTGCAATATCTATTTTTATTGGATTATCTTTGTACATACAATCTAATGCATTCATGTATAATCTCCACCCTGGTTCATCATCATACATTTTTATTTCTTGTCCTATTATTCCCTTTTCTTTTTCTACATTTTCATCAGTAAAATATGGATGTTGCACATAATCCATTAGTTCATCTAAACCTTTATAAAAATTATTTGTACATTCAAATAAATATGCTGTATGATTATTTGTTGTATATGCATTAGCATCTAGTCCTAATGCCATTAATGTATCTAAACTATTTGTCCCATCTGGTTGTTCAAACATTTTATGTTCTAAGAAATGTGCTACTCCATCAGGAATAAATACTTCTTCATTTGTTTTCGGCATAATAAATCTATTATCTATTGAGCCAAAATGTGTACCCCATATAATGTATTTTTTATCTAAATTATGTTTTGGTATAATTATAACTTTCATACCATTTTCTAATTTTTCTATATATGCCTCTTCTTTTATTTTTTTACATTCTATTCTTTCCATTTACGCTCTCCTCCTAGTCTCTTAAGAAATATATAGTATTTATGCTAATAGTTTTTGCTATTTCTTGAATTTGTTCTTTTGTAACACTATTTATTTTCTCAATATATTCTTCTATTGTTGTAAAATTATCTGAAAGCTCTTGTCCATAATAATAAGTTATTTCTGTATCTTGCTCAGCATTAATGCTTCTTATTGATTCTGAAATTAATTCTTTTGAATTATTAATATCTTCTTGTGAAAATTCTCCATTTTCTATATCTTTTAATTGGTCTTTTATAGTATTTAAAGCTTTTTCGTAATTTTTTATTTCTATTCCACATCTTATAAATATAACATTTTTTTGTCTTCTATATGTTGAACCTGCTGTATATGCTAAGCTTTGTTTTTCTCTAACATTTTGAAATAATTTTGAATTAGCTCCTCCTCCTAAGATTGCATTATAAAGTGAAGCTACAAATTTAGCATTTTCTATTTCAGTATTTATATTTAATCCTAAAACAAGGTTTCCTTGTGCAACTTGCATATGTTCTTCTACTACTTGTGTTTCTTTTACTTCTGTTTTATTTGTATTTTCCTTGTTTTCTATATATTCCGCTTCTCTTTCATTTAATTTTATGATTTTTTCATTTTCTTTAATTATATTTAATATGCTGTCATCTTTTTGCTCACCTGAAACAAAAATATCTATCTTTGCATTTGATATTAATTTTTTATATTGTTCATATAAGTTTTGTGGAGTTATTTTTTCTAAATCTTCAACATAACCATATTTATATAATCCATATGGTTCATTTTTAAACATTTCCTCTATACATCTTTCAAAAGAGTATGCTCTTTTATTGTCTATTTTTGATTCTATTATTTGTTTTAAATTTCGTTTTTCACTATCAAAATATTCCTTTTTAAATCCATTGTTTTCAATTAATGGATTTAATATTATATCAAACAATATATCTAAACTTTTCTTTGTTAATTCTTCTTGTTCTGGCAAAAACTCTTCATTTATTGTTTCTAAGTAAAATTTTATTATTTGATTGTCTCCTGTTTTTTCTATACCACAATCAAATGATGCTCCATACATTTCTTCTAATTTTTTGCTAATCAAATCCTGTGATGGAAAATTTTTGCTTCCTCTTCTCAAGATTGATGTTATTAAAGCATTTTTAGTTACATCTTCTCTTTTTAATGGTGTTGCTATAAAGACAGCATATAAATTTGTTTTAAACTTATTAGTATTAATTTTATGAAGTGAAACACCCTTTTTTATGTCTTTTTTTATATAATTCATTTTTATCTTCCTTTCTTATGTTTTTATAGATTACTTTATACTATCTACTTTTATATTTTTAGCATTATTATTATATAATAATTCCTTGTTATTATTCAAGAAAAAAGAGCATAACATTTTTTGTTTAATGTTTGCTCTTTATTTATATTAAACTTTAAAATTTTCTTTTTCTAGCTGCCTCTGATTTTTTCTTTCTCTTTACACTAGGTTTTTCATAGTGTTCTCTTTTTCTAACTTCTTGCAATACTCCATTTCTTGCACATTGTCTTTTAAATCTCTTTAAAGCATCTTCTATATTACCATTATTAACTTTTACCTCTGACATTTTATTCCCCTCCTTCCAGTATTACACATTAATGTGTTCAGTGTGGGATTTCGTATTGTTCGTTTATTAATGAACAAACATTATTATATATTAAACACTTTGTGTTTGTCAATACTGGATTTTAGGTTTTGACATTTTTATCCATATTTTTCTATATTTTTAAGTAATTTCCTGCATAAATTAAATCTGGGTTTTGTATTTTGTTTATTTTTGCTAAATAGCTTACAGTTGTGTTAAATTTTTGTGCTATTTCTGATAGAGTGTCTCCTTTTTTTATTTTATATTCTTTTACATCTCTATTATTATAATTATGAGATATAACAATTATTTCTCCGGCATAAATTAAGTTTGGGTTTCTTATATTATTTATTGATGCCAAATGTGCAACTGTTGTGTTAAATTTTTGTGCTATCTCAGATAGAGTGTCTCCTCTTCTTATTTTGAATAATATTCTATCTTCTTTAGTAACTTTTGGATCCTCTACTTTATTAACAACTTCATTTGAATTTAATAAAATATCTTTCGTGTATCTATCTAAGTCTACATTTCCTTCTATTCCATTTATTCTTCCTGAAGAGCTGTATTGAAATCCTTCCCAACTGCTCCATTTGCCATTATCTTGAGGCTGGCTTACACCATATTGTGCGACCCACAAGGGGTATTTTGCTATTTGTTCAGAAAATACATATTTAGCATCATATGTGTTACTATATACCACTGCTTCTTTTTTAGATAATCTTTCCACTTCTCTTATGTATTCTATTGCAATTTCATTAATCTCTGAATTACTCAAATTTCCAAATGATTCAAAATCCATTGCCAGTTTACAGTCAATTTCTTTACCTGAAATTAAAGATACAAAAAACTTGGCTTGTAATCTTGCTTCTTCTACAGTTCTGGCTGTCATGTAATGATATACTCCTACTTTTAAACCATTTTTCTTTGCTTCTTCATAGTTTCTTTCAAATTTGGAATCTTTATAACTAAACCCTTGACCTGCTCTTATGTATACAACTTCTATTCCTGCTTTTTTTACTTCTCTAAAATCTATGTCTCCTTGCCATTCGCTTACATCTATTCCTCTATAAATCGTATTACTTGATGGGTTTAATGCAAGTACTGGTATAGTCCATACTAATACTATACAAAATACCACAAATGTGCTAACAATTTTTTTGAACATATAAAAACTCCTTTCGTATTTTTTATATTTTATGAAAAGAGTTTATTTTTTGCTATTATTTTAATTTTTATATTGATTGTTTTTATATTCTGCAATATCACACATATTGATTACTGAATTTATATTACTTCATAATCAATTAATTTTATATTGTTAGATATAAATTTATTATTTGTGTCTATATCTTTTGTAAGATCAGTACTTAAATATTTTTTATTATCATCTGCAAAAATTGTAACTATTGGCTTATTTATTTTTTCTTGGTATATTACTCCAGCAATAAAATTAGCTCCTGAAGATATACCAACTCCAAGACCTAATTCCTTTGCAAGTCTTCTTGACATATTTATTGCATCTTCATCATTTACTAAAATTATTTTGTCTAATAAATTTTTATCTAATAAATCAGGTACAAAGTCATCTCCAATGCCTTCTATTTTGTGATTTTCTATTATTTTATTTTGTGATATTAATGGCATTTTATCAGGCTCTAGTGCAACTATTTCCACATTATTGTCCCACTTTTTTAATCTTCTCCCTATACCTATTAATGTTCCTCCTGTTCCCACTCCTGATATAAATGCTGATACTTTTTCTGGAAGTGTATTTACAATTTCTTCTCCTGTTGTTTCATAATGTGCAAGTATGTTATCGGTATTTGCAAATTGATTAGCTAAAT
Source organism: uncultured Clostridia bacterium (assembly GCA_944392465.1). GTDB lineage: Bacteria > Bacillota > Clostridia > TANB77 > CAG-508 > CALXVA01. The sequence continues at coordinate 5,167 of CALXWR010000009.1, read as the reverse complement.
ATCCATTTTTCTCTTTTGCTAATTTTTTTGCTTCTTCTAAACATTTTTTGAATCCGCCTTCTTCTTTAGATAGAAGTGTTACTTCTGCTCCGAATGCTTTCATTAGTTTTACTCTTTCTGTGCTTGCCCAATCGGGCATAAAAATATATACCGGATGTTTATAGTATGCACCTAATACGGCAAGAGATATTCCCGTGTTTCCGCTTGTTGCTTCTATTACTGGCATTCCTTCTTTTAATATTTTTCTGTCTTTTGCATTTTTTATTATATAATATGCTACTCTGTCTTTTATACTTCCTGTTGGGTTATATGATTCTAGTTTTGTATATATGGTATTAATTTTTTCACCTTTTTTATATTTAATTCTTATCATTGGAGTATTACCTATATGTTTTAGCATAATTATTCCTCCTTTTTTATTGTACTTCTGATTTATTTAAATGCATTTATTATATATAATATACAAATTTTTTTCAACTGTTATTTCTCTTATATTGAAAATGCCTATATTTTATAATATAATATGCATGTGATAAGAAATTCTGGAGGTGTAGTTATGGAAAAAATTGCAATTATTTCTGATGTACATGGAAATATTACTGCTCTTAAAGCTGTAATTACTGATATAGAAAAAAGAAATATAAATAAAATTTTCTGCTTAGGTGATAGTGTTTTAAAATCCTGCAATTCAGATCAAGTTATAGATTTACTTAAAGAAAAATGCGAAGTAATTTTAAAGGGAAATTGTGATGAAGCTATAACTAGACCTGATATACCTAAAGGAAGATTTTGGACAAGGGATTTAATTGGTGAGGAAAGAGCTTCTTTTATTTATAATTTACCAATATACCATGATTTTTATATGAGTGGATATTTAATAAGGCTTTTTCATGCTTCACCTTTTGGTCTAGATTATATATTTAATCCTATGTTTTCAAATGAGCATACTATTTATTCTGCAACAGAAATTCATGATGCTATGCAATTATTTGAAAATACTGAATTTATAGGTAAGAGTAAATCAGACCCAGTCCCAGATATAGTTGGTTATGGACATATTCATACACCTAATTTATTGCGTATTCGCAATAAAACTATTTTTAATCCTGGTAGTGTTGGAATGCCAATAGAAATGTTAAATGATAATTATAATGATGAGACTAACAAGTTTTCTACTTTGGCATCATATATTATATTAGAAGGTGAATATGAAAGTAAAAATCTTTCTTCTATAGATATTAATTTAGTAAGGTTGCCTTATAATGTTGAAGAAGAAATTAATCTTTTAGAAGCTTCATCTCTACCTAGCAAAAATAAAGTAATAAAAGAATTAAGAAGTGCTACTAATTATGCAAATATTAAATAATTTTATAATATATATTAATGTATAAGAGGTTATTATATGGATGATACGTTAAATACCGTAAAAAGTATTTTAAAAAAATATAAACAAGAACATTTAATTAGTTTTATTAGTCAACTTACCGAAAATCAAAAATCAAATTTATTAAACCAAATTTTAAATATTGATTTTGATGAATTATTAGGTTTATATGATGCTTTTAACAATTCTGAACCAAATCCTACAGAAGAGATAGAACCTTTAAAATATGTAATTAAAGACTCTCTCCCTTCTAATAAAATTAAACAATATTATAATATTGGGATTAAAGCAATAAAATCCGGAAAAGTAGGGGTTATTACTTTAGCTGGTGGACAAGGTTCTAGACTTGGATTTAAAGGCCCAAAAGGTACTTTTTGTTTAGATACAGAACCCAAAATTTCTTTGTTTGAAATTTTATGTAATTACATAAAAACATATTCGAATAAATATAAAATAAATATTCCGTGGTACATAATGACAAGTACTTCAAATTATTTTGATACAATAAACTTTTTTGAGCAAAATGACTTTTTTAATTATAATAGAAATAATATTCATTTTTTTACACAAGCTAATATGCCTATTATTGATATTAATGGTAAACTTGTCTTATCTGAAATTTATAAAGTTCATTTTGCTTCAAATGGTAATGGAAATGTGTTTAAAGCACTAAAAAAAGCAAACCTAATATTTGATATGGAGCTTAAAAAATTACAATGGCTATTTGTTGGTGGAATTGATAATGTTTTACTTAATCCACTAGATCCTGTGTTTATAGGTTATACAATTTCTTGTAAAGTGTCTGCATCTTCTAAAACATTATTTAAAGAAGATCCTACAGATATATCTTGGATATTTGCTAAAAAACACAAGAAACCATCTATTGTTGAATGTGAAAATTTTACTGAACAAATATCTTTACTTACTGATAAAAATGGAAATTTTTTATATAGAGAAACAAATATGCTTGCACATTTATTTTCTATAAATGCAATTAAAAAACTATCTGATATTAATTTGCCATATCATAGAGCTTTCAGAAAAAATGCTTTTATTAATGAAGAGGGTATGAAACAAGTTCCAGATAACCCTAACATATATAAGTTTGAACAATTTGTTTTTGATGCATTTTCACATTTTAATAATATAGCTTTATTACGAGTAAACAAAGGTGAAGAATTCGCTCCTATTAAGGATTTTAATGGTCCATACAATCCAGAAGTTGCAACTCAGAAGTATGAGGAATTAATTTTAAAGAAAAGAAGTAATATATACTAATAATAATATATAATAATATATTAAGCAAAAAATAATAAAAGGTCACAATTTTATAGTAATTGGTGACTTTTATTATCTTTTGTGACTTTTTTCTACAGTATTTTACAAGTTTTTCAACAAGTTTTCTAGATTTAAAAGAAATTGTTGATTTTTCCCATTTTTTGGAATATAATTTATTTATAATTAATTATATGTTAAATTTATTCGATTTTATTTTTGATATGGCCGTATCTTATTTCATATAAATTAATTTTTTCTATAAAGATTTTTTTCTTAATTAAGTCTTTTTAGTATTTTTTTCTTAAACTTTTGGATATCTACTAATTTTTCTAAACTTATACTTATTAATAAATTGTATTTACATGATAATATATTATAAATTAGTAATATCAGTAGTGTACACTACTTTCTTATTAGATGCAGATGTAATTCTTCTACATCTATTAATATTGTCTATGGATCTTTTATTTAATGTTATTACATAATGGATTTACTGATTAATATTGTATTCCTATTAGTTCATATTCATAGTTTTCATAATTTGGCATATATTTTTGTAACATTTCATATAATTTTTTACCATGTTTTTTAACTTTTAATAGACAAAATTCGTAAAACATAATATATTCAATTATTTCTTTTCTATATTTTACAATGTCTGGACTAATTATTAATCTACCTGCTAAACATTTTGCTATTCTTTTATCCAATTTCATTATTTTATAATCTTCTGGTGCAAATTTTAAAGTTGTTCTTACTTTTTCTAATATTAATTCTAATTCTTTTTTTGCTATTTCGTTATACATTTTTTCTAGTAAAATATCTATTATAATATTGTTATCTATTTTTTTATATTTATATGGAAGGCATATTTCTATTTCTTTTTCTTTTAATTTTAGATTTGGTTTTTTAATATATCTATATATTATTTTTAATTCATAGTTAGCTCCAAAAATTTTTACTTGTTTTGATATATTATTTGTTCTTTTCATAAAAACTACCTCCTATTTTTTATTTTGTTTGCTCTGAACTTTTGTTTGTATTATTTTATAATTTTATTTTACATTTGTCAATACTTTTTCAAAAATTTGTTTGGTTTTTTGTTCATACCTCAAATTCTTTATTTTACTGGCTTTTGCCTCCTTATAATTTTTTTATTGACTATTTTTAAATATACTGTTATTATTATTTAAGTTTAAAATCATATAAAACACTTGAATTTTTTATTATAAAATAATTATTTTAATAGGGAGGTTTTTATGAAAAATTCTTTTAATAAATTATCCGCCAACCCTGAAAATCCAAAATGGAATAATATTATTTCAAGAGAACATCCTTTATATTCAAGAAATAATGATATTAGATCAGAATTCGAAAGAGATTTTACAAGAATTATACATAGTAATGCTTATAGAAGATTAAAACATAAGACACAGGTGTTTTATTCTCCTCAAAATGACCATATATGTACTCGTATAGAGCATGTTAACCATGTAGAATCTATTAGTTATACTATTGCTCATTATTTAGGCTTAAATGAAGAACTGACTAAGGCAATTGCTGTAGCACATGATTTAGGGCATAGCCCTTTTGGACATAAAGGCGAAAAAGTATTAAATAATATTTCTGAAAGAGATATTGGTACTTCATTTTGGCATGAAAAAAATGGCCTTGTTTTTGTAGATAATATTGAATTGCTTGAAGATACAGAAGGTTATAAACAAAACTTGGATTTAACTTATGGTGTTCGTGATGGCATTGTTTCACATTGTGGTGAAATTGATGAAAATTCTCTTGTTCCGAGAGATGAATTTATTGATTTAAATAATTATTCATATCCGAATGAATATAACCCTTATACTTGGGAAGGTTGTGTTGTGAAAATTTCTGATAAAATCTCTTATTTGGGTAGAGATATAGAAGATGCTGTTTCTTTGGGTATATTAGATGAACATCTAGATGAATTGTATAATTTAGTTGGACATAAAAATGGAACTCTTAACAATACTGTTATTATTAATACTTTAATATATGATGTTTGTAATAATTCTTCTCCTGAAAAAGGTCTATACTTTTCAGATAACGCTTTAGAGCTTATGAATAAAATTAAAAAATTTAATTATGAATATATATATTTAGCTGATGTAATGAAGCCTTCAGATCAATATTTTGAAGTTGTGATTAATCAAATTTATAGGACCATTAAACAATGTTATGATGGAGAAAATACTTTTAATAAATTAAATAAACTAAAGAAATTCTACCCTACTTTAATAAATGGTTTTATTGAATGGTTTAATAATTTTTTAGATATTTCAACTAGAGAGGGTTTAAGAAATAAAGTTTTATTTAACATTAATTATCCTAAAGATTTTTATTATGCTATTATACTATATATTTCTGGAATGACTGATAAATTTGCCATTGAAATGTATAATGAGATAACAGGTTTTTAATTTGGGACAATTATTTATATAAATATTTTAATAGAATTAATTTAATAAA
>CALXWR010000008.1 GCA_944392465.1 uncultured Clostridia bacterium | reverse complement strand
AGAAGAGTTATAAACAGAAATAACAGATTAAAAAGATTATTAGAATTAGGTGCACCAGAAATAATTGTAAGAAATGAAAAAAGAATGTTACAAGAATCTGTAGATGCCCTAATAGATAATGGAAGACGTGGTAGACCAGTAACAGGTGCAGGAAACAGACCACTTAAATCTTTATCAGATTTATTAAAAGGAAAACAAGGTAGATTTAGACAAAACTTACTTGGAAAACGTGTTGACTATTCTGGACGTTCAGTTATAGTTGTTGGACCTGAACTTAAAATTTATCAATGCGGTCTTCCAAAAGAAATGGCAGTTGAATTATTTAAACCATTTGTAATGAAAGAACTTGTTGGACGTGGAATAGCTCACAATATTAAAAATGCAAAAAGAATGGTTGAAAGATTACGCCCAGAAGTATGGGATATACTAGAAGATGTTATAAAAGATCATCCAGTATTATTAAACCGTGCACCTACACTTCATAGACTTGGTATTCAAGCGTTCGAGCCAGTACTAGTTGAAGGTAGAGCAATAAAACTTCACCCATTAGTTTGTACAGCATTCAATGCTGACTTTGATGGTGATCAAATGGCTATTCACTTACCATTATCACCAGAAGCACAATCAGAAGCTAGATATTTAATGCTTTCTGTAAACAACTTGTTAAAACCACAAGATGGTAAGCCAGTAACAGTACCTACACAAGATATGATACTTGGAGCTTATTATTTAACAATGGAAGTTCCTGGGGAACAAGGTGAAGGTGGATATTATTCATCACCAGAAGAAGCAATAATGGCTAATTTTAATAATGACTTAGGAATGCATGCTATGATTAATGTTAAAATTACAAAAGAAATAGACGGAGTTAAAAAGAGCAAATTTGTTAAAACTTCAGTTGGTAGATTAATATATAATCAAGGAATACCTCAAGATTTAGGATTTGTAGATAGATCAAACCCAGAAAATGCATTTGAGCCAGAATTAAATTTTACAGTAATGAAGAAAAATCTTGGAAAAATAATTGCAAAATGTATAAATAAACATGGATTAAGCAAAACAGCTGAACTTTTAGACTATATTAAAGCGACAGGATATAAATATTCTACAACAGCAGGTATTACGGTATCTGTTGATGATGTTAAAGTACCACCAGCTAAAAAACAAATATTATCAGATGCACAAGCAGAAGTTGATAATGTTACAAAACAATATAGACGTGGTTTAATAACAGATACAGAAAGATATAATTCTGTAATTAAAATTTGGGAAGATGCTACAGACAAAGTTACAGACGCAATGAAAGATAATTTTGAGAAAATGAACCCAGTGTACATGATGTCAGAATCTGGAGCTAGAGGTAACTTAAACCAATTAAGACAAATTGCTGGTATGCGTGGACTTATGGCATCTACAACAGGTAAAACTGTTGAAATACCTATTACATCATCATTTAGAGAGGGACTAGACCCACTAGAATACTTTATTTCAGCACATGGTGCTAGAAAGGGACTAGCAGATACAGCTTTAAGAACAGCAGACTCTGGATACTTAACAAGAAGACTTGTTGATGTATCACAAGATATAATTGTTAGAGAACATGATTGTGGAACAACTCAAGGAATTGAAGTATCTGATATTAAAGATGGAAATCAAGTAGTAGAAAAGATGGAAGAAAGATTACTTGGTAGATATCCACTAGAAAATATCTATAATCCACAAACAAACGAATTAATTGTGGATACTAACACATTAATTACAGAAAATATTGCAGAAAAAATTGTTTCAGCAGGAATTACAAGTGTTAAAGTTCGTTCTGTTCTTGAATGTAGAACAAAACATGGAGTATGTGCTAAATGTTATGGAATGGGATTAGCAACACGTGAAGAAGTAAATATAGGAGAATCAGTAGGTATTATAGCAGCACAATCAATTGGTGAGCCTGGTACACAGCTTACAATGAGAACTATCCACTCTGGTGGTGTTGCTGGTGTTGCAGATATTACACAAGGTCTTCCTAGAGTTGAGGAGCTATTTGAAGCTCGTAAACCAAAGGGATTAGCTATAATCTCAGAAATAGATGGTAAAGTAACTATTTCAGATGACAAGAGCAGAAAAGAAGTTGTTGTTACTGGAAAAGATGATAGTAAGAAATATACAATACCATTTGGTTCAAAACTTCGTGTAAGAGAAGGAGACGAAATTAAAGCAGGTGCTCCAATTACAGAAGGTTCTATAAATCCAAATGAAATCTTAGCTATTAACGGACCAGATGGAGTTTACTTATATCTAGTACAAGAGGTACAAAAAGTATATAGAAACCAAGGTGTTGATATTAATGATAAACACGTTGAAGTAATAGCTAGACAAATGCTTAAGAAAGTAAGAGTTGAAGACAATGGAGATACACCATTATTTGCTGGTTCACTTGTAGACATATATGATGTAGAAGATGAAAATAAGAAAGTAATGGAAGAAGGAAAAAGACCAGCAACATATAAACGTGTATTACTTGGAATTACTAAAGCTTCACTTGCTACAGAAAGTTTCTTATCAGCCGCATCATTCCAAGAGACAACAAGAGTTCTTACAGATGCTGCTGTAAAAGGAAAGATTGACGAATTAATAGGATTAAAAGAAAATGTTATTATAGGAAAACTTATTCCAGCAGGAACAGGTATGCCAGCATATAAAGATATTCATATTAATACAGAAGAACAACCAGTAGCAGAAGAAGAAAAACAAGAAGAAACTTTTGAGACTAAATAAAAATAAATCTATGAATATTATAAATAGTTATAAAGCAGACCAATACTTTTATTGGTCTACTTTTCTTTTGGTATAGGAGAAATTGTTATTTTATAAAGAATTTTAATTATACTAAGAAATTGTTAAAACAATACATTTTAAAAAGGGCTTTTATAAATACACAAAAGTGTTATGTAACCTTGACAAAACGGTATAAAGAATGTAAAATATATACTGTTAAAATGGAGGTTTTTATGAACCATAATAAAAAAGTATTTCAAAAAATAGTTTCAAAAACTAAAATATATTTGGCAATAATTGCGATTCTTTTAGTAGTAATATGTATTTATAATAGAGTATTTATTATACCCTCTATTATAATATTTATAATGTTAGTTGTATATGCGTATTGGACTAATAATAAGGGACAAGCAGAATTAAGTGAGCATATTAAAAATATAACATTTAGTTTAGATAAAGTGGCTAAAATAGCTTTAGTTAATTCTCCTTTTCCACTAGTTATAGCTGAGACAAATGGCAACTTAATATTTAGAAATACTAAATTTAATCAAGAGTTTGCTAATATTGATATTAATAATTATTTGACTAATATATTAAATGATGTAAAACTAGAAATAAAAAACAATGATAAAAAAGAGAAAATTAATGATGAAATAGAAATTGGAAAAAAGACATATAAGTTATATGGTGACTATATGCCTTTAAGAGATGAATATATAATTATTATTTATTTTATAGATGATACAAAATTAGTTGAATTAGAAACATTATTTGATAACAAAGATATTTATATTGGTCAAATAATGATAGATAATTATGAAGAAATTATACAAAGGATTCCAGATAATGAAAAACCACAACTAATGGCAGAAATTGAAAAAGCATTATATAATTGGGCATCTGAATTTAAAGGAGTTATTTTAAAATCTGAAAGAGATACTTTTGTATGTATTTTTGAAAAACAGTATTTGAAAGAAATTAAAGAAAAGAAATTTGATATATTAGATACAATAAAGGAATTACAACCATCTGACAAAATGCAATTTACTTTAAGTATTGCTATATCTAATGAAGGAAGTACAAATTTAGATAAATACAAATCAGCACAAGCTGCTCTTGATATAGTTTTAGGACGTGGCGGTGATCAGGCAGTAATTCATGAAAATGATAAATTTACATTCTTTGGTGGAAGGACACAAGAACTAGAAAAAAGAACAAAGGTAAAAGCTAGAATTATATCTCATGCTTTAGAGGGAATGATAAAAGAATCAAGTAAAGTATTAATTATGGGACATAGCAATTCTGATATGGACTGTATTGGTGCTAGTATGGGTATATATAGACTATCTAAAGCTTTAGGGAAAGATGCACATATTGTTCTTGATCCTAAAGGTGAAAATTTAGCAATATTTTTAAATGAAATAAAACAGGATGATGCTTATTCTGATTTAGTGCAAGAACCAGAGGATGTATTAAATGAAATTGATGACGATACTTTATTAATTGTTGTAGATACAAATAAAAAGAATTATGTTGAATCACCAGAAGTTTTAGCAAAATGTAAAAAGATAGTTGTTATAGATCATCATAGAAGGAGTCCAGATTATATTGAAAGTGCTACACTTACATTTCATGAAGTTTATGCATCTTCAGCATCAGAGCTTGTAACTGAACTTATTGAATATGCACAGGAGGATGTTTCACTAAATAATTTAGAAGCAGAAGCTTTATATGCAGGAATTATGATGGATACAAAATCTTTTACATTTAAAACAGGTGTCAGAACATTTGAAGCAGCAGCATATTTACGTAAATGTGGTGTTGATATAATTAAGGTTAAAAAATGGTTTCAAAGCGATTTGGGAACATATAACAAAATATCAAATATAATTTCAAAAGCAGAACTTGTATATGATACAATAGCTATTTCACTTTATGAAGAGGATGATTCAGATGCAAATGTTGTATGTGCAAAAGCAGCTGATGAATTACTTACTATTAGTAATATTACAGCATCTTTTGTATTAGGAAAAATGGGAGACAAAATTTGTATAAGTGGACGTTCAATAGGTGATATAAATGTACAAGTAATACTTGAAAAAATGGGTGGCGGTGGTCATATAACCTTGGCCGGTGCTCAAATTGAAAATATTAGTATACAAGAAGCAAAAGAGGAATTGATTAATAGGATTAATGAGTATTTTAGTGAGCAAATTTAATATTTAGCCAATAATTGTATTTTTACGTTGTTAATATTTAATGCCATAAAAGGAGGCTGGAAATGAAAGTTATTTTATTAGATAATATAAAAGGTGTAGGTAAAAAAGATGAAATAATCAATGCAAGTGATGGATATGCAAGGAATTATTTATTACCTAAAAAATTAGCTGTAGAAGCAAATAGTGAAAATCTAAGTAAGCTTAACAATAAAAAAGAAGCAGCAAGTTATAAAAGAGATGTAGAAAAAAAGGAAGCTGAAGAATTAGCAAAAAAAATAAAAGGAATAATGCTTAAAATAAAAGTTAAAGCGGGTGAAAATGGAAAAATATTTGGAGGAGTTACTAGTAAAGAAATTTCAGATAACTTAAAAAGCCAATATAATATTTTAGTTGATAAAAAGAAAATAGACTTAAAAGAAACAATAAAAACACTTGGGGAGTTTAATGTTGATATAAAGTTATTTGAAGGCGTTATAGCTAAATTAAAAGTAGAAGTTATAAGTGAATAAAATTTAATATTAAAGGATGGCTGTAATAATGGAATTAGGGAAAGTACCACCAAATGATACAGAAGCAGAGCAAGCTGTAATAGGCAGTATGCTTACAGACAAGGATGCTGTTGCATCAGCTATTGAAGTTTTACAAGAGAATGATTTCTATAGAGAAGATAATAAAATTATATATACAGCAATATTAAATCTATACAATAGAAGTGAGCCTATAGATATAATTACATTAAAATCAGAATTATCATCAATGGGCAAACTAGATGCGGTTGGAGGTCTAGAATACATTGCAGAGCTTCCAGATAAAGTACCTACAACTTCTAATGTTGAACAATACATAAAAATAGTAGAAGAAAAATCTATATTAAGAAATTTAATAAAAACAGCAAATGACATAATAACTCTAGGATATGATCCTACGCAAGAAGTTGAAGATATAATAGATAATTCTGAAAAAAAGATTTTTGAAGTAATGCAAAAAAAGAATCAAAAAGGATATAGTTCAATAAAAGATATATTAGTAGATACGTTTACAGAACTTGAACAACTATATAATAGAAAACAACATATTACTGGTGTACCTACTGGATTTATTGATTTGGACAATAAAACGGCAGGACTTCACAACTCAGATTTAGTGTTAGTTGCTGCAAGACCTGCAATGGGAAAATCTGCGTTTGCATTAAATATAGCTACTAATGCAGCAGTAAGAGCCAATATACCAGTTGCAATTTTTAGTCTAGAAATGTCTAAAGAGCAAATGGTTAATAGAATTCTTTGCTCAGAAGCAATGGTAGACAGTAATAAAGTAAGAACAGGAACTTTAGAGGATGAAGATTGGGCAAAGCTAGCTGAAGCTTCTGGAGTTCTTTCAGAGTCAAAAATATATATTGATGATACACCAGGTATTTCAATAATGGAAATTAGAGCAAAATGTAGAAAAATGAAATTAGAAAAAAATATTGGATTAGTTGTAATTGACTATTTACAATTAGTACAAGGAAGTGGCAAAAGAGGAGCGAGCCGTGAACAGGAAATAGCAGAAATAAGTAGGTCATTAAAAATTTTAGCAAAAGAAATAGAAGTACCCGTAATTGCATTATCACAATTATCAAGAGCTCCAGAACAAAGACCAGACCATAGACCAATGCTTTCTGACCTTCGTGAATCTGGTTCTATAGAGCAAGATGCAGATATAGTTATGTTTTTATACAGAGATGATTATTATAATGAAGATAGTGAAAAGAAAAATATTGCAGAGGTTATTTTAGCAAAGCATAGAGCAGGTTCAACTGGGACTGTTGAACTTTTATGGCTTGGAAATTATACTAAGTTTGCAAATATCGACAAATATAGAGATTAAGTAATAAAAAAGTGCAGAGGAATAATCATTCCCCTGCCTTTATATCTATTAGTTATTTTTTAATTAAAATATAAATGGTATAATTGCCATTGACTTTAAGATTTATTTCAAGCTATTATTCTTGATAAATTTACTTGTTTATGATAATATGCTTTAACAATTAAGGGGTGAAATAATGTTAGAAGATAAAGTATTATCCACGATAAAAAAATATCATATGATTGAGAAAAAAGATAAAGTAGTAATTGGAGTTTCTGGAGGTCCAGATTCAATGACTCTTTTGAATGTTCTTAATAATTTAAAAGAAAAATTAGATATTAAGATATATGTTGCACATATAAATCATATGATAAGAGAAGAAGCAGATGAAGAAACTGAATATGTAAAAAAATTTTGTAAAAAAATAGGAGTGGATTTTTATCTAAAAAAAATAGATGTAGTAGCTGAAGCAAAACAATATAAAATAGGAACAGAAGAAGCGGGAAGAAATATTAGATATAACTTTTTTGAAGAAGTATTAAACAAGGTTGGAGCTAATAAAATTGCTACTGCACATAATAGCAATGATAATGCAGAAACAGTACTTATGAATATTATAAGGGGAACTTCAGTATCTGGATTAAAAGGAATAGAAAAAATTCGAGATGGAAAATTTATAAGACCTATTATTGAATGTAATAGAGATGAAGTTGAAGAATATTGTAAAGAAAATGATTTAGATCCAAGATATGATAAAACCAATTTAGAAAATATTTATACTAGAAATAAAATAAGAAATTTATTAATTCCATTTATAAAAAAAGAATTTAATCCTAATATTATTGAAGGAATAAATAGATTATCAAATATAGCTTTTGAAGAAGAACAATTTATTAACAAGATAGTGGAAAAAGAGTTTAATAAATTATTTATTTGTGTAAATAATAGGGAAGATAATAAAAAAGAAATTATATTAAATATGAAAGAATTTAATATATTAGACTATGTTATTAAATCTAAATTAGTTATCTATGCAATAACGAAAGTGGCAGGGAATGCTATAGGAATAGAAAAGATACATGTAGATGATATAATTAAATTATGTGATAATAATATTGGAAATAAATTTTTAGTGCCTAAAAAAGGAATTAAAGTATATGTAAAAAAAGGAAAAATTTTTTTTATTGCCTAAGTGGTGCTTCCGTAATAAAAAAATTTTATAGTAAAAAAGTTTTGAAAAATTCCTTGAAATAAGTAAATATATATGGTATAGTTCAAAGGTGAAGTTCAAATGATAAGTTTAGAAAATATGGTAAAGAGGAGGAAATATAATTTTGAAAAGTGGAATTAAAACATTAGCTATGTGGTTAATAATAGGAATTATATTTGTAGTATTATTAACATCTGTGCTAGATAATAGTAATAATGAATTATCATATTCAGAATTAGTTTCAAAGATAGCAGAAGGAAAGGTAACAGAAGTGGAAATATCATCGGATGGTACAAGTGCTGAAGTTACTTTAAAAGATGAAAATTTTCCAAAACAAGTAAATATTCCAAGTATAGATAATTTAATGGAAAATTTACAAGATAATATGAGAGAAAATAGTATAACGGTTACTAGAGCTTCTGAATCTTTATTTATGATTATATTAAGTTTAATAACTCCATTTGGATTATTAATAATATTCTTAATTTTCTGGTTTATGTTTATGACAGGAAGCCAAGGTAATGGTGGAAATAAAACAATGTCTTTTGGAAAAAGCAGAGCAAGGATGCTTAGTCCAACAGATAAAAACAAAGTTACATTTGATGATGTAGCAGGTGTAGATGAAGAAAAAGAAGAGTTAGAAGAAATTGTTGAATTCTTAAAAAATCCAAGGAAATTTACAGAAATGGGAGCAAGAATACCAAAAGGAGTTTTACTTGTAGGTCAGCCAGGTACTGGAAAAACATTATTAGCAAAAGCTGTTGCAGGTGAAGCTGGAGTACCATTTTTTATAATAAGTGGTTCAGACTTCGTAGAAATGTTCGTTGGTGTTGGTGCATCAAGAGTAAGAGATTTATTTGATGAAGCTAAGAAAAAAGCTCCATGTATTATATTCATAGATGAAATTGATGCTGTAGGTCGCCAAAGAGGTGCAGGTCTTGGTGGAGGACATGATGAAAGGGAACAAACCCTTAACCAATTATTAGTTGAGATGGATGGTTTCTCAGCAAATGAAGGAGTTATAGTTTTAGCTGCAACTAACAGACCGGATGTACTTGATAAAGCATTATTAAGACCAGGTAGATTTGATAGACAAATAGTTGTGTCAAGTCCAGATGTAAAAGCAAGAGAGCAAATACTAGAAGTACACAGTAGAAAGAAAAAATTAGCAATAGATGTAGATTTAAAGACAATAGCAAAAAATACTTCGGGATTTTCTGGAGCAGATTTAGAGAATGTATTAAATGAAGCAGCACTTTTAGCAGCTAGAAGAAATTTAAGAGAAATAGGAATGCAAGAAATAGAAGATGCAATGGTTAAAGTAACTATGGGACCAGAAAAGAGAACAAGAGTAAGAAGTGATAAAGAACAAAAACTTGTTGCTTACCATGAAGCAGGTCATGCTGTTGTAAGTAGATTTTTGCCAACACAAGACCCTGTTCATCAAATATCAATAGTACCAAGAGGTATGGCAGGTGGATATACAATGTATAGACCAACTGAAGATAAGTCTTTTATGTCTAGAACAGAGATGATAGAAAACATTGTATCATTACTTGGTGGTAGAGTTGCAGAAAAACTTATTTTAGATGACATTTCTACAGGTGCAAGCAATGATATAGAAAGAGCAACAAAAATTGCAAGAGCAATGGTTACAAAATATGGTATGAGTGACAGAGTAGGAACAATAACACTCGGACAAAACCAAGAAGAAGTATTCCTAGGAAGAGATTTTGCACAAGCTAAAGAATATTCAGAAGAGACAGCAGGAATTATAGATGAAGAAGTAAAGAGAATTATTGATTCAGCATACAGTAAAGCGGAAACAATATTAAGAGAACATATTGATAAACTTCATAGTGTTGCAGGAGTTCTACTTGAAAAAGAAAAAATTGATGGCGATGAATTTGATGCGATTTTCAATAATTAATTTTACAAATAAATTAATAGTAACTTAGAATTAAAAAATAAAAAAGTAGCAAATGGGAAAATTAACCATTTGCTACTTTTTTTATGTAGTGGGAAAATTTTCCGATATACCAATTGTGAAATTTTTGTGGCAAGTATTGATTTTTTACTATGTCTAATATACAATATTAAACATACAATAGGGAAAGTGTGTATATAGATAAATCTAAAGAAAAGTAGGTGTAAATTTGAAAAGTAATAATAAATACAATAGGAAAACCTATTCTAATTCAAGTAAGGTTAGAAAAGTAATTTCTATAAATGATAGATTAAAAAGAGTATTACTAGCTTTTTTTATAATTTTTTTCTTATTAATAATAAGACTAGGGTGGATTCAACTAGTGCAAGGAGCAGACTTAAAAGAGAAAATGTATAGACAACTTACAACTAGTCAAACAATTAGCCCCAAGAGAGGTACAATATATGATTCTACAGGAAAGGCATTAGCAATTAGTGCACAAGTAGATACAGTAAGTATTGACCCAACAAAAATTGTGGTAGAAGATGAAGATGAAAGTAGAGCCGAAATATTAACAAAAGCTTTGAAAGAAAAAGTTGCAAAAGCATTTTCAGACATATTTGATTTGGATTATGATGAAACTTTAGAAAAGGTTTCTAGCACTTCAAGTAATGTAACAATAGCAAAAAAGGTTGAAAATGATAAAATAGAAGAATTAGAAGCTTGGATGAAAGAAAATGAGATATATAGTGGAATAAATATAGATGAGGATACTAAACGATATTATCCATACGACAATTTAGCTTCAAATTTAATAGGTTTTTGTGGAACAGATAATCAGGGATTATGGGGACTTGAATTAAAGTGGAATAACTTATTGACAGGAACTCCTGGAAAAGTTACTTCTGCACAAGATGCAGTTCAAGACTTTATACCATATGAGAATAGTACATATGTAGCACCACAAAATGGAAATGATATTACATTAACAATTGATGCAAATATTCAATCTATAGCTGAAAAATATTTGAAACAAGCATGTGAAGAAAATCCAGAAAATGATGGTGGAAATGTAATTATAATGAATCCAAATACAGGGGATATTTTAGCAATGGCTACATATCCAGATTATAATTTAAATGATCCATATACATTGGATTTTATACCAAAAAAAACTTGGAAAAAAATGACTGATGAAGAAAAATATGCAAAACAACAAGAAACGTGGAGTAATAAAGCGGTTTCTTCTACATATGAGCCAGGTTCTGTATTTAAGATAATTACAGCTGCAGCTGGTCTAGAAGAAGGAATAGTAGAGCCGGATAAATCAAATGTGTTTTCTTGCAAAGGATATGAAGAAATAAATGGTGTTAGAATGTATTGCTCAGATAATACTGGACATGGAAAATTAAGTTTAAGAGAAGCTTTACAACACTCGTGTAACCCTGCATTTATTCAATTAGGACAAAAGATAGGAGCAGCAACATTATACAGATATTATGATGCTTTTGGGCTATTCAATCCAACTGGATATGCTGATATTGAAGGCTCAGGAACTTCCGGAGAAGCTACAGGTTATTTCTGGGATTTAAAAGATGTTGGAGACATAGAACTTGCAACAATGTCTTTTGGACAAAGATTTAGAATTACGCCAATTCAAATGATAAGTGCAGTATCTGCAGTTGCAAATGATGGTGTTTTAATGAAACCTAGAATAGCAAAAGAAATAAAAAATACTGATACTGGTGCAGTTACAACAGTAGAACCAGAAGAAGTAAGACAGGTGATTTCAGAAGAAACATCAGAAAAATTGTTAGATATGCTTGAAACAGTTGTAGATAATGGAACAGGTAGTTATGCACAAGTTAAAGGATATAGTATTGCTGGAAAAACAGGAACATCTGAACCTGACTATGCAGACGAAGATGCTGGATTTGTTGCATCATTTGCAGCAATATCTCCGGTAGAGAGTCCAGAAGTTGTAGTTTTGGTTACAATGTATGGATTACCATATGAAGAAAATCATAGTGGTAGTACAGTAGCAGCACCTGTTGTATCACAAATTTTGTCAGAAGTATTGCCTTATTTAGGGATACCATCAGATGCAACAGATACTGACTCTTCAGAAGAGACTATAACACTTTCTAATGTTAAGAATAAAACTGTTGCGGAAGCAAGAAAGATTTTAGAAAAGCAAGGATTTGTTTGTGAAATATCAGGAAATGATAGTGACATAGTTAGTGAACAAATGCCTGTCGCTGGAACTGGTTTAATTGATGGTTCTATAGTTAAACTATATACAAAAGATAATGATACAAGGGTATCTCAAACAGTACCAGATTTAAAAGGAATGAGTTTATCAGAAGCAAAAGTGGCATTAAAGAATAAAAACTTAAATATAAAATACTCCGGAAGTGGAAGAGTTATAAGCCAAGATATTACGGCAGGTGAATCGGTTGAGGAAGGTACAGTAATTAATGTGGTACTTAAAACAGAGGTACAAGAATAATATGTCACTAGGAGGGATGAAATAAGAAATGTCAACTACTAGCCTACAAGACACTAAATTTATATTAAATAAATATAAAATAACCGCTAATAAAAGATTAGGACAGAACTTTTTAATAGACGATAAAGTAATACAAGATATTGTAGAGGCTTCAAATATAGAAAAAAATGATTTAGTTATAGAAATTGGACCGGGTCTTGGGACACTTACTTCTAAATTGCTTGAAAGAGCAGGAAAAGTAATAGCTGTTGAACTTGATAAAAAAATGATTGCAATTTTGCAAGATAGATTTCGACTTTATAATAATTTTAATTTGATAAATGAAGATATTTTAAAGGTAGACTTAAATAAATTAATTAAAGAAAATATATCAAATTTAAATAGTGTAAAAATAGTAGCAAACTTGCCATATTATATAACCACACCTATTATTATGAAGTTGCTAGAAGATAGACTAAATATTGAAAGTATTACTGTTATGGTACAAAAAGAAGTTGCAGATAGAATTACTGCAAGACCAGGAGATAAACTTTCAGGAGCAATTACATATAGTGTAGATTATTATTCTAAAGCAGAAAAAATTGTTTTTGTAGATAAAAAATGTTTTATTCCAGCTCCAGAAGTTGATTCAGAAGTAATAAAATTTAGTATAAGAGAAAAGCCTAAAGTAGAAGTACTAGATGAACAAATCTTTTTTAATATAATAAAAGCAAGTTTTATGCAAAGAAGAAAAACATTAGTAAATGGAATAATGAATTCTGGGATATTAAATGATAAACAAAAAATTACAAAAATTTTAGAAGAGATTGGATTAGAGGCAAATATTAGAGGAGAAAAATTAACTTTGCAAGAATTTGCAGATTTAGCAAATTCAATATATAAAACTATTTCAAAAATATAAAAAGTGTGATATAATATATATACATATGGGAACTATTATGGAAGGAGGTATAAAATTGAATCAAATTTTAGTAACTGAAAAGCTTTATGTAACACCAGAACTAAAAAGAAAAAAGAAATTGTATAAAATTGAATTCTTTATATCTGTTCTTTTGATATGCCTACTTTCATCATATTACATATATGCAGAATATGATAGAAATAAAACAGAAGAAGTTTCCCAAGAAATTTTATCTCAAACAATGGATGACACAACAAAAACTGCTGATAAAGATCCTATTATAATAGTATTAAGTGAAGCAGAAGCAAATGAGCAAGCAGAAGATGAGCCGATTCAATCACAAAGCTCAGATAAAATAACTACAGTAGATGGAATTACATATTCTGTTGATTCTTTCATAACTATACCCAAAATAGGTATAAGCTATCCGGTTTTATCAGATACATCGGATGAATTGCTAGAAATTTCGGTAAATAGATATTGGCCAGAGCCAAATAAATTAAAGCCAAACGAGGTTGGAAATTATTGTATAGTAGGGCATAATTATAGAAATGGAAAAATGTTTGGTAGATTATCAGAATTAGAAGATGGAGATATTGTACAATTAGAAGATACAACAGGAAGAACGTTGCAATATCAAGTATATAGAAAATATGTCGTAGAACCAACAGATACGACATGTACTAGCCAATTAACAAATGGTAGAAAAGAATTAACACTTATTACTTGTACAAATTATGGTACACAAAGGTTAATAGTAAAATGTAGAGAAATGTAAGAAATAAAAGTATAGAACTATATAAAATTGTACATAAAGTAAAAGTTATAAAAATTAAAATACATAAAAATCAAAAAAACTTGAGGTTTAATCTCAAGTTTTTTGATTTTTTTGTTTTAAAAAAGTTAATTTGATACGCTTTCTTTCATAGATAAATAAAAAATAATTAATTAAGTTCATTTTTTATAGTGGCTATCAAATTAGGCATATCAATTTCGTCATTAGCAAATTGTTTAAAAAGATTTACATCTTCATCCGAAATGGACATACCTTCAATTGCTAAATCATTTTTTATATTATCTATATCAAACTTAAAAATTTCTTCATTAAACATTTTTTATCCTCCAAATAATAAAAAATTCACGTAAAATATCTTAACCACTTATATAATTATTATACCACAAAATCATCAAAAAGTCCAGTATTTTCAATAAAAATAGCCATTTTCAATTGGCGTATTCCAAACAATTAAATATAATAGAAGATAAATCATTTGTTTCCACAATCGATTTTATACTAGCATCTAAAAAGTGTGCTGGATCTACATTCATTAGGTTTAAAATATAATCATTTTTTAATGCTAACTCTCTAATAAATTCCCTTATTGTTCTTCCATTTCCTTCTCTAAAAGGATGTAACACATTAAGTTCAGCCATATAATAAGCTAATCGTTGAGCCATATTATTTTTATTTAAATTTGAAAGATAATTCTCAGCCTCAAGCTTTTTTAACAACTTGGTTAATTCGGGTTCAATATATTGCCATTCAGCAAATCTAAATACGCCCTTTCCTATATTTTCAGTTCTAAACTTACCAGCAAAAGGATAAATATCTTCAAATAAATAAAAATGAATATCCTTAACATGCTGAATATCAAAATTGCCGATAATTCCTTTTTGTCGTAGCGATAAAAGTTTAGCTGCGGTTATTTTTGCCTCATATTTTTGTAGTAAATCAATGTCTTTAATTTCTAATTTATTTATTAATACATTTGATTTGGGATAGCAGTAAATAGAATGTCTATTTTCATATAGGTCATCTATGTTATTTTCCATGTAACTTCATTCCTTTCAAAACTAGAAAAATAATAAATATAATTAAAATGTCAATCACATTATAACATATAATAAAAAAGTTTAATACAAATATAAAAATAATAGTATAGAAAAAATTGTAACTTTAAGACATTAAATTCATATTATATATAAAATAGTATGGGAATGGGGGAAAATATAGTGGCTAAGATAATTATTTTTAATAATGATACTGATCGTATGGAGGTATATTATAGAGGAGAAGAAGAACCAATGCCATATAATACAAATTCAACTTTAAAAGTTAAAGAATTCAGAGGCTCAAGTAGGTCGTCAACTCTATGGACTACTAAAAGAACAATGCAAAGTTGGAATAGCCAAAGATATATTTATGGTTCTGGAATTCCTGTTGGTTTTGCTTTTAAAAGACCATATGAAGGTGGACATGGAACACAGAGTCAGCATTATGCAGGAACTGCTTTTGATGTTGGGCAGAGACTTTCACAAACTCAAAGAACAAGATTGTGGAACTCTGCAAATAATTCTGGAGTATGGAGCTTTGTAGAACCAATATCACTTACACCTACTTGGGTACATTTCGATAAAAGATTTCGGTAAACCAGCTTGTAGTTCAGGAGGATATCCAACTCTTAGAAGAGGAAGTTTAAGTAATTATGTTTTAATTGCACAAGATGACTTAAATACTTTAGGATATCGAACAGGCGGACTAGATGGAATATTTGGAGCTAATACTCAAAATGCAGTTAAAAGATATCAACAAAATGTTGGACTTTCTGCAGACGGTATAATTGGATGTAATACATGGAGGTCGTTACAAGAGGCTGTTGTAGGAACGGGAAGAACAAGCACAACCATAGATTAAAACTTTAATTTATTATAGATTACTAACAAAAATGTTTTTGCTAAAAAGCATAAAAAATATTAATAATGAAATATAAAATAAGCAAACTATAAACAAAATATCAAAATATCAAAAAACTCAAAAAAATAATAAAAAATGCTTGCAATTTATTAATACTTGTATTACAATTTAGATGAAGTGGAGAGAAGTGGTAGAAAGTGGTTTGAAAATGAAGAGAGGTGAAACAAAGTGCTTATAGGTGAATATGAACATTCTATAGATGCTAAAGGCAGATTAATAATGCCAGCAAAGCTTAGAGAAGATATAGGTGAAAAGTTCATAATAACCAAAGGTCTTGATGGGTGCTTGTTTGGTTTCTCGCAAAATGAATGGACAAACTTCGAAGAAAAGTTAAAAACACTTCCACTTACAAATAAAAATGCTAGAGATTTTGTTAGATTTTTCTTATCAGGAGCTACAGAATGTGAAATTGATAAGCAAGGTAGATTTTTAATTGCTAGTAACCTAAGACAATATGCAGAAATGGAAAAAGAAGTTGCAATAATTGGAGTAGGTACTAGAATTGAAATTTGGAATAAAGAAAAATGGAAACAATACAATAGTGATGAAAATATTTCTGCAGATGCAATTGCTGAAAATATGACAATGTTAGGTATATAACTTTAAAAAAGTTTATATAAAGCACAAAAGATAAATAAAAAAAACACAAAAGATGCCAAACCCATTTGTAAAACAAAAGATAAAAAAGAAAATACAAAAGAAAAGTAAAATTAAAGAGTTATTTAACAAAAGAAAAATTGAAAAAGTACCAAAGAAAAAATAACACTAAAGAAGATTAAGAGTAAACTAAAGATAAATAAAACAAAAGAAAAATAATATAATAAAACAAAAGCTTTAATAAAACAAAAGATATTTTAATTCTCAAAAGATAAAATGTTGATTGTTTATACATAAAATTTTAACTTAAGATAAAAAGCAAAAGTACAAAAGATAAAAAACAAAAGTTAGCAAAACAAAAGAAAAAAATTACGATAATAAGTAATTTAAGATTAAAGCATATAGTTGGTATATTATATACCAACTTATTATGCTATAATTTATTTTTAGCTATGAGGTGTAACAATTGGAATTTAAGCATAAACCGGTATTATTAAAACAATGTATAGAAGGTCTTAACATTAAACCTGATGGTATATATATTGACGGAACCATTGGTGGTGCAGGTCATAGTCTAGAAATAGTAAAGAAGTTATCTAATAAAGGATTACTTATTGGAATAGATAGAGATGAAGAAGCTTTAAAAGCAGCAAAAGAAAAACTTAAAGATTTTAAAAACGTTAAATATATTCATGGAAATCATGATAATATAAATAATTTGTTAACAAATGAAGGGATAGATAAAGTAGATGGGATATTATTAGACTTGGGAGTATCTTCATATCAATTGGATGAAAAAAATAGAGGTTTTAGCTATATTGAGAATGCAAGACTTGATATGCGAATGGATAAAACTCAAGAGCTTGATGCTGAATATGTGGTTAATAATTATTCAGAGGAAGAATTATATAAAATAATTTCAGAATATGGAGAAGAAAGATTTGCTAAAAATATAGCGAGAAATATATGTAAAATACGAGAAAATGCAAAAATTAAAACAACAAGTGAATTAGTAAATATAATAAAAGAATCTATACCAAAGTCTAAACAAAAAGATGGACATCCTGCAAAAAGAACTTTTCAAGCGATTAGAATTGAAGTTAATAATGAACTTAAGCCTTTATATAATACTGTTATCGAATCAGCTAAAATGCTAAACGAAGGTGGAAGGCTGGTTATTATAACATTTCATTCACTAGAAGACAGAACAGTAAAACAAGCATATATAGATTTGCAAGGCAAATGTACATGCCCAAAAGATTTACCATATTGCATATGTAATTATACATCATATGGTAAGATATTAACCAAAAAGCCAATATTACCTACTAAGGAAGAACAAGAAACTAATAGCAGAAGTAAAAGTGCTAAACTAAGAATTTTTGAAAGAAGACTAAAGAAAGAATAGAAACGAGGTGAAAAAACTTATGGCAAATTATAGGTATAATAGATACCAATATGAAACTAGCCCGAGAAAACTACAGCCAGAATATGAACCAATTAAAGAACCTTATTCAAGAAAAAAGACATCTACACTTAAGAAAAAAAATACTAATGCAAAACCAAAAAAACAGTTGAAGTCTCATGTTAAGGTTGTGTTTTATGTTTTAGTTATTTTTGCTAGTTTGTTTGTTATAAGTTATAGAAATTCATTAATAAATGAAAGTTTTAATGAAAATGAACATTTAAAAACTGATTTAGCTTCAATACAGAAACAAAATGAACAATTAAAAGTTAATTTGGAAAACAATTTAAATCTAACAAACATTCAAAAAATTGCAGAAAAAAAGCTTGGAATGCAAAAATTAGATAATAGTCAAAAAGTATATGTTAGTTTAGATAAAAAAGATTATGTTGAACCTGCAAGTGAAAAAGTTGTAATTGATGATAATCAAAATTGGTTTACCAAAATTTTAAATACTTTATTAGGAAAATAAAGATTAGAATATATATTTAAGTATATTTTAGTCTTTTTTTATTTTGCTTGAATACAATTATTTTATAGATAATAATTGTTAGGAGAATGTTATGAAAAAAACAAATACAAATAGTTTTAGAAATAAATTAATTAAAAAAGCAAAAGAAGATAGAAATAATATTGAAAATATAGAAAAATTAAAAAAGAAGTTAGAAAACAGAAAAAATAAAAACTTTAAGAAAGAAGTAAAAAAAAATAAAGAAGAAGTAGATGAAAAATATGGAGAAATAACAAGAAGAAAAAGAATGAAATTATGGATATTTATAGTGATTTTAATAGCTATTCTTTTTATAGTAAGAATTGGGTGGATTCAATTTGTAATGGGAGATTGGCTCAAAGAAATGGCTCTTGAGCAACAAAGTTTAGATAGGACTATAAATCCAAGAAGAGGAACAATATATGATGCAACAGGAACAAACATATTAGCTGTAAGTAGTACAGTAAATACTATAACAGTAAATCCCGTTAATATTTCAAAGGAAAATAAAGAAAAGGTAGCAGAAGCATTAAGTAATATATTTGAATTAGAATATGATGAAGTGTTAAAAAAGGTTAATAAAAAAACGTCAATTGAAACAATAGCAAGAAAAGTTGAAAAGGAAAAAGCAGATGAGTTAAGAAAATGGATGTCTAATAATGGAATTGATGTAGGAATAAACATTGATGAAGATACAAAAAGGTATTATCCATATAATACACTTGCTTCACAAGTTATAGGATTTTGCGGTTATGATAATCAGGGCTTAGATGGAATTGAAGCTATATATGAAAAAGAATTAAAAGGAGAAAAAGGAAGAATAACAAAAGTAACAGATGCACAAGGTGGAGAGATAGAAAATGAAGGAGAAAATTATATTTCTGCAATTGATGGAAATGATTTGGTTTTAAGTATTGATCTAACCATTCAAGGGATTGCTGAAAAATATTTAAAAGAAGCATGCATAGATAATAAGTGTACAGATGGTGGAAATATAATTATTATGAATCCTAAAACTGGTGATATTTTGGCAATGGCAGGGTATCCAAATTATAATTTGAACGAACCATATGAAACAACAATTGAAGAATTAAAACCTAATTGGGAAAATATGTCTGAAACAGATCAAATAAAAGAAATGCAAAAATTATGGAGAAATAAAGCAGTAACTGATACATATGAGCCAGGCTCAACTTTTAAACTTGTTACTTCTTCTGCTGCATTGGAAGAAGGTATAACAACTACAGATAAGGAGGGAGAATTTTGCTGTACTGGAGGAATTACAATAGCAGGTGTTAGAATAAGTTGTTGGAGATATTATAGACCACATGGTAGTGAAAGTTTAAGGCAGGCATTAATGAATTCTTGTAATCCTGTGTTTATAGGATTAGGGCAAGAAATTGGAGTAAACAAATACTATGACTATTTAGAAAAATTTGGTTTGCTTAGAAAAACAGGAATTGATTTGCCAGGAGAAGCGGGAAGTATTTTCTTAAAAGAAGATAAGGTAGGACCTGTGGAGCTTGCAACAATTTCTTTTGGTCAAAGATTTGAAATCACACCAATTCAAATGATTACAGCTGTTAGTACCATTGCAAATAAAGGTACATATGTAAAACCTAGAATTGTAAAAAAAATTATAAATAGTACTACAGGAGAAATAAAAGATATACCATCAGAAAAAACTGAAAATGTAATATCAAAAGAAACAGCAGAAGGTGTACTAAGTATGATGGGGTCTGTAGTAGCAGAAGGAACAGGAAAGAATGCACAAGTTCAAGGTTATTCAATTGGAGGAAAAACAGGAACTTCTGAAGATGGAGTAAATACTGGAAAATATGTTACATCTTTTGTTGGAGTTGCACCAGTTTCAGATCCAGAAGTAGTAATTCTAATTACACTATATAATCCTACAGGAGAAGGAGGGCATCAAGGAGGTGGTGTTGCTGCTCCAATTGGTTCTCAAGTATTAGGAGAAGTTCTTCCTTACTTAGAAGTTCAGAAGGAAGAAACTGAAGAAATTAGTATACAAGAAGAAGTTAATGTGCCTAATATAGTAGGACTAACAGTTAAAGAGGCAAAAGATAAATTAAAAGAACAAAACTTAGATATAAAATATGAAGAAACAGAAGAAGATATTTCAGATAAAAAGATAATTTCGCAAGTGCCTATAGAAGGAATGAAAGTTAATAAAGGAAGTAAAATAATTATAGAGTGTGAAAAATAAAAAGAAAAAATGTCAAACTATATACAAAAAAGGATTTTAGTTATATAATGTAAAAGGCATATTGTAATAAAAAAGAAAGGGGCAAATTTTTTTATGGAATTAAAGACCATATTGGCAAGATTAGATAATTTAAAAGTTAAAGGAAGCATAGACATAGAAGTAAATAATCTTACTAATAATTCTAAAAAAGTAGGTGAAAAAGATCTTTTTGTAGCTATTAAAGGGTTTGACGATGATGGACACAAACATATAAAAGAAGCTATAGAAAATGGGGCAATAGCTATTTTAGCTCAAGAAGATCAAATAGATAAAGATTTAATTAAGGAAATTCCAGATAACGTTACTCTAGTATTATCTCCAAATACAAGATATGCATTAGCTATAGCTTCTTGTAATTTTTACAGCAATCCATCAAGAAAGTTTAAACTTATTGGGGTAACAGGAACAAAAGGAAAAACTACAACTACATATATGATAAGAGATATTTTACAAAAGCAAGGAATAAAAGTTGGGTTAATAGGAACAGTAGCGTCATATGTTGGAGATAAAAAAATTGCAGATAATGAAAATACTACTCCAGAAAGTCTAAAAATACAAGAAATTTTTAGTATTATGCTAAAGGAAAAATGTGAAGTAGTTGTAATGGAAGTTTCATCTCAGAGTTTAAAACTAGATAGGGTGGCGGGATGTGACTTTGATATAGGAATTTTTACAAACTTTGCAGAAGACCATATTAGTGCAAAAGAGCATGATAGTATGGAAGATTATTTTAATTCAAAAGTAAAATTGTTTAAAATGTGTAAAAAAGGTTTCATAAATGCTGATGATGTATATTCTGCAATGGTGCCTAAAATAGTATCAGAATGTAAATTCACAACTTTTGGAATAGATAATAATTGTAATATACTTGCAAAAGATATTACAGTGACAAATCAATATGTTGATTTTAAGGTTAAAATTAATGATAGAAATGAAAGAATTAAAGTTTCTATACCTGGAAGATTTAGCGTATATAACGCTGTGGCAGCAATAGCTGTGGCAATGGAACTAGGATGTAGTGCTGAAAATATTAAAGAAGCATTAGTACATATAAGAGTACCTGGTAGAAGCGAGCTTGTAGACAATAAATTAGGATTAACTATAATGATTGATTATGCACATACTCCAGAAAGTCTAGAAAAAATACTTGCTACAGTAAAAATATATACAAGAGGAAGAGTTATAAGTGTATTTGGATGTGGGGGAGATAGAGATAAGCATAAAAGACCTGTAATGGGTGAAGTTTCTGGAAGAGTAGCAGATTATACAATTATAACATCTGATAATCCAAGAACAGAAGATCCTCAAAATATTGTTGAAAATATAGAAGAGGGAATAAAGAAAACAAAAGGAAAATACGAAGTTATTGTTAATAGAAAAGAGGCAATTAAAAAAGCAATTTCTATGGCAAATAAAAGAGACATTATAGTATTAGCTGGAAAAGGGCATGAACAATATCAAGAAATAAATAAAGTTAGATACCCATTTGATGAAAATGAAATAGTAAATTCAATAATTGATGAAATGGTAGAAAACAAAAAAAATAAGGATAATAACTAAGGAGGAAATTAAATGAATATGCAATATCAAAATAAAATATTACTACTGTCTTTTGCGATTAGTGTAGTATTAGCATTGATAATTGTACCAATTTTAAGAAAATTAAAAGTGGGTCAAATAGAAAGAACAGAAGGTCCTCAGTCACATTTAAAAAAGCAAGGAACACCGACAATGGGTGGTATAATAATGATATTTACATTAATAATTGTAGGAGCATTTGTGTTTCTAGATTACAGGATAGATCAAGCTGAAACTGCAAAAGCTATCCTACCATTAATTGGTGTGGCTGTTGGTTTTGGAATTATAGGATTTATAGATGATTTTAAAAAATTAGTATTAAAAAACACAAAGGGGCTTAGTCCTAAAGCCAAAATGCTTGGTTTATTAATAGTTGCAGTTGCATATACAATAGTATTGGTTAAAGTGTTTAATATAGGAACAGAAATCTATATACCTTTTCTAAAAGAATATATTAATTTACCGTTATGGTTTTATATACCATTTGCGGTTTTGGTTATGCTTGCTACAACAAATGCAATTAATTTAACAGATGGAATTGATGGGCTATCTACAAGTGTAACAACAATAATACTTACATGCTTAACAGTAATTTCAATTTTAATTGGAGTAAAGGAAGTTACAGCAGTTGGCGCTATATTAATAGGAGCTTGTTTAGGATTTTTATTATTTAATTTAAATCCTGCTAAAGTTATGATGGGAGATACTGGATCATTAATGCTTGGAGGAGCTATTGCAGGTTTAGCAATTTATCTAAAAATGCCATTAATATTATTGCTTATAGCTATTATACCAATTATAGAAACATTATCTGTTATGATACAAGTAGCATACTTTAAAAAAACTGGAAATAGAATATTTAAAATGACTCCAATTCATCATCATTTTGAACTTTCAGGTTGGAAAGAAAATAAAATTGTAACAGTATTTAGTCTTATTACTTTAATGTTTTGTGTGATAGGATTATTTGCTATATAGAATGACATAAATAATAATAACAAAAGAATTTTATAATGAACTTTAAGGAATAAAATTTTGCACTTTGGAAAGGGTTGATAAGCAAAATGCAGAATAGAGCAAAAAAAAGTGTCTATAAAACTAAAAGAAACCAAGTGGATTTTATACTTGTCATAATCATACTAATACTTTTATCATTTGGAATTGTAATGATATTATCAGCAAGTGCTCCATCTGCCTTAGCTGAAACGGGAGACAGTTATACATATGTTACAAAACAAATAATATTTGCTGTAATAGGCTTAGTTGGTATGTGGTTTATATCTAAAATAGATTATAGAGTATATAAAAAGTTTTATTGGCTAATCTATTGGGGATCTATAGGAGTATTGTTACTAGTTTTAATACCTGGATTAGGAACTGAAGGTGGAGGAGCAAGGAGATGGATTAATTTAGGATTTACTCAATTTCAACCATCAGAATTTACTAAAATAGGTATGATTGTTTTTTATGCAGGTTATTTAACTGATCATAAAAATGAATTAAGAAGTTTTGTAAAAGGATTTTTAAAACCATTAGCATTTTTAATTCCACCAGTAGCAATAGCTTTGTTTATACAAAATCATTTAAGTGTTGGTATAGTAATGAGTGCTATAACATTTATTATGATGTTAATGGCAGGATGTAGATTATTTTATTTTATAGTTTGTGGAGGTGCTGTTGGTGGTGGAGGTATTGCTGCATTGTTGGCATATTTATCGTCGGCAGGACAGTCAGCAGGAGATGCAAACTTTAGGTTAGGAAGAATATTAAATTATATGGATCCATGGCAGGACCCAACAGGAACAGGTTGGCAAACTATTCAAAGTCTGTATGCAATTGGTTCAGGGGGTTTATTTGGAGTTGGCCTAGGAGAAAGTAAACAAAAATACTTATATGTTTCAGAACCTCAAAACGACTTTATTTTCTCAATATTGGCAGAAGAATTAGGATTCATAGGATGCATAGTTGTAATTATATTGTTTGCTTTATTTATTTGGAGAGGAATACTAATTGCAATGAAAGCTCCTGATATGTTTGGAAGTTTGTTAGCAACAGGAATTACTGCACTAGTAATGATTCAAGTTGTAATTAATATAGGAGTTGTAACAAATACAATACCAAATACAGGTATGTCATTACCATTCTTTAGTGCTGGAGGTACAGCTTTGATTATACTTCTGGGAATGTGTGGAATATTGCTTAACATATCAAAGTCAAGATCAAAAGTATAAGGAGTTGAAGAATAAATGAGAGTTATAATTGCGGCAGCTGGAACAGGCGGACATATAAATCCTGGTATAGCTATTGCAAATAAAATAATGGAAAAAGAACCTGATTCTAAAGTAGTATTTATTGGAACTGATAGAGGACTAGAAAATGACTTAGTACCAAGAGCAGGATATGAATTGAAAAGAATAGATGCATATGGAATTCAAAGAAAACTGACAATACAAAACTTTAAAAATTTATATGCTACATATAAATCAATTAATGTTGCAAAAAAAATATTGGAAGAAGAAAAGCCGGATGTGGTAATAGGAACCGGGGGGTATATTTGTGTACCAGTAGTTATTGCAGCAAAAAAATTAAATATTCCAGTAGTTTTACATGAAAGTAATGCATTCCCAGGAATTGCAGTAAAACTATTTAAAAAGAAAGCTGATAAAATTTTAGTTGGCTTTAAAGAGGCAAAGGATAGATTAAAAGATGCTAATAATGTAATTGTTACAGGAAATCCGATTAAAATAAAAAGGATTGAATTAACAGAAAATGAAAAAAGAAAAATTAAAACAGATTTAGGTCTAAATAAAGAAATGTTTACAGTTCTTGCTTTTGGTGGAAGTCAAGGAGCAAGAAGTATAAATAGAAGCTTAATAGAAATAATAGTTAATAAAAAGAATAAGGATTATCAAATAATATGGGCAGCAGGACCAGAGCAATACAAAAAAATACAAGAAAAATTAGAAGAACTTAATATGGATATAAATAATATAGAAAATGTAAAAATTGTTCCATACATATATAATATGGAAGAAGTAATGAATGCAAGTGATTTAGTAATTTGTAGAAGTGGTGCAATGACTATAACAGAAATTGCTTGTACTGGAAAGCCTGCAATATTTATTCCATATCCATATGCAACTGAAAACCATCAAGAGTATAATGCAAAAGTTCTTGAAAGTGCAGGAGCAGCAAAGATTATTTTAGATAAAGATTTAAATTCAGAAATATTAAGTAGAACTATATTAAGAATAGTACAAAATAAGGAAGAATTAAAAAATATGTCAGAAATGGCTTTGAAAAAATATATACCAGATGTAGAAGAAAAAATATATGATGAGATACAAGGATTATTAAAATAAGATAAATTAAACTTAACATTTAATATTGAGGTAGCTTTTTACGAAGTTGACCTCGATTTTTTTAATAATAAATGAGAAGAATTCTATTACATAAAAATACAAATGTCGTTTTTTGTCGAAACGGTGCATACGAATTTGCTTGCTATTTCTTACTCTTTGGTATATATTAAAAAGTACGCGAAGAAAGGAGGAAGTTTTAATGGAATACTCAAAGAGTTTTTTTGGAAAAGCAACAATAGATAGTTCTGACTCAGAAGATATAAGCGATGATGAAAAAATAGAATTAGAATATTATAAAACAAATAATGTAACCAAAAAAGATGATAAAAAGTTTGGAATTGAAGTATTGAAGAGAGATGTAAACCAAGATGAATTTAATATAGAAACTAAGATTGTTAATAATATATCAAGTGAAGAAAACACTATAAGTAGATTATTAGAAATTTTAATGATAAATAAAGTTACACCTATATCTGTAGATGATGTGATTTCAGACATATCAGTTTTGGACTAATCCAAAACTGATTTTTATCTAAAAAGGATGTTTATGTTGCATATTATTACCTTATAAATTAATATTAATTTTGAGTATAATGGATTTTCTTTAAAAGTCAATGATTAAATAAATAATTTAAATACTTGCCAAAATATAAAAATTACGGTATTATACTATATAGACTTCTAAGATGGGCAAAAAAATCGTATTAAATAATTATGAAATATAGAAAGGAGTAAATGATAATAATTTTTTAATATATTAAAATCTTGTAAGAGGTAAAAGTATATTTAATGTATTATCATTAAAATAAATAATGGCAGATAAATTAATAATAGTGGAATCACCTGCTAAAGCTAATACAATAAAAAAATTCCTTGGAGGAAGTACAAAAGTTGTAGCATCAATGGGTCATATTAGAGATTTGCCAAAATCAAAAATGGGAATTGATATAGAACATGACTTTGAACCACAATATATAAATATAAGAGGAAAAGGTAATTTAATAAAAGCATTAAAAGCAGATGCAAAAAAAGCAAAAAAAATATATCTTGCAACTGACCCCGACCGTGAAGGTGAAGCAATAGCTTGGCATTTGGCACATATTTTAGAAATACCAGAAGATAGTGTTTGCAGAGTAACTTTTAATGAAATTACAAAAGAAACAGTTCAAAATTCTATAAAAAGACCAAGAAAAATAGATATGAATTTAACTAATGCTCAACAGGCGAGACGTGTATTAGATAGAATAGTGGGATACAAAATAAGTCCAGTACTATGGAAAAAGGTAAGAAGAGGTTTATCAGCAGGTAGAGTCCAATCTGTTGCTGTAAAATTGATAGTTGATCGAGAAGAAGAAATAGAGAAATTTATTCCAGAAGAATATTGGAATATATTTGCTAAACTCTTAGATGAAGTTTCAAATAAAACTTTTGTAGCTAGATTATATGGAAAAGACAAGAAGAAAATAGAAATTCATTCTGAAGAAGAAGTAAAAGAAATTTTAAAAAACATAGAAAAAGGAAAATACATTGTAACTGAAGTAAAAAAAGGAGAAAAGAAAAGAACCCCGGCTCCTCCATTTACAACCAGTACAATGCAACAAGAGGCTTCAAGAAAGTTAGGTTTTACTTTAAAAAGAACTATGTCTATTGCTCAAGGATTATATGAAGGGGTAAAAGTTGATGGTAGAGGAACAGTTGGTTTAATAACATATATGAGAACAGATTCTACAAGAATTTCTGAAGAAGCTAGAATGGCAGCCAAAAAGGAAATTGTAAGTAGATATGGAGAAGAATATTACGAAAATAGATATTATAAAACAAAACAAAATTCTCAAGATGCACACGAGGCTATACGTCCAACATATATTGATTTAAATCCAGAAGAAGTAAAAAATAGTTTAACAAAAGATCAATACAAATTGTATAAATTAATATATAATAGATTTTTAGCAAGTCAGATGCAATCAGCAGTATTTGATACTATTTCTGCAAATATAGATGTAAACAATTATAATTTTAGAGCGACAGGGCAATCATTAAAATTCAAAGGATTTATGACTTTATATGTAGAAACTTTAGATAATAAAAAAGATGAAGAGGAAGAATCTTTTGTACCAGAATTAAAAGAAAATCAAGAGGTAATAAAAAAAGAAATAACAACCAAACAAAGCTTTACCGAGCCACCTCCAAGATATACAGAAGCAAGTTTGGTAAAAGCTTTAGAAGAAAAAGGAATAGGAAGACCTAGTACTTATTCTCCTACGATTACTACAATCATAGAAAGAAGATATATAGAAAAAGAGCAGAAACAATTAATTCCAACTGAACTTGGAAAAGTAGTAAATAAATTACTTATAGAAAACTTTCCAGACATTATCAATGTAGAATTTACAGCAAAAATAGAAGATGAATTTGATGAAATAGCAGAAGGAAAAGAAAATTGGAAAGATGTAATAAGAACATTTTATGGACCTTTTGAAAGTGAAGTGGAAAAAGTAGAAAAAGACTTAGAGCATGTAGAATTAAAAGATGAAGTTTCAGATGTTCCATGTGATAAATGTGGTAGAATGATGGTAATAAAATATGGAAGATATGGAAAATTTTTGGCATGTCCAGGATATCCAGAATGTAAAAATGCTAAACCATATGTTGAAACAATAGATACGCCTTGTCCAAAATGTGGCGGAAAAATTCAAATAAGAAAATCAAAGAAAAATAAAAAATATTATATTTGTGAAAATAATCCAAAATCTTGCGATTTTATTTCATGGAATAAACCAAAAAAATAATAAATACAACCTATTTACTAATAGAAATAATAAAGAGATTTTCTATTAGATAAAATCAAGAAAAGACCTATTGTAAAATAGGTCTTTTTGTGATATAATTTTTTACTAGTAAAAATGAGAAGGAGTTATTTACGATATGAACAAAAATGAAGAACAATATAGAATACTTAAGCAAATTGTACACACATTTTATCATAATAGCAATGAAAAAGAAAAGAAAGTTCAAAGCAAAGTAAATAATTTAACAGTAGAACCTAAATTAATATATGATACTTTTAATAAAACATTAAGAGCAGATTTTAAGATAGGAGATACACAACTATATAAAATAAAAAATTTACCAGAATTTTTTGAAAGAATGTTAAACCACGATGATTATAAATATGGAAACAAATTAGAATTTGTGCATACAAAAGATGCTTTTAAAGAAGAATGTAGACCTCTATTAGATTTTGTTTTAAAATATGCAGAAATAATTAAATATGCTAATGAGACAGTTGGAAGCTATAGTAAGTATATGAGAACTATGAGTAATGAGCATATAACAATATCTAATACAGGATTAGATGAAATTTTTGATGTTTTAAAAAACCAAAAGATTTCTTTTAAAATTAATACAGAAGATTATGAAGTTTTATTTGCAGATAATAATCCAAATATTATATTTACTATAGAACAGGAGAAAAATGGAGACTATGTAATTACTCCTAATATAGATGTGTTTTCATATGAAATATTAAATGGAAAAGAGTACTTATATTTATTAACTAATACAGCTTTATACAGATGTGATAAAGAATTCGAAAATAAAACATTAAAATTATTAAATATATATAGAGAAAATTATACACCAAGCATAAGGTTTAAAAGCGAAGAATTTCCTAATTTTTGTTCTCTAATATATCCAAAATTAAAAAAAGAAATTTCATTAGACAAATTAGATACTGCAATAATAGATAAATATATACCAGATGATTTATATGTTAAAATTTATTTGGATTATGATGAAAATAATTACATTACTGCTGATCTTAGATTTGTATATGGTGATACTGAATTTAATCCATTAAAAAAGGTAGAAGTAAAAATAGCAAGAGATTTTGCAAAAGAAAATGAATATTTAGATGTATTGGTAGATACTGGTTTTATGCTAGATACTGAAAAGGCAAGACTTGTGCTTGCAGATGATGAAAAAATATATAACTTCTTAACAAAAGATATTGAAGAATATATGAAAACATTTGAAATTTTAGCTACAGATAATTTTAATAATAAAGAAATTCGTAGACCTAAAATAGGTTCAATTGGAGTAAAAATTGAGAATAATTTGTTAGAAGTAAATTTGTCTAATATTGAATTTGATATAGAAGAAGTTCAAAACATAATGAAAAAATATACATTAAGAAAAAAATTTCACAGACTAAAAGACGGGAGTTTCTTAAATCTTGAAGAAAATGAAACAATGGATTTTATTTCAGGTTTAATAGAAAGCGAAGATATAAGTTATGAAGAAATAAAAAATGGAGAATTTAAATTACCAATATCAAGAAGTATGTATTTGGATAAGATATTGCAGAATATAGATGCAGATATTACAAAGGACGAAGATTATAAAAAAATAGTAAATCAAGTATCTAAAAAAGAATTTGATGATGATATAGAACTTCCAAAACGGATTAAAATCTGAACTAAGAAGTTATCAAAAAACTGGTTTTAAATGGTTAAAAATTTTAGACAAATACGGATTTGGTGGAATTTTAGCAGATGATATGGGCCTTGGAAAAACCATTCAATTACTTGCAGTTATATTATCATATACAGAAGATAACAAAGATGCAAAGCCAAGTATAGTAGTATGTCCAAGTTCTTTATCTCTTAATTGGAAAAGTGAAATTGATAAATTCGCACCTAAAATAAAAACTTTAGTTATTCATGGAAATGCAGAAGAAAGAATAAAACAAATTGAAAAAATTAATAAATATAATTTAATAATAACATCTTATGATTTATTAAAGCGAGATATAGATATATATAAAGAAAAAAAATATAATTTTAAATATATAATTGCTGATGAAGCTCAATATATTAAAAACAATAATACACAAAATGCCAGAGCAATCAAAGTGATAGAAGCTGAAACCAGATATGCATTAACAGGAACTCCTATAGAAAATTCATTATCTGAATTATGGTCTATTTTTGATTTTATAATGCCTGGATACTTATTTAGGTATAAAAGATTTAAAGAACTTTATGAAATGCCAATAGTGAGAGATAATGATAGCACAGCAATGAAAAAGTTAAAAACATTAATAGAACCGTTTATTTTACGTAGAACCAAAAAAGAAGTTTTAACAGAGCTTCCAGATAAATCAATAACTATTTTAAATAATGAGATGCAAGAAGAACAATTAAAATTATATTTGTCATATATGTCTGATGCAAGAAAAGAAGTAAAACAAGAAATTGCAGATAATGGATTTGAAAAGAGTCAAATAAAGATTTTAGCTTTATTGATGAGATTAAGACAAATATGTTGTCATCCTTCACTATTTATATCTAACTATAAAGGAGAAAGTAGTAAACTTAATCAATGTATAGAACTTTTAAAAGATGCAATTCTTTCTGGACATAAAATATTATTATTTTCTGGATATTCTAGTATGCTTGAGATAATAGAGAAAGAATTAAAAAAGGAAAATATTAAATATTTTAAATTAACAGGACAAACAAAAGTAGGAGATAGAATTAAATTAGTAGATGAATTTAATAGCAATGACGAAATAAAAGTTTTTCTAATTTCACTAAAAGCTGGTGGAACTGGACTAAATTTAATTGGTGCAGATATGGTTATACATTATGATCCATGGTGGAACTTGTCTGCAGAAAATCAAGCTACAGATAGAACATATAGAATAGGTCAGAAAAAGAATGTGCAAGTTTATAAACTTATAACAAAAGATTCTATTGAAGAAAAAATATATGATTTGCAAGAGAGAAAAGCAAATTTAGCAAAAACAATGCTTTCTACAGAGACAACATTTATTAATAAATTGTCAAAAGAAGATATAATGGCATTATTTCAATAAATTTGTTCGTATGGAGGTAAAAGTGAAAGAATATATAACAGTTATAGGAGGAGGTTTAGCAGGAACAGAAGCGGCTTATCAAATAGCTAAAAGAGGTATAAAAGTAAAATTATATGAAATGAAGCCTGTAAAATTTTCGCCAGCACATAGTAATAAAAATTTAGCAGAGATTGTATGTAGTAACTCTTTTAAATCAAATTTACATACAAATGCATGTGGATTATTAAAAGAAGAATTACGCTTATTAAATTCGCTTTTAATAAAAACTGCAGATGAGGTATCAGTTCCTGCAGGACAAGCTTTGGCAGTTGATAGAGAAAAATTCGCAGAAAAAATTACCAAAGAAATAGAAAGTTTAGATAATGTAGAAATTGTAAGAGCAGAAGTAGGAGAGAGTGATAATAGAGAAGAGAAGAGCATAACCGATAATAAAATTTATGATAAATTACCAAAAGTTTCATTAAAAGAACTTTCAAAAGATGGAATTGTAATTATTGCAACAGGTCCTCTTACATCAGATAGTTTATCAGAAGAAATAAAAGAACTTACAGGCAATGAAGGGTTTCATTTTTATGATGCAGCAGCTCCCATAATTGAAAAAGAATCTATAGATATGAGTATTGGTTTTTGGGGAGATAGGTATAAACAAGAACGTGGTAGAGATGAAGATTTAGAATTATGGAAAGCAAGAATAAAAGAAGAAAAAGAAAATGCATATATAAATCTTCCTATGAATAAAGAAGAATATGAAGCATTTTGGAATGAACTTGTAAATGCTGAAGTTGTTGAACTGCATAATTTTGAAAAAAGAGAAATATTTGAAGGATGTATGCCTATAGAAGTTATGGCAAAAAGAGGAATAGACACTTTAAGGTTTGGACCATTAAAACCAGTTGGATTTACAGATCCAAGAACAGGAAGAAGACCATATGCAATTGTTCAATTAAGGCAAGATAATAGTAGTGGAAATTTATTTAATATTGTAGGTTTTCAGACAAATTTAAAATATGGAGAACAAAAAAGAGTGTTCAGTATGATACCAGGGCTTCAAAATGCTGATTTTACAAAATATGGAGTAATGCATAGAAACTCATTTATAAATTCACCAGAGTTATTAGATGAAACATATAATTTAAAGAAAAATAATAATATATTTTTTGCAGGACAAATTACGGGAGTGGAAGGATATGTCGAATCAATTGCATCTGGTTTAGTTGCAAGTCTAAATGCTATCTCTATGTATGAAGAAAAAAATAGGGGGAAAGAAATAATTAAAGATGAAGAAACTAACCAAAAATTTGAACAGAATTTAAAAGAAGAACAGGATGGTAATATAAATAATAAGATTATTTTTCCAGAAGAAACAATGATAGGTGCATTATCAAAATATATTTCTACTCCAAATAAAAATTTTCAACCAATGAATGCAAATTTCGGAATATTACCAGATTTAGGAGAAAGAATAAAAGATAAAAAATTAAAATATGGAAAATTAGCAGACAGGGCAATAGAAGCATTAAACAAAAAATTAGTATAATATTATTTTTAATAAAACAATAAATTTAATTTTAAATATTGCATTATTATAATAAATATAAAAATAAAAGCTTGATATACAAAAATATATATTAAGCTTTTATTTTTGAAATATATTTAATTAAATCATTATTAATAATAAAATTTATTATAATTCTAGCTCATCATTTTGTTTTGTTCTAGGAAGTTGTTGAGTTTTATCTGGATCATCTTTTGCATCTGCACTTTCCTTTTCTGCTTTATTTTGTGCTTTTGCAGTTCTTAAATATTCTTGTTCTAATTTTTCTTTATAATCTCTAACAACATCATATTTCATAGAATCTTTAAATGCATTTTTATCAACTACTTGAGTTGGATCATTTGGATCAGGAGTTGATTGAGCATCTCCTTGCTTTTTAGCAGCTTTTTCGGCAGCTCTTTTTATACGGTAATTTTTAAATCTTTTAATAAATTGCCACCATTTTGGTTGTACTGCAGGCACATCACTTGAACCTTGTGTTGGTTGCCCTGGTACAACAGGCTTAGCTCCTTGACCTGGTTTTAATCTGTCAAGCAAACCTGTTTTAGTTGGTTCTGGTGCTTTAGTTTTTGCTTCTATATTTCTTATTGCAGTTTGGTAATTTGCTGATTGTTTATCTAAACCTGCTATTTTTCTATCAGTAGTTTTTATTTCTTTATTTAATTCTGACAAGTATGTAATCTTATCAATATCTGCCCTACTTATTGTTCCTTTAAAATATCCTGCTAATTGTGATCTTTTTGCTTCACGTTGTGCTGTAAAAGCATCTATTTTTTGTTTGCAATCTTTTATATCTTCTGGAGATTTATTTCCTTTAGCCATAATTGCTTGAAGCATTTCTATGTTCTTAGTATCTTCTTCTATACCATAAAGAATGTGTGAAACTTGTGGATCTTTATTTGCTGCATTTTTTATTATTTTTAAAGGCGTAACTTTTTGAGTAAGAGCATTTTTTTCTGAGTTATTTCTTGCTATTGCTCTTTCAAATTTTGTTTTAATTGCTGAATCTAACTGTGATTGTAACTCTGGGTTATTTTGAGCTAAGTCTTGCATTTGAGTTAAATATTTATCTACAGCATCACGAGCATTTTTCATTTCAGTTTGAACTTTTGTTAATCTAGCTCTAAGGGTATTTGCCTCTTTATTTTTTTCAGAAAGTTCCTTTTTTACAGTTTTTAATGTATCATTATCCTTATCTCTAGTGGCTATTTTCTCCTTAATTTGTAAAAATGAAATTGCATCTGATACATCTCTTAATTGTTTTGCTAAATCAGCAAGCACTTTTTGAGCCCTATCTCCATTTAATTTTGCAGATTTAGCATTTGTTTTTGTGTAATCTTTATTAAAATCCTTTAATTCCATAGTTCGCACATAATATATATTATGATATTATGTATCTTACACCTCCTCTTCTTCCTCGTTTATTATATCGTCGCATTGTGATATTAATTCTTCTACTTCACGTAGCATATCATCAAGTTCGATTTTTAAGTCTAATAATTCATCAACACTCATTTCTTGTAAATCTTCTTTATTTATGTGTAATATTTCTTCATTTTCATCCATAGTTTATTGCATCTAAAATAAATTTAGATTTCCTCCCTTCATACGATTTTAAAATTACAATATATATTATATAATAAATGTTGAGAAAAGTCAATAATTGTAAGTTTTACAATTATATTACTGTTGCGTTACAAAGATATTACAAAGTTAATAAAAACGTTATTATATCAGTAAAAAAACATAAAAAAACATTGACATAAAAGAAAAACAATGATAAAATATTAACGCTAGTGTAAAATAGAATAACTAGCGATTTATTTGATTTATTTAATAAAAGAAAAGAGGTGAAATTTAAGTGCCAACAATTAATCAATTAGTAAGAAAAGGAAGAAAAACTTCTACAACTAAATCAACAGCACCTGCATTGCAACATGGATACAACTCTAGAAGTAAAAAATTAACTAACAAGAGATCACCACAAAAAAGAGGTGTTTGTACAGTTGTAAAAACAGTAACACCAAAGAAGCCAAACTCAGCATTAAGAAAAGTTGCCAGAGTTAGACTATCAAATGGTTATGAAGTAACTTCATATATTCCAGGTATAGGTCACAACTTACAAGAACATAGTGTTGTTCTAATAAGAGGAGGAAGGGTAAAAGATCTTCCAGGTGTTAGATATCACATAATTAGAGGAACATTAGACACAGCAGGAGTTAAAGACAGAATGCAAGGTAGATCTAAGTATGGGGCTAAGAAACCTAAAAAATAGTAAAATAATAGAAACAGTGCATATATGAAATTACTAATTTAAGGTGCTTAAATTTATAATAGAGTATATAGCACTATACGGAAAAGAAAAATCTTTTCAGAGTAACTTAGGTATTTTTTTAAATACCAAAAGATATTAAAAAATATCAAGAAAAGGAGTGAAGAATAGTGCCAAGAAGAGGATATATAGCAAAAAGAGATGTTTTACCAGATCCAATATACAATAGCAAAGTTGTTACAAAATTAATCAACAATGTTATGTTAGATGGTAAAAAAACAGTTGCTCAATCAATTGTTTACGATGCTTTCAACATTATAAAAGAAAAAGAACAAAAAGATCCATTAGAAGTATTCGAAGCAGCTCTTGAAAATGTAATGCCTGTTCTAGAAGTTAAAGCAAGAAGAATCGGTGGAGCAACATACCAAGTTCCAATCGAAATAAGACCAGAAAGAAGACAAACTCTAGGATTAAGATGGTTAGTTACATATGCAAGAAATAGACATGAAAAAACAATGGCTCAAAAATTAGCAGCTGAAATCATGGATGCAGTAGCAGGAAATGGTGGAGCATTTAAGAAAAAAGAAGATATGCATAGAATGGCTGAAGCTAATAAGGCTTTTGCTCACTACAAATTCTAAAATTTTAGTGAAAAGCTTCGTCCTACGTTGTCAAGCATCGCTTAAAAATTTTTCGATATACAACTCGTATTATCTCAAAATTTTTAGCTTGCTTTCCTAGTAGTACTTGCTTTTAACTAAAATTTACATTCGTGTTATAAGTTATGTCTAACTTTGTTGACCTTCGCATAAAATTTTTTCTGATAGTACAACATGTAATATCTCAAAAATTTTAATTCGGTCGCTTAGTTATAATTGCTTTTAATTCGAGTTTAAAAAAATTAAAAGGAGGATAAAAATGGCTGGAAGAGAGTTTCCTTTGGAGAAAACAAGAAATATAGGAATTGTGGCTCATATAGATGCTGGAAAAACAACAACAACTGAGAGAATACTTTTCTATACAGGAAAAACTCATAAGATAGGAGAAGTTCACGAAGGTGAAGCTACTATGGACTGGATGGTTCAAGAGCAAGAAAGAGGTATTACAATTACTTCTGCTGCTACAACTTGCCATTGGTTAGGTAATAGAATTAATATTATCGATACTCCAGGACACGTTGACTTTACTGTTGAAGTTCAAAGATCTTTAAGAGTTCTTGACGGTGCTGTTACAATTTTAGCAGCTAAAGGTGGAGTTCAACCACAAACTGAAACAGTTTGGAGACAAGCTGATAAATACCAAGTTCCAAGAATGGTATATGTAAATAAAATGGATATAACAGGAGCAGACTTTATGCTTTGCGTTCGTCAATTAAGAGAAAGATTGAATGCAAATGCTATTCCAATTCAATTGCCAATAGGTGCTGAAGATAATTTCCAAGGAATTGTAGATTTAATAAAAATGAGAGCTTTTATTCATAAAGATGACCTTGGAAAAGTTATAGAAGAAGGAGAAATTCCTGAAGATTTAAAAGCTCAAGCTGAAGAATATAGAAATAAAATGGTAGAAGCAGCTGCAGACCAAGATGATGAATTAATGATGAAGTACTTAGAAGAAGGTACATTATCAGATGAAGAAATCAAAAAAGGTTTAAGATTAGGAACAATTAATAACAAAATAGTTCCAGTATGTTGTGGATCATCATATAAAAATAAAGGTGTTCAAGAATTGTTAAATGCAATTGTTGACTTCATGCCATCTCCACTTGATATACCTAATATAAAAGGTGTTACACCAGATGGAGAAGAAGTTGAAAGAAAAACATCTGATGATGAACCATTTGCTGCATTAGCATTTAAAATTGCAACAGACCCATTTGTTGGAAAATTATGTTTCTTTAGAGTATACTCAGGAACATTAGATGCAGGATCTACAATCTTAAATTCTAATAAAGGTAAAAAAGATAGAATGGGAAGAATTCTATTAATGCATTCAAACCATAGACAAGATATAGAAAAAGTATATGCAGGAGATATAGCAGCAGCAGTTGGATTAAAAGAAGTATCAACAGGAGATACACTTTGCGATCCAAATCATCCAGTTATACTAGAATCTATGGAATTCCCAGAGCCAGTTATAGATATTGCTATAGAGCCAAAAGACAAGGCTAATAGTGAAAAAATGAGTATAGCTCTTGCTAAACTTGCTGAGGAAGACCCAACATTTAAAACATATACAAATCAAGAAACAGGTCAAACTGTTATAGCAGGTATGGGTGAGCTTCACTTAGATATCATAGTAGATAGATTAAAAAGAGAATTCAAAGTAGAATGTACAGTTGGTAAACCACAAGTTTCTTATAAAGAAACAATTAGAAACAAAGTTAAAGTTGAAGGAAAATTCATTCGTCAATCAGGTGGACGTGGACAATATGGTCATGTATGGCTAGA
Organism: uncultured Clostridia bacterium; assembly: GCA_944392465.1. Classification (GTDB taxonomy): domain Bacteria; phylum Bacillota; class Clostridia; order TANB77; family CAG-508; genus CALXVA01. The sequence continues at coordinate 935 of CALXWR010000008.1, read as the reverse complement.
AATGGAACCACTAGAAGCAGGAAAAGGTATTGAATTTGAGAGCAAGATCGTTGGTGGTGTTGTTCCTAAAGAATATATCAAACCTATTGAAGAAGGAATTAGAGAAGCAGCTGAAACAGGTGTACTTGCTGGATATCCAGTTATAGATTTTAAAGCTACTTTAGTTGATGGTTCATATCACGAAGTTGACTCTTCAGAAATGGCATTCAAGATTGCAGCTTCAATGGCATTTAAAGAAGGATGTAAACAAGCTAAATCAGTAATCTTAGAGCCTATTATGAGAGTTGAAATAACAGTTCCAGAAGAATACATGGGAGATGTTATTGGAGATGTAAACTCTAGACGTGGTAGACTAGAAGGAATGGAACCAGAAGGTGGAAACCAAGTTATAAGAGCATTTATTCCACTATCAGAAATGTTTGGTTATGCAACAGACCTTCGTTCTAAAACACAAGGTAGAGGAACATATTCTATGGAACCATCTCATTATGAAGAAGTTCCAAAATCTATATTAGATAATATAGTAGCTAGTCGTGCTAAAAAAGACTAGTGTGAAAGATAATTGGTTTTGGCGTTGTTAAACTTCACTGCGAAAATCCTCAGCGTACACCAAGTACGCTTCTGGTTTTCTTGTTTGTTTGCCTAGCCAAAACACAATTCTATTTCACACTATAAACAAAAAGAATAAAAAAATTTTTAAACACTTGCATTTTTTACATAAATGTTATAAAATGCAGTTGTTAAAATAATTTAGATTTTAATTTTAAAAATATAATAAAAGAGTACAAAGAAGTATTCTAAAAATTGAAGGAGGATTAAAAAATGGCTAAAGCTAAATTTGAAAGAACAAAACCACATGTTAACATTGGTACAATCGGACATGTTGACCATGGTAAAACAACAACAACAGCAGCTATTACTAAATACTTAGGATT
>CALXWR010000007.1 GCA_944392465.1 uncultured Clostridia bacterium | reverse complement strand
ATAACCGCCTCTTTTTTGAGGTAAGGGTGAAAAGGTGAGGTAAGAGCTTACCGCTGGTATGGTGACATACTGGGTCAATGTAAACCCCATCAGGAGCAACACCGAGCCAAGAAGGTTAATGACTGCTCGTCAGACTTCTTATATTGGTGGCATGATGCATATAGTAATATATGTACTAGATAGATGACTATTCAAGACAGAACCCGGCTTATAGATTTACTTAAATAATTAAATACCAAAACATATAATATTATGAAAGATAATCAAAAATTAAAATTTTGATTATTTTTTTATGCAGTAAATTATTCTAATATGCTGACTAGCCTAATATTATGTAATAATAAGATAAAAAAATCACAACAAATTATGACAAAATATGATATAATTATTTATTTTTTTTGTATTTATGGTATAATAGAAAACGTAAATTTATAATACTAAAAAGGAGAAATACAATATGAAAAAGACACAATGTGAAAATGCAAAAGTATTGACAATAGTTGTATTTATATGCACAATAATAGTAATTGCTCTGGTGGCTATTTTTATTAGAAAATTTAGTAAAGATAGTTTTCAATATAAAACTTATATAAATGGTGTAGAATGTTCTTTTTTAAATTTAAATTCTACAGCAAAAAAATTAGAGCAAAATATGGCTAATTCAGAAATAAAGTTATTATTTGCAGATGACAAAGAATATACATGCTTGGGTGCTTTTTTTGAGTTAAAAGTTGACAATGATGATGAATTAAAAAATATAATGTATTCTCAAAAAGGTGAAGAAGAAAAGGAATATAATATAGAAAACTTATATACACTAAATGAAGATAAAGTTAAAGAATATTTATTAAGTTTATCAGTATTTCATGAGACTAATGTTAGAAAGCCGGAAAATGCATATTTAGAGCTTAATAAAGACAATCAATTAGTAATTAAACCAGAAAAATATGGAAATGAATTAAGTTTGGATACTGCTTATAAATATATGATAAAATCTTTAAAATCTGGGAATACTGTAATAGACTTTAAACAAATAACAAATATTACTCCTAAGATTTTATCTACAAATGAAGAGTTGAATAAGGAAAAAGATTATATAAATAAAGTTTTATCATCAAGAATAGAATATAAATTATCTAATGATAAAACATATGTGTTAGATGCAGATATTATGAAAGATTGGATTTATAGAAATGAAGAAGGTTTTTATAATATAGACTTAGATGGAAATGTACCTAAATTTGTAGAAAAATTAAATGATAAAGCTTCATATACTTTAAGTTCTACAGAATTTAAAGCAACAGGACTTGGAAAAATAAAAGTACCTTTTGGTAGAGCTACATATGCAGATTTAGATACAGACAAAGAAGTGGAAAGGATTAAAGAACAGTTAGTAAAAGGAGAAAAAATAACTTTTGATCCTATTTATAATCCTTTACCAGATTATTTAAATATAGATACATATGTTGAAATAGATTTATCTAGACAAAAAGTATGGATGTATGTTAATGGAAAACGTATTGTTAGTACATCATGTGTTACAGGAAATGTAGCAGGAGGATATTCAACACCACCAGGAATATTTTATTTAACCTATAAAACAACAGATACATATTTAGAAGGCTATAATGGGGATGGAAGTAAATATTCTTCACATGTAAATTATTGGATGCCATTTAATGGTGGCATTGGATTACATGATGCATTATGGAGAGGAAGCTTTGGTGGAAATATTTATCTAACAAATGGATCTCATGGATGTGTTAATCTACCATATTCTGCAGCAAAGACAATATATAATTATATAGATACATCAACACCAATAATATTATATAATTCATAATTTTATATATTAAAAAAATAAAAAACATAGGAGGAAGTTTATGGAAGAAAAAACAAAAAACAAATATTTAATTGGAGTAATCGGAGCTTTAATTGGAGCTCTAATAGGTTCACTGCCTTGGGTGCTTGCGTATGTATTCTTTAATGTGATTTATGCTGTACTTGCAATATTTATAGTAGCCGGAAGTTTTTATGGCTATAAAATAACTAAAGCTAAGATAAACAAAAAATTGCCTATAATTTTATCAATAACCTCTTTTATAGCTATAACAATTGCTATGTTATTAATTATACCTATGAGCTATTTAGTAAAATCAGGATTACCTGTAAATATTGAAAACTTTCAATTTATATATTCAAATCAAGAGTTTTTAAATACAGTCTTAACTGATTACGTAATTGCATTAATATTTGGAATTATAGTAATAGGAGGAATTATTGTAAGTCTAAATAAACAAATAAGAGAAGGCATAGAAGATAAAGATATAAGAATACTTGCTAAAGATGCAAGTAATGAAGATTATTCAAAACAAGACATAGATAATGTTAGAAAAATATTTGATAAAAATGATGCATTAGATAAACATCATACAATTACCAAGGATTTAATTATGGAAGACTTAATTAAAGAGTTTGGTAGCCAAAAAGCAGAGAGCATCTTTATATATTTAAATATACAACAAATAATTAAGAAAAAATCTAACAAATATTATTTTTGTGAAAAGGCTCAAAATAGCTCATGGTATAGATATGGATTTTCTGGAGCTAAAACTTTTGTAATAATTGTTATAGTAGCAGTTATAATAGCTTCAATAGTTGTATTTACACAAAATTATAGAGATGAAGAAAATCAAAACTCAAATACAATAGAGAGCTTACAATTTGATGAAGCAAGACTTCAAGACAATGTATATGAGACAGGAATAAAAGATATAAAAATTGATATGCCAGATGACATGGCAATTTTAACTGCAGATGAGTTGAATTATTTTTTTAATGGATCATTAAATTCATATGATTGTGTAGCATCAACAGATGATTTTGAAAAAATGGTTGTAGTGTTTACAGAAAGTAAATCACAATATGGCGGTAGTAAGACTACAACAGAGGAATTTATAAAAAAATATGTATTACAAGAAGATGATACAGAAATTAAATCTGAAAAAATAAATGATAATGAATATTTTTATATAGAAAATGAATATACAAGTCAGTATAACAACAAAGATTATATTGCAAGCACATACATTTTAGATGCAGGGGACTATTTCTTCTGTATAGGTATAGAGACTCCAGTAGGTGATACAATAGATTTAAAAGATATAGTAAAATAAATATAACAGCAAAATTAAAGATAATTAAATAATATAAAAAACCCTTATTATTAGATTTCAATTATTAATAATAAGGGTTAATTTTTTTATAAAAAACTATTGACAATTGAGTACACATTCAACTATAATATAATAAAGTTGAACAGTTACTCAACTCTAAATCTTCGAAATTATTTTAAATGAATAGAGTTTATATAGCAAAATTTTTGTTAGAGCATTAATTTGCTTGAATGGAGGTTAAAATGTCAAAAAATGAATTTGTTTGTGATTGTAATATAATACATGAAGAAGTAGTTGATAATACTTTAAAGAAAATGCCGGATTCATATACTTTTAGTAAATTAGCAGAATTTTTTAAAATATTAGGAGATACAACAAGAGCAAAGATTTTATTTGCACTTGACCAAAACGAAATGTGTGTATGTGATATAGCAAATGTATTAGGAATGAGTAAATCTTCTATATCACATCAACTAAGTACTCTGCGTAGAGCTGGAATTGTTAAATGTAGACGAGAAGGAAAAGAAGTTTATTATACATTAGATGATGACCATGTACAAAAATTATTTGAATTAGGTCTTGAACATATTAATCATAGACAATAAGGAGGATTTAACAATGAAAAAAGACGGGATAAAAATAATTGTAGCTTTAGTGTTATTTTTAATAGCTATGTTTGTTCCATTTGGAAACGAATTGATTAATAAAGGATTATATGTACTGAGTTATATTGTTGTAGGGTTAGAAATCGTATTTAAAGCTTTTAAAAATATGATAAAAGGAGAAGTTTTTGATGAAAACTTTCTTATGTCTATTGCAACTATAGGTGCATTTGCCATAGGTGAATTCCCTGAAGCTGTTGCAGTTATGCTATTTTATCAAGTAGGAGAACTTTTTCAAGATTATGCTGTTGATAAATCTAGAAAATCAATTGTTAGTCTTATGGATATTAGGCCAGATTATGCTAACGTAAAACGTAATGGAGAATTAAAAAAGGTTAATCCAAAAGAAGTACAAATAGGAGAAATAATTGTAGTAAAACCTGGAGAAAAAATTCCGCTAGATGGAGTTGTAATAAAAGGATATTCAATGGTTGATACATCTGCGTTAACTGGCGAGCCTGTTCCAAGAGAAATAAAAGAAAAGGATGAAGTATTGAGTGGATGTGTTAATATAAGCGGACTAATAGAAATAGAAGTTACAAAGGAATTTGGAGAATCTACTGTTAGCAAAATATTAGATTTAGTTGAAAATGCTAGTAATAAAAAATCAAAATCTGAAAACTTTATCACAAAATTTGCAAAATATTATACTCCAATAGTAGTCTTTATTGCATTAATACTTGCAATAATTCCTCCTTTTTTATTAAATTTTGGAACATTTACTGATTGGCTATATAGAGCATTAACATTTTTAGTTGTATCTTGCCCATGTGCTCTTGTGATTTCTATTCCTTTAGGCTTTTTTGGAGGAATTGGAGGATCTTCCAAAGTAGGAATTCTTGTTAAAGGTAGTAATTATTTAGAAGCTTTATCTAATACTGAAATTGTAGTATTTGATAAAACAGGAACATTAACAGAAGGTGTATTTGAAGTACAAAAAGTAGAGCCTCATAATATGTCTAAAGAAGAATTAATTAGACTTAGTGCTTTTGCTGAAAATTTTTCAAACCATCCAATATCGACTTCATTAAAAAAAGCTTATGGAAAAGAAATAGACAATATGCAGATAACAAACGCTTCAGAAATATCTGGCAAGGGAGTTATTGCAAATGTTGAAGGAAAAGAAGTTTTAGTTGGTAATGAAAAATTAATGCAAGAAAGAAATATAGATTATATTAAATGTAATGATGTTGGTACAATAATATATATTGCGGTTAATAATTTGTTTGCAGGTTATATTGTAATAGCTGACAGAATAAAAAAAGATTCTAAAAAAGCTATTACTGAATTAAAAAAATATAATATAAAGAAAACAGTAATGTTAACAGGCGATAGGAAAAATGTAGGAGAAAATGTTGCGAAAGAATTAAAAATGGATGAGGTTTATTCTGAATTATTACCAAATGACAAAGTGGAAAAAGTAGAGGAACTCTTGAAGCAAAAATCTGAAAAAGGCAAGCTTGCTTTTGTTGGTGATGGATTAAATGACGCACCTGTATTAGCAATTTCAGATATAGGTATTGCAATGGGGGGATTAGGTTCTGATGCCGCAATAGAAGCTGCAGATATTGTTATAATGACTGATGAACCATCTAAAATTTCAAATGCTATTCAAATATCTAAAAAAACAATGAATATTGTAAAACAAAATATTGTTTTTGCAATTTCTATAAAAATTTTAGTACTTATATTAACAGCATTTGGAATGTCCACAATGTGGCAAGCTGTATTTGCAGATGTGGGTGTTTCCGTTTTAGCTATATTAAACTCATTAAGAGCATTAAGAATAAAAAAATAGAGTAAAAAATATTTTATTAATATTATTTTATTATAAAACATAAGATAGTAAGTGAAGTATATAATTAATGCAAAGGAGTCTGAGGTTATGAAAGTTATATTAGTTAATGGTGGACCACACAAAGATGGATGTGTTAATACAGCCTTAGAAGAGGTGGCAAAAGCGTTAAATAAAGAAAACATAGAAACAGAAATATTTTGGTTAGGTGTTAAACCTATTTCTGGTTGTATAGCATGTAAAACTTGTGCTAAAACAGGCAAATGCGTATTTGATGATGTAGTTAATGAGTTTGTGGAAAAAGCAAAAGATGTAGATGGATTTATATTTGGGTCACCTGTTCATTATGCAGGTGCAACTGGTGCAATTACTTCATTTATGGATAGAGTATTTTATTCAGCTTCTTTATCAGGCAAAGGAGATAGATTTATGTTTAAGCCAGCGGCATGTGTTATTTCTGCTAGAAGAGCTGGAACTACAGCCACATATGACCAACTAAATAAATATTTTGGAATTACACAAATGCCAATTATTTCATCTAGGTATTGGAATATGGTACATGGAAATACACCAGAACAAGTTAAAAAAGATGAAGAGGGAATGCAAGCAATGAGAATACTTGGAAGAAATATGGCTTATTACTTAAAATGTATAGAGGTTGGAAAAAATAGAGGGATAAATCCACCAGAACAAGAAGAAACAACATTTACTAATTTTATTAGATAAAAGTTTTGTAAATGTTTGCATGTACAAAATAAAGAAATTTACTAAATAATATTAATATTCAAAATCAACATATATATTTTCTTAAATCTTTTGTGGCTTGTCTGTCGCAACCATCTAACCACAATTTTAAATAGATTTAAAATTGTGCTAGGTTGCTCCAATTCGCATTCGCCATTTACATGGCTCATTTGGTCGCTGACAAGCTTCACTGCAAGACTTTCGAAAATATATATGTTGATTTTTTAGGATAATATAGATTTTATTTGGGAATATTGACGTTTTAATTTTTATTGTTTTAAGTATTTATTTCATTTTAAATTTGGAATGTTGATAGTTTTATTATAGTGTGATAATATATATCTACATTTAGGATTAAAATAATTAATGAAGAAAGGTAATTATAATATAGTAGTATTATATTTAAAAGGTGTTAATTTGATTAAGAGAACTGATACGAGAAAGATAATGTGTGGAAACGTACAAATAGGAGGACAAAATAAAGTTAGTATACAATCTATGTGTAATACTAAAACTAAAGATATTACATCAACTGTAACTCAAATACTAGAGTTAGAAGAAGCTGGTTGTGAGATTATAAGAGTTGCATGTTTAGATTTAGAAGATGCAAAAGCTATAAAACAAATAAAAGAGAAAATACATATTCCTATAGTTGCTGATATTCATTTTGACTATAAAATTGCATTAGAAGCAATAAAATCTGGAGTGGATAAAGTACGTATTAATCCGGGAAATATAGGAAGTGAAGATAAAGTAAGAGCCGTTGTAGAGGCTTGTAAAGAAAAAAATATTCCTATTAGAATTGGTGTTAATGCTGGTTCTTTGGAAAAAGATTTACTAGAAAAATATGGTGGAAAACCTACTGCTAAGGCTATGGTAGAAAGTGCTAAAAGACATGTGGATATTTTGGAGAAACTAGATTTCTATGATATATGTTTATCTTTAAAAGCATCTGACTTAGATTTATGTATTGAAGCTTATGAAGAAGCATCAAATAGTTTTACATATCCTTTACATATAGGTATAACAGAAGCAGGTACAGAATTTAGTGGTACAATAAAATCAAGTATTGGATTAGGAGTTTTACTAAGAGAAGGAATAGGAGATACTTTAAGAGTTTCTTTGTCTGATGACCCAATTAAGGAAATAAAGGTTGCAAAAGAAATATTAAAAGATTGTAATTTATACAAAAAATCACCAACTTTAATTGCATGTCCTACTTGTGGAAGAACACAAATAGATTTAATACCAATGGCAAAGGAAGTAGAGGAATTCTTGCAAAATATAGAAGCAGACATTACTGTTGCTGTAATGGGCTGTGTTGTAAATGGACCAGGAGAAGCGAAAAATGCAGATATTGGAATTGCTGGTGGTGTTAAAGAAGGTATGCTTTTTAAAAAGGGAGAAATTATAAAAAAAGTACCTCAAGATAAAATTGTAGAAACATTAAAACAATATATTCTTGAAATGATAAAAAACAAATGAATATAAAAAATTGTAAAAAAACAAAAGTAATTTAAAAGATGAGGGAGATGGAAAAATGTTAAATACTGCAACAGGGCTTTTAATACCATTTTTAGGAACTGTTCTAGGCTCTGCAATGGTATTTTTCATGAGAAAAAAGATTAATAAAAAATTAGAAAAATTATTGCTTGGATTTGCTGCAGGAGTGATGATTTCCGCTTCTATTTGGTCACTTCTTGACCCAGCAATTAGTATGACTGAAAGTCAAGGAAAAACAGGATGGATTCCGGCAGCAGTAGGTTTTTCTTTAGGCATTATATTTTTATTAATATTAGATAGTATAATTCCACATTTACACTTAAAATCGGACAAGCCAGAAGGAATAAAGGCAAAACTAAAAAATGCAACAATGTTAGTTTTATCAGTAACACTCCATAATATTCCAGAAGGAATGGCAACAGGAGTTGTATTTGCAGGGGTATTATCACAAAATCCGGAAATGTCACTAATGGGAGCACTTGCACTTTCTATAGGTATAGCAATACAAAACTTTCCAGAAGGTGCAGTTATATCAATGCCGCTAAAAAGCGAAGGAGTATCTAAACCAAAAGCATTTTTATATGGAATGTTGTCTGGAATAGTAGAACCAATAGCAGCAATTATTACTATACTATTTACTAATTCAATTACTCCAATATTACCATATTTGCTAGCATTTGCAGCAGGAGCAATGATATATGTTGTAGTTGAAGAACTAATACCAGAAGCTCAAGAAGGAGAACATTCAAACATTGGAACAATAGGCGTTGCACTAGGATTTGTGATTATGATGATATTAGATATAGCTTTAGGATAGTAAATTTTTTAATAAATAATGTAGCCGGTAATTGAAAAATTACTGGTTTTTTGATATGATTTAGTAAAATTAATATGGGAGGATTTCTAATGAAAGAGAATTATATTACAAATAGTGTTTTAAATATAGGAGGAAGTGATAACTCAATTAATTTATTTGAAGGACAATATGCTTTAAAAAATGGTATGAGTTATAACTCTTATTTGATAAAAGATAAAAAAAATACTGTAATAGATACAATAGATGAAGCTATTACAGATACATGGTTTAAAAACTTAGAAGATGGTTTAAATGGAGAAAATATAGATTATTTAATAGTTTCACATATGGAACCAGACCATGCATATAATATTGGTGCTCTTGCAGAAAAGTACCCAGAAATGAAAATTGTAGGAAATCAATTCACTTTTAATATTTTATGTAATTTTTTTAATATAGATAATATTGAAAACAGAAAAATACTAGTGAAAGAAGGAGATACTTTAGATATAGGAACACATAAATTACAATTTTTTATGGCTCCTATGGTACATTGGCCAGAAGTAATGGTTACATATGATGTAACAGATAAAATATTGTTTAGTGCAGATGCCTTTGGTAAATTTGGCTCACTTGATATAGATGAGGAATGGGATGATGAAGCTAGAAGATATTATTTTGGAATAGTTGGAAAATTTGGAATGCAAACACAAGCACTTTTAGCTAAAGCACAAACATTGGATATAAAAACAATATGTCCGCTTCATGGACCAATTCTAAAAGAAAATTTATCATACTATATAGATAAATATGCCACATGGGGAGGCTATAAACCAGAAAAAGAAGGAGTTTATATTCCATGTGCTTCAATATATGGTAATAGTTTAAAAGTGGCATATAAAATGAAAGAAATACTAGAGCAAAAAGGTATAGAGGCTAAAGTAGATGATTTAGATAGATGTGATTGGGCAGAAGCTGTAGCAAATAGTTTTAAATATTCACATGTAATATTTGTAGCATCAAGCTATAATGCTGGAGTATTTCCTCCAATGTTTCATTTGTTAGAATATTTAAAAGATAGAAACTATCAAGGAAGAAAAGTTGGAATAATAGAAAATGGTTCTTGGGCACCATCTAGTGGAAGAACTATAAAAAATATTTTAGGAGAAATGAAAAATATTGAAATAGCAGAGCCAATGGTTACAATTAAATCAAGGATGAATGAAAATAATATAGAAGAATTAAAAAAATTGGCTGATGAAATAATAAAATAATTAACTTTTCTAACTAAATTTTGTTTAGGAAGGAATGAGCAATATGAAAACGAAGAAGATAAATGGAACAACTAAAAAGAAAATTATTTTACTATTAATAGGTGTAGTATTTATTGTTATAGATCAAGTTGCAAAATTTTTATTTACAGGAAAAAGTTTTACACTAATAACAAATGTATTAAACATTAATTATTTTCAAAATAATGGAATATTGTTTGGCATATTTGATGGTGACTTATTAGTTATAATGGCAGTAACAGCAGTTATTCTCGGCTTTTTAGTTAAAGCAATAATTCATTATTTCAATGAGAAAAAATTTATATATGCAACATCACTTATTCTTGTATTAGCGGGAGTATTTAGCAATTTTATAGACAGAATATTGAGAGGCTATGTAGTAGATTATTTAAATATTACTTTATTTAGTTTTCCTATATTTAATATAGCTGATTTGATTATAACTATAGGAATAATAATGCTTTTTATTTTATTAGTAAGAGATTTAATATCACCAGAAAAAAGAAGAAAAGAGAAAAAAACTAAAAAGTTAAAGAAAAAAGAACAAGCAATGAAAATGAAAGTTAATAAGATGGAACAAGAATTAGATAGCAAAATTGAACAGATAGTAAAAGAGGAAGAAAAAAAGAATAATAAACAGAAAAGATAGGGGGATTTAAATGGAAAAGAAAAAAGAAGAACAAGAAGAAGTAAAACAAGAAACTGCTATGCAAAAGCAAGAGGCTTTAGAACAAAAAATTGAAAATGATGGCAAGAAAGAAAAAAATGAAAAAGTACAATCTAACAAGGAACCAAAAGCTAAAAAGTCAAAGAAAAAGCACATAATTATAACAATTGTTATTTTATTCATTTTAATTGCACTAGGTATTGGAGGTTATTTTTTATACAAATATAAGGAGTTAAAATCACCAATAGATGTTTCTTGGGGTGAAACATATTATGCTTATTTGAAATCTGCGACAATAGATGGAACAAAATCTAAAGAAGAAATAGGTTTTGAAGATGGAATGGAAAACATAAAACTTGAATTTATACAAGTAGAAGATAGACAAGAGCCAGTCATGATTGTTACATATAATAAACAAGACGAAACATATAACAACATTTATAGTATAAACAACAACGCAGTTAATTATATTAAAATAGACGATCCTTCTGATATTGAATTATTATATAGTATAAAAGAAAAATCATATCATTTATATGTTCATACACAAGACGAAGAAGAAGATAATTATGAACCTTTATATAATATAGTTAATATAGATGATGATAAAGACCTTCCAGAGTATACAATTGAAAAAGGAGAGAAGACAACTCAAAAAACAGTAGATGGTGATAAAATAACAATTTCTAAATATGATGAAACTTTTATAAAGCCAGATGTAACCACAAATAACAAAATAGATTTTAATACTGAATTAGATGAAAAAACAACTAAAGAAATAATTGAAAATGCAGTACATAATTATACAGAAGTATATACAATACTTACTGATGAAGTAAAAAATAAAGTGGAACAAAAGTTAGAAGAAGTACAAAATAAATTAGATGATATTGAAAAAGCAAAGAAAGAAATAGAAAAGAAAAAGGCAGAAGAAGAAGCTAGAAAAAAAGCTGCTAGAGAAAAAGTAAAAAATGGTATATATTATATGGAAGTAGGAGCAGATAGTGTTGCACTTTCTAAAGGAGATGTATATTTAGAAATCAATGGTAATAATATTACTATATATAATAATTTTGCTCAAATCGTTGAAGAAGGTACATTTGAAGTAAAAGATGATAAATTAGTAGGTACATATACAAAAATAATGTATCTTGACCATCAAAACGGAGGTAGAACAACAGAAAAAAATATAAATGATGAAATTGATTTTGATATTTTAAAAGATGGTTCATTAAGAGATAATAATGGAATAGGAGAATCTCTTGGAAACAGTTTACTCAAAGGAAAAATATACTCTAGATAAATAAAGAGATAAGAAAAGAATAGATAATTTATAAATTATCTATTCTTTTCTTATAATGATAATATCCAGATAGAAACAGAGCCACCATTAACTTTAAAATTTCCATTTCCACTTTCGTCTATAGTAACTTTCTCCTTCACATGACCTGTGCAATCATAAAAAGTATTTCCAGCAAATTTTTGCCCAATATACATTGTTTTATTTCCACCAGGACCATCTGCTAAAAGAACTGCTAAGCCAGAGTTCTTATGTTCCTCATCTCCATCTAGAGTCCAACCTACAATATTAAAATCATCAAAATAATCTCTTAAATTTCCATATGCAAACTTTTTACGCACATATATAGCAAGTTTTAAAAAGTTAGCTTTACTATCTATAAAATCATGTGGTATTCCATAATAATCACCATAAAATACACAAGGTATACCTTGGTTTCTTAAAAGTATAATAGAATAGGCAAGAGGCTTAAACCAATCAGGAATCCAAGATTGTAGTGCTTGACCAGGCTGAGTATCATGATTATCAACAAATGTAATTGCTTTATCAGGGTGAGCTTGTAATAAACTTCCATTTAGTATATTTCTCATATCATAAAAACCACTACTATTTGATGCATCTAAAAAATTATAATGTAGAGGAACATCAAATAAACACATACTATTATCTACAGTTTCTAAATAATGGTTTAATTTATTAATATCTCTGGACCAATATTCACCAACAGCAAATAAATTTTTATCTTTGTATTCAGTTCTCATATCTACAAGCCAATTTTTATAAAAATCTGCTCTAATATGCTTTACAGCATCAAGTCTAAAACCATCTAAATCTGCAAAAGAAACATACCATTTTCCCCAATAAGTAAGCTCATTTACAACATCTAAATTATTTAAATCTATATCTGCACCCATTAAATAATCATAATTACCATTTTCATTATCTACTTCATTATCCCAATGTTTTCCATAGAACTTATAAATTGCACTTTGCTTTCTAGTTTCATCCCAATCAACACCATGAAAATGAGTCCAATCCCATTTAAAAGAAGAGTATTTGTCGCCTCTATTTGGGAAGGTGTATTTAGTCCATGCAGATATTAATTTTGGAGCAGAAACTTGATTATTTCTATTTTGAGGATTATCTTCTACTGCAATAACTTGTTCTAACTCGTCAGCTCCGAACTTATGATTAAGAACTATATCTGCAAAAGCTTTAATACCGCTTTTATGTAATTTTTGTATGGCTTCTAAATATTCATCCTTTGTACCATATTTTGTTGGTATACTACCTTTTTGATTAAATTCGCCTAAATCATATAAATCATAAACACTATATCCAACACCATCTTTACCATCAGATGCTTTATATGCTGGTGGAAGCCATAAGGCAGTAATACCAATTTCTTTTAAATTTTGAGCTTCTGCTGAAACTTTTTTCCATAAACTATAATCATTAGGCAAATACCATTCAAAGTATTGCATAATTGTTTCATTATTCATTATTTTAGTACCTCTTATCATATGTTTTTTAAAATTATATCATATATTAAAAAAAACAGTCAATGAAATATGTTTTTTTATGTAGAATAATGTAAAACAAAGGAATTTAGAAAAATTTAATAAAAAAACAGATAAGTGTTGCAAACATATGTACTTAATGATATAATAAAAAATGCAATTTAAAAAATTTTACAAGGAGGAAAACAAAGGATGAAAGAAGAATTTGTAAAAAAATATATAGAAAAGAAAGTAGAAGAACAAGGAAAATTTTTAAAATTTTCATTTTATGAATTAAGAGTAAAAGAAAATTTATCGAATGATGACACAGATGATTTTCTTGAAATGGCTAAATGGCAATTAGAAGATTTAGGTTATGATGTATATTTTACTGGCGCTAAGTATACATATAATAATAGTAGATATGTGGTTGGCGATAATGAGCTAATGATAGCTATAAAAACAGAATAAAGTTAGTTGACATATAAAAAAATAAATTATATAATTTTTCTATATTTTAATAAAAGGGGATTAAAAAGATGTTTTGTGTTAAATGTGGTACTAAATTAGCAGATGATGCTAACTTTTGTAACAAATGCGGTACAAAAGTAAACAAAATAGAAGATGCACAAGAAAAAGAAAAAAGAAAACATAAAAATTCAAATGAACAGGCAATAGTAGTAAATGCTTCACCAGAACAAGAAATTGTAGCAGAAGTAAATAACAACAAAGTAGCTAAAAAAGATATACCTGTAGAAGATATGGTTACATATTTAGACAAGGCAAAAAAATTAGAAGTAAGAAAATATAGTTTACAAAATGCTTTAAATAATATAAGAGCAAAAATACAAGAGAATAAAATACAAAGTGTTTCAAGTAAATTATATGGTTTTTCATTTAAAGATGCAATCGTTAAAGCTTTTGAAATAGCTAAATATACAGCAATAATTGTAGCATGTATTGCATTTGCTTATCAACTTTTATTTGTAAATGATACAAATTTCTGGTTAAAAGTTATAATGGGAGTAACTTGTTTATTTATATTTACAGGAGGATTTTGGGAAGCAGTCATATTTGGAATCAAATGGGGTGCAATAGTAGGTGGAAGTGTTTTTGCTATAGCATTTGTAGTTTGTTTTGTAATATTTATTGTAAGTATGATTAGGACTAAAAAAGCCCAAAAAAGTCAAGATGATAGTGTAATGCAGGAAAATCTAAATAAAGCAGAAAGAGTTAAGAAACTACAAAAACAAGAAGCGGGACTAATAAAAGAACTAAAAGAAACAGAAAGAGTTTTAGGCAAAGTATATGGATTGGATGTTATTTATAAGAAATATAGAGATTTAGTATCTGTTACAACAATACAAGAATACTTTGAATCTGGAAGATGTAGTTCACTTTATGGCTATACAGGTGCATATAATATATATGAAAATGAAGTAAGACAAAATACTATTATTAGTAGATTAGAGGATATTCTCGTATCACTTGATCAAATTAAGCAAGGTCAATATGCATTATTCTTAGCAATTCAAGAAGGTAATAGAATGACACAGGAAATTTTAAGTAATTCATATGATACATTAAGTGCAACTAAAGAAAGTGTAGCTCAAAACAAAATAGCTGCTGAAAATAGTAAAATGACAGCAGAAAATACTGAGATATTAATGTATTGTGAAGCTTTTAGAAAATAATAGAGTGTAAAATAATCTATACTTTAGAAAATAAAGCCTAGGTAGATGCAAAATATAAATACAATAACTAATTAATATATAAATCAAGGAGGTGCTAATAAGCACCTCCTTCTTAAGGGGGGAGAAATTTACGCTCCCCCCTTAAGAAGGCTCGAATTATGTGCTAGTACCGAGTGCGTCTAAAGACGCGGAGCAGGAAGGCAAGGTGCTTTGCAAGCCAGTCCATGCGATGAACATCTCGAGGACTAAGTCGCCAAGACCAATTGACATCACCAACCGTGCTGGGAATGTTGATACGCCCATCAGCCTTCAAGGACAAGAAATCAGCCATAGGGATAATCACAAGCCTAGCGTGTGATGCAAGAGCAGACCGGATACACGCAAACACAACTGTGCTAGCCTGGTGGAGTTTGTACTCCTCAGAGCTATATGGGAAGTTCAGGTATGCATTAGCAATCAGACGATCTTCATTGCTCAGACCATCATATGTTTCTGCAAGTGTTGCACTGTCATGCGTTGAAGTATATCCAACACAATTGATTCCCCAGTTGTGAGGTGCGTGTTCACAGTCTTCCCAAGAGTTAAAGCCAAAAATCATGACCTTCATTCCGGGACAACCAGTCGCATCCCGAAGGGAGCGAACATCATCACCTATGATGCCGAGATCCTCCAATATGAGAGGTAGCTCACCAAACTCAGAACGGAGCCTATTGAAGAACTCCATACGAGGGCCTGCAACCCAAAAGCCATTCTTGGCTGTGGTTTCACCAGCAGGAATCTGGAAGTAGTCCTGAAACGCACGGAAGTGGTCGATGCGCACAACATCAAAAAGTTCAAATGCGTGTCGCAATCTCCAAACCCACCAAGAGTAGTTAGTGGTTCTCATACTGTTCCAAAGGTAGACAGGGTTACCCCAGACTTGTCCATCTTCAGAAAAGGCATCAGGTGGAACACCGGCTATGCCTGTAGGCTTCAAGGTATGTTCGTCAACCTTAAAGATTTCAGGGGAACGCCAAACATCACAGCTGTCAGGCGATGGGTACATTGGTATGTCACCAATAATTTGTATTCCCTTAGTGTTGGCATAGCTTTTAAGCTCGTACCATTGTGTAGAGAACAAGTACTGAAGGAAAACATAGAAATTAATGTCTTCGCTCAGCAAAGCCTTATAGTGGTTGAGAGTTTCTGGTTCTCTTTGAATAGCCTTAGAATCAGGCCACTCCCAGATAGGCTTTTTATCAAAATAGTCCTTCAAAGCCATGAAGAGTGCGTAGTCAGGTAGCCAGTCAAGGTTGTTGTTGTAGAATTTCTGAACTTGCTTGCTCCAGTCAGACGAATTCTGAAATGCCTTTCGAAGAACCTGCATCTTTGTCGACTCAACGAATGAGTAATCAACCCGAGAAGGGTCAGAAGACTGATATGCAGGAATATCTTCTTTACGGATAAGACTCATCCTAACAAGTATGTCCAGATCAATGAAGTACGGATTGCCTGCAACCGAAGAGAAACACTGGTAAGGACTGTTGCCAAAACCAGTATGCCCCAGAGGCAAGACCTGCCAAAACGAAACACCGCTCCTTTCCAAAAAATCCACGAAGTTGAATGCTTCCGTGCCCATAGTTCCTATGCCATACGGCGATGGCAAGGAAAAAATGGGCATGAACACACCACATGAACGTTTATTCATGAATTGTGGTGTGCTATGTTGGTATGTACTCACAATCGAGCCTCCTTTTCTATATACCAACTAGTAATGTGTATTATTATATCACAAATTATATAAATATGAAAGAGAAGAGTGTGTTAATGATTATGAATGTATGATAATATCTTAATAAATCATTTTACAAAATATTTGCAAGAAAATTCATTAAAATATTTATATTTAATATAATTAATGAAAATAAAAAAATTTTATAATTATATACTAACTGATTAATTAATATGATATAATAATTTCGAAAAAATTAACAAAAGGGGGATTAATGAATGGAAGAAAAAAATACAAAAGCAGAGGAAAAAATAGAAAATGAGACACAAAAGCAGGAAGATGTTAAACAAGACAAAGTAAAAACAGAAAAAGGAAGTAAGAAAGGATTAATTATTACTTTAGTTATAATAGTAATAATTGCAGTAATTGGTGCGATAATATTCTTTGGCATAAAATATTTAAATAACAATAAAACAGGAAGCACATGGGGAGATACATATTATGCATATTTACAAAAAGGTTTAGAGGAGACTAATGAAGAAGAAAGGCAAAAATACGGATTACAAAGTGGAGTAGAAAAAGCAGAATTACAATTTGTTGAAACAACTGGAGAAGTAGAGCCAGTTATGCTTATGTCATATGATAAAGATGATAAATCTTATACAAATATATATTATATAAATGACCAAAATAGTGTAGCAAGCATTTTAAACCAAGAATATGAAGATGCTGAATATTTATATAATATAGAAAAACAAGAATACAATTGGTATTTACGCAATGAATCAGCTGATGCCGAATCATATACTAATATTTCAAATATTATTAATAATACAAATCAGGAAAAACCAGAATATGTTTTAGATAAAAATGATAAAACAGAAGTAGAACTTGAAGATGGAAACAAAGTAGAATTAACCGAATTTGATAAAACATTTATAAAACCAGATATAGAAGAGAATAATAAACAAGAAATAGATATAGTAGATTATGTTGCACAAGACATAATTGATAAAATTAATTCATTAGTAAGTGATTATGATAAAGAATCAGATAAAATTAATGAAGAAGTACAAAATAAAGTTAATGGACTAGTACAAATTGCAGAAGAGGCAATAAGTAAAACAGGATTTATTAAAGCAGGAGACTACACATTACAATTTGGTAGTTATAAAGACAAATATGGAACAGAATACATATTAAATGCTGATGGAACCGCTTCATGTA
Organism: uncultured Clostridia bacterium; assembly: GCA_944392465.1. GTDB lineage: Bacteria > Bacillota > Clostridia > TANB77 > CAG-508 > CALXVA01. The sequence goes on along the minus strand of CALXWR010000007.1, from coordinate 25,023 downwards.
CATCAACAGAATTAAAAAGTAGAAATTTAGAAAATGGTAAATATGTTGTATATAATTACAATGATTATAAAAACGAAATTGATGAATGGGAAAAACAAAATGGACCTATTGGTTTTAGTGGGGAATGGATGATTGCAATTGGAGAAAATGTAGATAAAACTAAACCATACTTAACATATAGTTATAGTATATCTGGAAACAATACATTCTATAATGGACAAACAGATGAAGTATGGACATATCAAGAAGAAACTAAAAAAGATAGTACAGCCGAAAATAAGACTACATTTAAAGTAGGAAGTTATACATTACATTATGGTACATATAAAGGAACAACATCACAATATTCAGATAAATTAGACCGTCCTGTAAGCTATACTTTAACATTTAAATTTAATCAAGATGGAACATATTCTATAAAGTCTAGCAATCAATCTATGCATAAAGACGAAAATGGAAAATTTAAAGTTACAAAATTTCAAGGGATGAATGTAATAGAGCTAGAGTTAGACAATGGAACAGCTTACTATACATCTTATGGTAATGACTCAATTGGAACATTAGCAGGCGCTAGTTCAACTTTCGAATATCAAGGATAATTTTATTTTATATTATTTTAAATAAAAATTTTAGATAGTGAAAGTACGATATATAAGTAATGATTAAATTATAAAAAGAATTAATATTCTTCATAAATTAATAATTAGAATGGAGGTTAAAATGGAAGAAGAGAAAAAAGAAATGGCAGAAACAGAAGAAGTAAAAGAAGAAAAAACAGGAAACGATACACAAAAAATAGAAGATACAAAAAAAGAAGAAGCAAAAACAAAGTCCAAAAGCAAAAAAGGATTAATAATAGCTATAATTATAATCGTAGTACTTGTATTAATAGGAGCATCTATTGGAGGATATTTTCTGTATAAGAAAATACAATTAGAAAAACCATTAGATGTTGCATGGGGACAAACATATTATACATATTTAAAATCAATTGCAGAAGATGAAGGTAAAAAAGAAGCATATGGATTTAATAATAGTACAAAAACTAAAATAGAATTTTGTGACGTTGAAACAGAGGAAGAGCCAGTAATGGTAGTAACTTATGAAAAAGATGATGAAGATTACTCAAATATATGTTATATAAAAGATGATGGTACAATACATGAAATGACATATAATTTTCCAACAGATGTTGAAATGCTTTATAGTATAGAAGAAAAGGAATATAACTGGTATGTAGTTTCTAAAGAAGAAAATAATACAGAATATACTCCTATCCAAAATAAGATAATAGAATCAACTGGTGAAGAACTTGATGAAGATACATTATCTAAGGAATATACAATTAAAGATGATGATAAAACAACTGTAGAAACAGTAGATGGTGAAGAAATCAGTATAGATAAATTTGATGAAACATTTGTAAAACCTGAAATTGAAGATACTTCTATTGATTTTGATTTTAATTTAATAGAAGAAGAACTTAAAGAAGCAATTGAAAATCTTGTAAATGATTATAAAAATAATGATCAGATTATAACTGATGAAGTTAAAGAAGCGGTTACAGAAAAGGAAACAGAAATTACTAATAAACAAGAAGAAATGGAAGAAGCCCAAAAAGAGGTAGAAAAGAAAAAAGCAGAAGAAGAGGCTAAAAGAAAAGCCGAGGAAGAAGCTAAAAAAGGATTTAAAGTTGGAAGCCATAGATTAAAATATGGAACATATAAATCAGATGTATGGCGTATGGATAGCAGTATGTATGGAACAATAACTATAAGACCAGATGGAACATGCCATATAAAAGCAAATTGTGAAGGAGGATATCCTTACAAAGAAATGGACTGCGAAGGAACATATAAAGCAACAAAAGCAATAGATTCTTACGAATATTATGATGCAATTGAGTTTACAACAAATACTGGAGAAAAATTTCATCATGAAGTAAATCAAGATAATGCATTTAGTGACCAATGGCACGGGTATACATATAGTGGAAATTAAAAGTTCAATATATCATATAGATATCACATAAATAATATAGAATACATTCAGGAGGAGACAAATAGGAATGAATATACTAAAACCACAAAAAGCCTTTTTTAATAATCTTCAAAATGAAAAGTTAGATACAGCCATCAAAAATGATAAAATAGAAAAAATGTATTTTGAATGTGAAGAAAAGTCCGAAATTGAGTTATATGATATAGAATTTGAATATTGTAAATTTTATAAAATTTCTATATTAAATAGCAAAATGGAAAAAGCAACATTCAAAGACGTTATTTTCAATAATTGCAATTTTTCAAATACTTCTTTTATGAATTCTGCTTTTATTAGATGTGAATTTAATAATTGTAAGTTAGAAGGTGCAAATTTAGCAGATAGTATATTGCATAATGTTGCTTTTATAGGAACAAATGCTAAATATATAAATTTATCTTTAGCAAGTATAGAAAAAGTTTTATTTGAAGAAACAACTCTAAGACATTGCTATTTTCAAGAAAATAAATTAAAAAATGTATATTTTAAGAAAGTAGATTTATCGCAAGCCCAATTTTTTAAAACAAGTTTAAAAGATGTAGACTTATCTAATTCTAATATAGAAGAAATTGTAATTTCAATAGAAGATATAAAAGGTGCAACAATAGACCAAATGCAGGCATTGGATTTATTATATTTATTAGGAGTAAAAATAAAATAGTTTTACAAGATAGCAATTTAGGCTATCTTGTTTTTTGTATTAAATTATGCTATAATTTCCTAGAACGATGCTAGTTTGATTTAAGTAAAATATATAATGTAATTGCAGAGTTGTTTGACAGCAACTACAAAATTTGCCAGAAAAAAATAGGTGAGTCAAATTCGTGTAATTGCACAAAATGACATTTATGTAGACTAAAAATCATTATAAAAATTTATAAAATTAGGAGAAAACAAATGTTTAAATTACATTCAGAATATAAGCCAACTGGAGATCAACCAGCTGCCATAAAACAATTAAGTGATGGAATTAAACAAGGAAAGAAATATCAGACACTTCTAGGTGTTACAGGCTCTGGAAAGACCTTTACGATGGCTAACATAATACAGCAAGTTCAGAAGCCAACATTGGTGCTAGCACATAACAAAACACTAGCTGGACAACTCTATTCAGAGTTCAAAGAATTCTTCCCAGAGAACAACGTGGAGTATTTTGTGTCATATTATGATTATTATCAACCAGAAGCATATATTGCCTCATCTGATACCTATATAGAAAAAGATGCTTCAATAAATGACGAAATAGATAAGTTACGTCATTCTGCAACAGCAGCTTTATTTGAAACTAGAGATGTTATAATCGTTGCATCAGTATCATGTATATATGGATTAGGTGATCCTATTGATTACGAACATATGATTGTTTCACTAAGACCAGGAATGAAAAAAGAAAGAAACGAAATAATGAAAAAGTTAGTTACTATGCAATATAGCAGAAATGAATTAGATTTTAAAAGAGGTACTTTTAGAGCTAAAGGAGACATATTAGAAATATACCCATCAGATGAAAGCGAAAGTGCTATAAGGGTTGAATTCTGGGGAGATGAAATAGAGAAAATATCTGAAATAAACCCATTAACTGGTAAAGTAATTGCTACTAGAAATCATGTTATGATATTTCCAAATTCACACTACGTTACTACTTCTGATAAAATGGAAAGAGCAATCCGGAACTATTGAAGAAGAACTTAAAGAAAGAGTTAAGTATTTTAAGGATAATGGAAAATTAATTGAAGCTCAAAGAATAGAAGAAAGAACAAATTTTGATATAGAGATGATGAAAGAAACAGGATTTTGTCAAGGAATAGAAAACTATTCAAGACATATTAGTGGAAGAGAACCTGGTAGCGCACCATTTACTTTATTTGACTATTTCCCAAAAGACTTTTTACTATTAATAGATGAATCGCATGCGACGATTCCACAAGTAAGAGCAATGTATAATGGGGATAGAGCGAGAAAGGAGTCATTAGTTAAATATGGATTTAGACTACCATCAGCATTTGATAATAGACCACTTAAATTCAATGAGTTTGAAGAGAGGATAAATCAAGTTATATTTGTAAGTGCTACACCTGCTGATTATGAAAAAGAACATTCTAAAGATAATGTAGTAGAACAAATAATACGTCCAACAGGTCTTTTAGATCCTAAGATAGAGGTAAAACCAGTTGAAAATCAAATAGATGATTTAATTGAACAAATAAGAGAGAGAACAGAAAAAAATGAAAGAGTGTTAGTTACTACATTGACTAAGAAAATGGCAGAAGATTTAACAGCATATTTAGCAGGAATAGATATTAAAGTAAGATATATGCACTCAGATATTAAAGCTTTAGAAAGAATGGAAATTATTCGTTCTTTAAGACTTGGTGAATTTGATGTACTAGTTGGTATTAACCTTTTAAGAGAAGGACTAGATATACCAGAAGTATCATTAGTTGCAATACTTGATGCAGATAAAGAAGGATTTCTTCGTTCAGAACGTTCACTAATACAAACAATTGGACGTGCTGCAAGAAATACTGATGGAAAAGTTATAATGTATGCAGATGAATTAACTGAGAGTATGGAAAAAGCAATATCTGAGACAAACAGAAGAAGAAAAATCCAAATGGAATATAATGAAAAACATGGTATAACACCAAAGACAATACAAAAGTCTGTAAGAGATTCTATTAAAGCAAGTATTATTGAAGAAGCGGAAACTAAATATAATATTAGTAAAGATGAAACAATAGAAGATGTAATAAGCAAATTGACTGATGAGATGCTTAAATATGCTGCTGAAATGGAGTTTGAAAAAGCAGCAGAGTTAAGGGATAAAATAAAAGAACTTGAAAGAGGTATTTAATTAACTGGATTATATAATGTAAAGTTTACAAGCAAGAAAATTAGCATAATTTTTTTAAAAACTGATGATAAAATATGTAGATGAGAGTAAATATATGATATAAGAATAAATATATAACGCAAGGAGTAAATCTTAAAAATGAATGAATACAGTAAAGAAGAACTAAAATATTTAAATATTTTATCTGAAAAATTTCCTACTATACAAAGTGTGTGTACAGAGATAATTAATCTAGAAGCAATACTCAATTTGCCAAAGGGAACAGAGCATTTTTTAAGTGATTTACATGGTGAGTATGAATCATTTTTACATATTCTAAAAAATGCATCTGGAGTAATAAAAACTAAAATAGATGATATTTTTAAAAATACAATGACACAAGATGAAAGAAGAAAACTTGCAACATTAATATATTATCCAAAAGAAAAATTGGAAATTATAAAAAAAGAAACTACTAATATTAGTGAATATTATAGAATAACTTTATATAGATTAATTAAAATATGTAAAGAGGTTGGGTCAAAATATAGTAGGTCTAAAGTTAGAAAAGCTATTCCTAAAGAGTATCAATATATAATAGATGAGCTATTACATGCAAACCAAAACAGTTATGATAAAGATGTATATTATGATAAAATAATTGACAGCATTATAACACTTGGCAGGGCTGATGCGTTTATAATAGCAATTTCAAATTTGATTCAGCAACTAGCAGTTGATCACTTACATATAATTGGAGATATTTATGATAGAGGACCAGGACCACATATAATTATAGATGAACTTATGAAATATCATTCTATAGATATAGAGTGGGGAAACCATGATATTATTTGGATGGGTGCAGCTGCGGGAAGTAAGGCTTGTATTTTTAATGTTATAAGAATTTGTGCTAGATATAATAATTTAGACATATTAGAAGAGGGTTATGGAATTAATATTAGAACTATAACAGAATTTTCAATGGAAGAGTATGGAAACTATGATTCACAAATATTTAAACCTAAAAATATAGGAGAAAAAGATAGCAATTTTGACCAAATTATAATGGCAAAAACTCAGCAAGCCGCAGCTATTATACAATTTAAACTAGAAGGACAAATTATAAAAAGACATCCAGAGTATTATATGGAAGATAGATTATTATTAGATAAGATAAATTATAAAAAGGGTAAAGTTACTATAGAAGGTAAAGAATATAATTTATTGGAAAATTATTTTCCTACTGTTGACCCAAACGACCCATATAAGTTAAGTGAAAAAGAAGCGGAAGTAGTTAGAAAACTAGTAAAATCCTTTAAGAATAGTGAAAAACTACAAAGACATATACAATTTTTGTATTCTAAAGGTAATGTATATAAAATATATAATGATAATCTTCTTATTCATGGGTGTGTTCCAATGAGTATGTTTGGAGAATTTGTTTCTGTTAATGTTAATGGCAGAGAATTAAAAGGAAGAGATTATTTAGATTATGTGGAGAAGATTGCAAGAGAAGGATATTTTGAACCTGAAGGTTCAGAAAAAAAGGAAAATGGAAAAGATTTTCTTTGGTATTTATGGTGTGGAAAAAATTCTCCAATATTCTGTAAGGATAAAATGAAAACATTCGAAAGATATTACTTAGCAGAAAAAGAAACATGGATAGAAAATAAAAATCCGTTCTATAATTTTGAAAATGATGAACATATAACAGAGAAAGTATTAAAAGAATTTGAAATAAATCCTGAAAAAGGTCATATAATATGCGGACATATACCAGTTAAATTTAAAACAGGTGAAAGCCCTATAAAAGCGAATGGTAAATTATTTATAATAGATGGTGGTCTATCTAAAGCATATCAGAAAACAACAGGGATTGCTGGATATACTTTAAGATATAGTTCATATGGATTAACTTTAGTTGCTCATGAACCATTTACATCACGTGAAAATGCAATAATAAATGAAACTGACTTACATTCAGAAAAACAAATAGTTGAAAAAGTAGAAAGAAAAAGAATAAAAGATACAGATAAAGGGAAAGAACTTATGGCTCAAATTACAGATTTGGAAAGACTTTTAGAAGCTTACAAAAGTGGAGCTATAAGTGAGATACAAATTAAAAAATAATAATGTAAAAAGCCCCTGTCCGAAATACGGACAGGGGTTTGTATCACATCCTTTCTAAGATTGGTTGATACTGTTTGCAGGAGTGCTACTCCTGCACCTTTAAGCTCTCAGACAAATAGGCGCTAAGCTCTTTGAGTCGAGCCGTACGCTCGTTGGCCTTGTTGGCAAACTCTTTTGCCTGAGTGCCGAGGCTGTCGATGCTCAAAGCAAGCATGTAGCTTGCTTCACGGCCTGTGGGGTGAACCCACGAGATGGTGCAGTTGTGCTCACCATAACGGTCGGTGGGCTTCAAAACTTCCACCTCGAAGCCAGCCTTTCGCAAGTCGTCGATCTGAGCTCCCCACAGCTTGAGAGGAGCCGAGGTCTCGCCTTCAGCGGCGTAAATCTCGAGTCGATCGATGATGGACATCTTTTCCAGCATTTTTTCCTCCTTAAATAGGAATGGATACTTGGATGTTCGACCGTGAATCCACAGTCTATCTGAACATCTGTAGCTTATATTATAGCACAAAACAAAAGGAATGTAAAATAATTTTTAATTATTATGTTAATTGTAAAGCAATCAAATGTTTTGTTTTATTATAAAAAACTATTGTTTTAATAAACAAAAAATGTTATAATAATAAACATATTGTATAAGGAGAAAATAAAAAATGAGTGAAGATTATACTATAAAAGATATGACAGAAAAGGTAGAAAGAGCATCTACTACTTTTGAAAGAACTAATACAGAATTAAAAAGAAGATATCTAATATGGAACATTGATGTTTTTAATCAAATTGCTAGATTGGTGAGTGTTAGCAAAGGTTCTTTTGGAACAGGTTATCCATTTTATGCATTGGACGAAAATTTGGAGGGAGAGTTGCCTGTTATAGAAGAACAAATTAGATATAATAGACAATTAGTAAGAGATGGAAAACCTATACAAAAATCAATATGGAAATGCAAATCATGTTTAGAACAAAATTATGATGATATGCCAGACTTAAAAAGAATTTGTAAACCTTGTCCTAACGTAATTCCGGAATTAAAACCTAGAAAATTTATTAACAGATTGCCTGATATTGACATGTGGCTTGTATGTGAAGATGGAAAAGTTGAACAAGCACAACAAGAGCTTACTAGGTTACTTGATGAATATAAAATGAGTACATCAGATAAAGCACCACTTGCTTCAATAGATGATGTAAGTGAAGTTGCTGAAATGATTAAAAACGGAAAATTTCCAAAAATATTTTTGCCAATTGATTCACATATAATTGAATATTCAAAGATTAAAAAATTATTAGAACAAGTGCCAGATGAATTGCAACGTGCAAAGCAAGAAGATTCACGACCATATCTACCTATTTGGCCAAAGTCTTATAGAAAAGAATGGCAATATGATGATGAAGCATATAACTTTATTTATGATTATTTATCAGCTTTTACAGACTTTAATTTTCCACAAGAATTAAAATCATCATTAGATGAAAGTAGAAAAAGAGTAGTATCTGAGAACACTCCTGAGGAACTACATGATTTTTTAATGCAATCAGCTACATCAGCAAACTTTAGAAGATTTCAATCTTTAGAATTGGAAGATATATTTATGCATAGAATTAGCACGTGGAAAGATGCTAAGAGTACTAGATTATCATCAAAAGAAGATAATGAAAGTAGTGATAGTATATCACGAATAGGAAATAATGCTAATAGTGCTGAACTACAATCACAAGAAAACAAAACAAGCTGTGATGAATTACAACCAAAAGAAAATAGAAATGATAGCGATGAAGAAAGAAGTTTATAAAAGGAGAAAGAAGGGTGAAAAATAATTATGAAAAAAAGAATTGATTTACACATACACACAACAGAATCAGATGGAGCATTTACACCTAAAGAAATAATAGATGAAGCATACAATAATGGCGTTTTTACTATTTCAATTGCAGACCACGATACAGTATCTGCATATACAGATGAATTATTTGAATATGCAAAAACTAAAAATATAAAAATAATTGAAGGCGTAGAAATATCAACAAAAAATAGTAAAGTAGGAATTCATGTACTTGGATATAATATTGATATAAATGATAGTGTTTTTAAGGAAAGATTAAGTAAAATAAGAAATGCTAGACACGATTACTTACATAATGTTTCTAAAAAATTAGACGATTTAGGCTATATTTTGAATGTGGAAGAACTTGACAAAATAGATGCTGTTACTAAAGCACATATTGCCTTAGATGTAGTAAATAATGATAAAAATAAAGATGAGCTTTTAAGAGTATTTGGACATATACCAGGAAAGGGAGAGTTTATTGAAACAATAATGAACGAAAATTGTCCGGCTTATGTAAAAAAAGAAACTGTAACGCCAAAGGAAGCAGCTGAAATAATAAGAGAAGCTGGTGGAAAAGTAGTTCTAGCACATCCAGTTGCATATGCTCATGAAGATAATTTAACTGATGAAGAAATTTCAAATCTAGTTAAAGAAATGCAACCAGATGGATTAGAAGCTAATTATTTATATGTAGATAGAGATAATAATAAATTTGACGAAACTAAAAAATGGAATGAATTTGCAAAACAACATAATTTATTTGTAACTGCTGGTTCTGATTTTCATAATAAAGATGGAATTAGACCAGAAATTGGTTTTGTTAATACGAATTTTGTTTTAGATGAAAAAACTATTAATGAAATTATTAACAATCTAACAAAAAATTAATATGATTTTAATTTAATTATTAACAAAACCAACAATAAACGAAAGTACATTTGGATGGAAGACTTTCAATAATGAATAAACAACTAAAAACTCGGGGGTACTTAAATGAATGATAAAATAGTGATAAAAGGTGCAAAGGAGCATAATTTAAAAAATATAAATATAGAAATTCCAAGGGATAAATTAGTTGTAATAACTGGACTTTCAGGCTCAGGAAAATCTTCTCTTGCGTTTGATACATTATATGCAGAAGGTCAAAGAAGATATGTAGAAAGTCTATCTGCATATGCAAGGCAATTCCTAGGATTAATGGAAAAACCTGATGTGGAATCTATAGATGGTTTATCCCCAGCAATATCTATTGACCAGAAAACAACTTCAAAAAATCCAAGATCAACTGTTGGTACAGTTACAGAAATATATGATTATATACGTTTACTATATGCTAGAATTGGTGTGCCTTATTGTCCAAAGTGCGGAAAAAAGATTGAAAAGCAAACAATCGATCAAATAATAGACAGTATATTAGAGTTAGAAGAAGGAACTAGAATTCAAGTTTTAGCACCTGTTGTAAGAGGCAGAAAAGGTGAATTTGTAAAACTATTAGAAAATTTTCAAAAAGAGGGATTTGTACGTGCTAGAGTTGATGGGGAAACTGTTGAGCTTTCAGATGATTTACAAATAGATAGGAAAAAGAAACATAATGTTGAATTAATAGTTGATAGATTAATAATAAAAGAAGATATACGTAGTAGACTTACAGAATCTGTTGAAACTGCATTAAAGCATGCAAATAACATTGTAATAATTGATGATGCTACACATAAGAAAGAAATGCTTTTTAGTCAAAATTATGCTTGTCCTGACTGTGGAATTAGTTTTGATGAATTAACCCCTAGAATGTTTTCATTTAATAATCCATTTGGAGCTTGTCCAAGTTGTACAGGTATTGGGTATTTAATGAAAATGGATGAAGATTTAATAATTCCAGATAAGAATAAAACCTTATATGATGGTGTTAAAGCATTTGGTTCAAGTGTAATGAAACGTGGTGATACAATGGCAAAAATGTACTTTGAAAGCATTGCGCGTCATTATGGTGTGGAAATTAAAGATGTGCCCATAAAGAAGTTGCCACGAGACTTTTTAGAAAAGATTCTTTATGGAACTGGAGACGAGAAAATAGATTTTGAGTATACATCATCTGCAGGAACTAGACGATTTACAGCTCCGTTTGAAGGAGTACTTCCTACTCTTGAAAGACGTCATAATGAAACTAAATCACAAGGTATGAGAACTTTTTACGAAATGTATATGAGCGAATCTCCATGTCCTGAATGTCATGGTGCAAGATTAAAAAAGGAAAGTCTATCTGTAAAAATTGGAGATAAAAACATAAATGAACTTACTGATATGCCAATTAATAAAATAAAAGATTATCTAAATTCTTTAAAATTAAACAATAAAGATAAAATGATTGCAGATCAAATATTTAAAGAATTAAACAAAAGACTACAATTTTTAATAGATGTTGGTTTAGAATACTTAACATTATCAAGAAGTGCAGGAACTTTATCAGGAGGAGAAGCACAACGTATTAGATTAGCTACTCAAATAGGGTCTGGTTTAACAGGAGTTCTATATATTCTTGATGAGCCAAGTATAGGACTTCATCAAAGAGATAATGATAGATTATTAGCTACTTTAAAACACTTAAGAGATTTAGGAAATACTGTTTTAGTTGTAGAGCATGATGAAGATACTATGTATGCTGCTGATCAAATAATAGATATTGGGCCTGGTGCAGGAGTACACGGTGGAAAAGTTATGGCGCAAGGAACAGCTGAAGAAGTAAAACTTGTTCAAGATTCAATTACAGGTCAGTACTTAAGTGGAAGAAAACAGATTCCTATTCCTAAAAAAAGAAGAAAATCAAATGGCAAATCAATAGAAATTAAAGGAGCTACAGAGCATAATTTGAAAAATATTAATGTTAAATTTCCACTTGGACAATTTATTTGTGTAACAGGTGTTTCAGGTTCTGGAAAGAGTACACTAGTAAATGAAATATTATATAAAACAGTAGCTAGAGAGTTAAATGGATCAAATGAAAAGCCTGGAAAGTGTAAAGAAGTTAAGGGGTTAGAAAACATTGATAAAATAATTAATATAGATCAATCACCAATAGGAAGAACACCGCGTTCTAATCCAGCAACATATACAGGAGTGTTTGACTTTATACGTGATTTATTTGCCGGAACAAATGAAGCTAAAATGAGAGGCTATAGCAAAGGTAGATTTAGCTTTAATGTACAGGGTGGAAGATGTGAAGCTTGTAATGGTGATGGAATAATAAAAATAGAAATGCACTTTTTGCCAGATATATACGTGCCTTGTGAAGTGTGTAAGGGGAAAAGGTACAATAAAGAAACATTAGAAGTTAAATATAAAGGAAAGACAATATCTGACGTACTTGATATGACAGTTGAAGAAGCATTGGAGTTTTTTAAAAACCTTCCAAGAATAAAAAATAAAATTCAAACATTATATGATGTAGGACTTGGCTATATTAAACTTGGACAACCTTCAACAACACTATCAGGAGGAGAAGCACAACGTATAAAACTTGCGACAGAGCTTTCTAAAAAAGCTACTGGGAAAACATTATATATTTTAGATGAACCAACAACTGGTCTTCATATAGCAGATGTTCATAGATTAATAGAGATATTACAAAGATTAGTAGATACTGGAAACAGCATTATTGTAATTGAACATAATTTAGATTTGATTAAAACTGCTGATTATATTATAGATTTAGGTCCAGAAGGAGGAGACGGCGGAGGAGAAATTGTTGGTGTAGGTACACCAGAACAAATTATAAAAAATGATAGAAGTTATACAGGAAAATTTTTAAAAAAATATATAGAAGGTTAAATATAATTTAAACACTATAAAAAAGTGTAGAAAGGTTAAATAAATTGAAAATAAATAAGCTTGATGATTTTATAACACAAATGCCAAAAGATTTACCGAATAATATTGCTAAAGCTAGATTTTTATATCTTGCTTTAGGAGAAAGAAGTTATTATGATAGAGAATATGAATATATGATGTTTGGTGAAGAAGATAATATGTCAATTTATTCACACAAGCCATATAGTAACCCTAATATTATTATTTGTACTACATTAAATAAACAATATTTAGAGCTCTTAAAAAAAGCTGGAATAGAAGCTGAGATTATGCAAGATGGAAAACACAGTTATTTAATATTTAGAGACGAAGAAAACATAGGACATATTACAGACTTAACTCAAGATTTAAAAAATATTCAATTTAAATGTAGTACTTCATACTTTGGGATTGGATCAATTCCAATAAGAGCCCTTAGAGAATTAGATACGCAATTAGGTTATATAGATGAAAAAGGATATTCTAATGATTATTGGAGATTATTTAAAGATAGGTTAGATAAAAGTAATTTAACGCAAAGGCAAAAATTAGAAGTAACACTAGATGCTCTAAAAGAATTCGGTGATTTATCGAAATTAGGAATATCTGAATTGGTTAGCCTTTATGAGAAATTTGTTCTATACTGTATTGATGAAAAACAAGATAGAACTTTTTATTCTACAAAAAAGTCAAGACAGCCAGAAGAATATTATATAAGATTAATTGCAGATGGAAAAAAGATTGAATATAGGTTGGACCCCAAAACTAGGTCATATCAACCGGTTAGAGAAATAGAATATAAAGAAGGACCAAGTATTTAGTTAAAATTTGTAAAATTTTTTGTAAAGTATTGTAAAAATTAAAATTTTTTGTTATAATACAAATTGTTGATAATTATTAAATTTTATTTTGTTGATTTTATTAAATAAAATATAAGAAAATTGGACGTTAACGAAATCAAAGATTTCGACGTCCACATGTGCATTTTGCTTCGCAAATATGCACAGCCCAAGGAAAATTAACCTTGTTGTATAGGAAAAATCGTTAAAAATTATTGGAATTTCAGAGAAAAAGTCGATTTTTCCTATACAATAAAAACAAGAGATTAAACTTTGGAGGTACTAAAAGTTGAGTAGACATTTAAAAGATGAAAAAGTTAATAACAAAAAAGTAAGCAATAATAGAAAAATTGTAGCATTAAATAAAGTTATTAGATTTCTTGTTTTTATAAATTTATTATTGATTTTAATTTTAAAATTATTTTCAAAAGGTGTTACTCATACTGCAACACCAACAATATGGTTTTATATTTTGTTAGTTATTAATGTTTTTATAATTTTATTATTAGGAAATAAAAAATTTTTTAAAAGAAAATTATTATTTTTTACTATTTTTGTTTATCTTATTTTAATATTATGTCTTCCAGCGTATAAATTAAGTGGACAAGAAAGTGTTATAGACGATTCAAAAACTAATTATAAAAACTTCGCCGGCGTAGATTATATAATTACATACGAAAATATGGTTGACTATACAGATTATTATAATTTATATGGATTACATCTTAAAAGGGATGTAAAAAATTAAAATTATAAATTTTGAGCAAAAAAATATGTTTGATATTTTACTTATATGAAAAATTAAATATCAAGAAGAAAACATTCTAATTTTTAGAATGTTTTCTTCTTTTGGATATAGTAGCATAATCTGCTTAAATTATATAAAAAATTTAAGCAATTTAATTCAAATTTGTAAAATAATTATTGATTAGAATTGTTTGATGTTTGTTCATTACTTTTACTATTTCCTTTTTTACTATTTTTCTTTTTGTTACTGTTTTCTGACATATTGAAACACCTCCAATCTTAATAAAATTATGTACAAAAATTTTAATTTTATTCTCACAAAAATGTTTAATAATAGTTTTATGTTTAAAAGTACTTTTGTAAAAATGTTTAAATTTAAAATGATTTATGATATAATTTAAAACTGAAAAACATGTGGAGGTGCTTAATGGTTCAAAAATAACCAACCCAATTTGTGCCTCTAGGAAGGAATGAGATTAAACATGAGCAACATTGTTATTGGTATAGAAGGTCTTGTAGGAAGTGGAAAAACATCTATATGCAAAGAACTAATAAAGTATATTCCAAATAGTATTATTTTGCATGGTGGAAATTTATATAGAGGTATAGTATATGCTTTAATGAATAATGCAAAAGAAATTGATTTAAATAATTTAAAAGAAAATATACAAAATATAGATATAAAGGAATTAATGGATAAGCTTAAAGTTAAATTTGAAATAGAAAACCGTGAATCTGTTGTATATGTTAATGAGAAAAAAATAGAAGAAGAAAAATTACAATCTGAAAAATCTTCTCTTGCTGTATCTATAGCAGGATTAAATGCAGATAATTCACATTTCTATTTATTTGCAAGAAATTTAATTGATATGTATAAAAAAATGTATAATGTAATCATATCTGGAAGAGATTTAATGAATATTTATCCAAATTTAGATTATCATTTATTTATAACAGCTGATTTAGAAGAAAGAGTTAGAAGAAAAATGATTCAATATGGAAATAAAACAGATGAAAATGCACTAAAAGAAAATATTATAAAAAGAGATAACTTACAAAAGCAAGCAGGATATTATAAAATATATGAAAATACTATTTCTATAGATGTAAGTGATTGTAAAAATGTAGAAGAGTCTACAAAAAAAGTTTTAAAATTTATTAAATATTAATTCTTTTATTCAAATAGGGAATGATAATTTCCATATTATATAAATAAACAATCATGTAAAGGAATAAAATAGTAAAATAAATGAGTTGTATAGTAAAAAGGAGAAAATGTTATGGAAAATGCAAAATTAAAAGCTTTTGAGAACAATATGAAAGGCAAAAGAGTAGCAATTGTAGGACTTGGTGTAAGTAATACACCTTTAATAGATTACTTCCATAATTTAATGGCAAAAGTAACAGTATTTGATGAAAGAGATTTAGAACAATTAGATGAAAATATCGTAAAAAAAATTAATGAATATGGTTTTGATTTAGTAACTGGAAAAAATGCATTACATTTTTTAAGAGGATTTAATGTTATTTTTAGATCACCTAGTTGCTTACCTACAACTCTTCAACTAAAATCTGAACAAAAAAGAGGAGCGATAGTAACATCTGAAATAGAAATGCTAATGAATACATGTCCTTGTAAAATTATAGGTGTAACAGGTAGTGATGGAAAAACAACAACAACTACTCTTATATATGAAATTTTAAAAGAAGGTGGCTATAATTGCCATTTAGGTGGAAACATAGGGACACCATTATTTACGGAAGTCGAAAAATACAATAAAGAAGATATTGTAATTCTGGAACTTAGTAGTTTTCAATTAATGGGAATGGAAATAAGCCCAGAAATATCTGTTATAACCAATATTTCCCCAAATCACCTTGACAAACATAGTTCATATGAGGAATATATAGATGCAAAAAAGAATATATTTGCATTCCAAGATGAATCTGGAAAAGTAGTTTTAAATTATGATAATGAGATTACAAGAAAAATGGCAACAGAAACAGAGGGAAAAGTAGAATTTTTTAGTAGTAAAGAAAAGCTGGCTGATGGAGTTATTTTTGATGATAATAAAATAAAAATTTGTAAAGATGGTGTTAGAAGACATATATTAGATATAAAGGATATTCATTTAAAAGGAATACATAATTACGAGAATATTTGTGCTGCTATAGCAGCAACATCTAGTTTAGTGGATGTTGAAACTCAAATAAAGGCAATTAAAAAATTTACTGGAGTTGAACATAGACTAGAATTTGTTAGAGAATTGGATGGAGTTAAATGGTATAATGATTCTATAGGAACAAGTCCATCAAGGACTATTGCTGGACTAAACTCTTTTGATGAAAAAATAGTTCTAATAGCAGGAGGATATGATAAAAATCTAGATTATCAACCATTGGCAAAACCAATCTTGGAGCATGTTTCAAAATTGATTTTAATGGGAAAAACATCAAAAAAAATTTATGATGCAATTATTAAAGAAATAGCAGGAACAGATATAGTTTTTCCAATATACAAATGTAATAAGGTAGAAGAAGCAGTTAACAGAGCAAGAAAAGTTGCATCAAAAGGCGAAATTGTATTATTTTCACCTGCAAGTGCAAGTTTTGATATGTTTAAAAATTTTGCAGAAAGAGGAAAAGTATTTAAAGATTGTGTAAATAAACTAAATTGATAAATTAATATAGTGAATTCACATTTATTTTGATAATTTAATATTATATACAAAATCAAAGGAGGTATAATATGTATTATCAAAATTATGAGGATTATATAAGAAACATTTTAGGATATCCTGTTATGACATCAAATGACAAATATAAAAACAATATTCAAAATACATATCACTATGATTATGTATCAATAACACCTACATACAATAAAGATATATTAAACTTATATCCTGAGATATATAAAATATTAAATCCAATGATATGTAAAATATGTGAAGCTAATACTAAGCCAATTACAGAAGAGTTGCTAAATCAAATGACAGACGAAATATATTTGAATTTTGAAAGTGATAATCTGAGTAATGAGGCAAATGAAATAAGTAATAGAGAAAAAGTACAAAGAAAAAATAACAAAAATTTTCAAACAAATATTTCTGTGCCACATAAAGAAATTAACAGAGACAATAATCAAGATAAAGAAATTGAAACAAGGCAATCTAAAGCGTTTGGTAATCCAATTTTAAGAGATTTAATTAAAATACTCATTTTAAATCAATTACTATATGGAAATTCCAGACCAAGACCATATTACTATAAAGATAATCAATGGAGCAAGGTAAGACCACAACCTTATATAGAAAACAGATATTATAGTGAATATTTGCATTAAATTTAAAAAGTTTTTTGTATTATGGCTATAAAAAGTGTTTTTTAAATGGAAAAATTTTCAAAGATATGTAATTATAAATTGCATATCTTTATTTTTTTAACAAATAATAATAATGAAAATGTTAAAAAATTAGTTTTTAAACATTTTCAAATCATTATATTTTAAGCGGAGGTTTGTATGAAAGTTAAAGATTGTATGTGTAATGAAGTTATTTATGTTAGACCTGAATGTTCTACAGAAGAATGTGCAAAATTAATGGGAGAAAATCATATAGGATGTATACCTGTTTGCGATAATACAAATAAAGTTGTAGGAATTGTAACAGATAGGGATATCTTACTAAGAACAATAGGTTGTGGAAAAGAAGTAAATAATACAAAAATTAGTGATATTATGACATGTAATGTTACAAGTTGTACTCCAGAAACTGATGTTAAAGAAGCAGAAAGATTAATGAAAGAAAATCAAATAAGAAGAATACCAGTAATGGAAAATAATAAGGTTATAGGAATATTGACTATTGGCGATTTAGCTACCAAAAGAGGTTTAGACGGAGAAGAGGTTTATACTACTTTAGAAGATATATGCAAATGTACTGGAAAAAATGCTGAATAAACATTATTGAAAATAAAGTTATCAAAAAATAAGCATATATAAAATTATATTTTAGATTGCTAAATTAAAAATGAACCCATTTTAGATTAAAATTCAAGTGGGTTCATTTATATATATAATTTTATAAATACTTTTTCAAACAAGAAATTAATAAAGAATTAAATGAATAAATTTGAAAAATTATACATAAAATATAAAAAGGACAAGCAAAAGGAAGTATTACATATGGTTATAGATATGAATTATTGGAATAAAGTTATTAAAAATATAATTATCTTAACAGTAAGTATACTAGCTGTATATTTATTTTTTAAACTTGCAATATTTTATATTCCATTTTTAGTTGCTTTTATTATTTCATTAATAATTGAACCAATAATTAAATTTATAATGAAAAAAACAAAATTATCACGAAGAATTAGTGCTATTTTTGTATTTGTAATAGCCATTGGTATTATTGTTGGAATTTTAATATGGGGAATTACAACATTTATATCTGAAACTACAAATTTACTAGAAAATATAAATATATATATTGATAGTCTATATAATTTGTTTACCAATATAACAAGTAGAATAGATTTAAGTAAAATAAATATTCCAACTGAAGTTATTAATGTAATTCACGACTCTGGAACAGAGTTTTTATCAACTATAACAGATTTAATAAGAAATTTTTTAATTAAAATAATAGACTTTATAACATCACTTCCAACACTCGGAATATATGCAGGAATAACTTTAATTGCATTATATTTTATGAGTGTTGACAAAATCTATATGATAGATCAAGTAGAACATCATCTACCAGAAACTTGGGTAAAAAGAATAGGGGTACACTTACGAGAAATTATTAAATCATTAGGAGGATATTTAAAAGCAGAATTTATTTTAGTAGGTATTTCATTTATAATTAGTTTAGTTCGGATTATATATACTATATTTTCTAAATTATAATATAGAATTTCCTTTGATTATAGCACTAGTAATAGCATTTGTTGATGCCTTGCCAATATTTGGCTCAGGCACAATAATGATACCTTGGGCAGGATATTTGGCATTTACCGGAGACATAAAACTTGCTATAGCAATATTTGTTCTATGGTGTATAATGAGCATAGTAAGACAATTAGTAGAACCAAAAATAATAAGTGGACAGATAGGAATACACCCAATATTTACTTTAATTGCAATGTATACAGGTTTTAAATTTATTGGAATATGGGGCTTACTACTAGGACCAATAATCCTTATAATATTAAAAAATATATATGGAACAATTTTAGATAAAGGAGTAGTAAAATCAATACTAGAACGCTAAATGTCAGTTTTGGGGACAGGCTCTTTTCCGCCATACTTGTCAGTTTTGGGGACAGGCTTATTTTCCAAAAGTTATATAATGAATAAATGCCAATGAGTTCGCTTCGCAGACCCCATTGGCACAATTAACTTTATAAAACTGTAGAGGTTACTACAAAGCTATCATCTGGAGGATAGACATACTCATCAGATGGTTCCTGTATTTTATTTATATTGTCAATTTCTATTATTGGTATATCTCCATAGTAATTGCCTTTGGTTATTGTCCCTTCAATTTCTACCCAAGAATTATCCTCGAAGTTGCTTGCTATGGTAGAGTGGCATAAAAAACCTACAACTACTGTTTGAAAATCAGATGTTACTATCATGTCTCTTGCAAGTACAAATTGTTCCTCTGTAAAGTCGTTTAATCTATATACATATCCAGAAAATTTTATTTTTTGACCTATGTATTTATCAATATCACTATGTACATTTTTTAAGACATTAGTATAATTTTTAGTATTTAGTTCATACATAGCACCTTTATTTATAGAAGTATCATTTGTTTGAAAAAAGTTGTTGAATATTAAATTATAACAAATAATAAATGTTATTATTAAAATAATTATTGCAAGTACTGCCATTAATATTTTAATAAACTTATTTCCATTAACTTTTAAATTAAAAATAAACATATTATTTTACTCCTTTAAATATATATTAAATATAAACTTGATTTATATATTTTTATGAAATACTTAAAAAAATATGATATATTAGAGTATTACTAATCTAAAAATTAAATAAATTTAAGATTAAAAGTAAAATTAAATTCCTATTGAGCTTTTACTAAAATTTGCTTTTAAATTTAAGAAAAACTTTTTAATTACCAAACAATGATTGACAAAATCTGATATTTAATATATAAAATATATATAAAATAAAAGGAGGGTATTATATGGATAATAATGAAAACGAAGTAAATGAAAATGTAGAAAATACTTCAAATGAAGTAAAAAATGAAGTGAAACAAGAAGATCCAATTAAAACTGAAACAAAGACTGATAATAATGAACCTATAAAGGAGAAGAAAAAAACAAATGTTGGATTAATAGTTACAATAATTATTCTTTCTGTTATTATTGTGATTGGATTATTTGTAGGATTAGGCATTTTTGTTTTTAACAAATTTAAGGCTACTTTAAACAATACACCAATAAATGATATCACTAGCATGATACAGGAAGGAGAAAATCAATTAGCTGATGCAGAAGCAACTTTAAATAATAGTATTGGAAATGCAGGATTAAATGATGTTTTTGGAACACTTACAAATGCTGTTGACAATGGAACTACTGTACAACCTAGCTCTAATGCGAGAACATCTTCATTGGAAAACCCATTAAAAGTGGGAGAATGGGGCATAGCTTCTAAATATAATACAAATACTAGGTCAGATCAAAATGTAAATGTAAAAGTTACTAACATTATAAGAGGAGACGAAGCTAAAAAAATGGCTCAAGATTATATGAATAGTGACTATAGCATTTATAAATATGAAGAACCAGAAGGATATCAAGAATGGGTAGTAATAGAATATGATGTTGATTTTGCAGATACATACGTACCAGGAGAACTAGGTGCTAGCCCAGATGTTAATGCTGATATAACTGGACCAGATGGAAAAGCAATTAAGTATAATGGTATTACATATATAAATTCAGTAATTGAAATTGGTTCAAGAGATTATATTAAAACAAAAACAGGTTCTGGAAAAATATTAACACAAATACCAGAAGGATGTACAGATTATATAATTGATTTTGGAACATATGATGGAACACATGCATATTTCAAAGGACAATAAAACATATAAAAATTTAAGAAGATTTAGAGGCAAATTTAGTATAATAAATTATATTAAATTTACCTCTTTTATTTATGAAAAATATGTTGCGATTTTTAGAAAAAAGTGATATAGTAACATGGAATATTAATTAACATTAGGAAGGAAGAAAAATAATGGGATTATTTAAATCATACAGTGAAAAAGAAGTAAAGAGAGTTGAACCATTAGTAAAGAAAATTAATGATTTAGAACCAGATATGATAAAATTATCTGACAAAGAATTAAGAGGTAAAACCGATGAATTCAAGAAAAGATTAGCAGAAGGAGAAACCTTAGATGACTTATTACCAGAAGCTTTTGCAGTAGTTAGAGAAGCTGCTAAAAGAGTTTTAGGAATGAGACATTTTGATGTGCAATTAATAGGTGGAATTATTCTTCACCAAGGTAGAATCGCAGAAATGAAGACTGGTGAAGGAAAAACATTAGTTGCTACACTTCCAGTTTATTTAAATGCATTAACAGGAAAAGGTGTTCATGTTATAACAGTAAATGACTACTTAGCTAAAAGAGATAGCGAGTGGATGGGAAAAGTATATAAATTTTTAGGGCTAACTGTTGGACTTTCAATAGCAGGAATGAATCCACAGGAAAAGCAAAGAGCATATGCTTGTGATGTAACTTATGGTACAAATAACGAATTTGGATTTGATTATCTAAGAGATAATATGGTTATATATAAAGACCAATTAGTACAAAGAGGATTAAATTATGCAATAGTGGACGAGATAGATAGTATTTTAATTGATGAAGCTCGTACACCACTTATAATTTCTGGAAGAGGAACACAATCATCAGATTTATATAAAAAAGCAGATAAATTTGTTAGAAAATTAACTCCAAAAGTTATTGTAGAAGAAGATGTGAAAAATTACGAACAAGCCGAAGATAATGAAAAATATGATTATATAGTAGATTTAAAGGCAAAATCAGCATCACTTACACAAAAAGGTATTAAAAAGGCTGAAGAAGAATTTGGCCTTACAAACTTTAATGATATAGAAAATTCTGAATTAGTACACAATGTAAATCAAGCATTACGTGCTCATGGAATAATGAAAAAAGATATTGACTATATTGTAAAAGATGGTGAGGTTTTAATAGTTGATGAATTTACTGGACGTATTATGTATGGAAGAAGATACAATAATGGATTACATCAAGCTATTGAGGCTAAGGAACAAGTCAAAATTGCAGATGAATCAAAAACACTTGCAACAATTACATTCCAAAACTATTTTAGAATGTATGATAAATTATCTGGTATGACAGGTACTGCTATGACAGAAGAAGATGAATTTGAAGAAATATATAAATTAGATGTTGTAGAAATACCTACTAACAAGCCAATGATAAGAATAGATAACTCAGATATAATATATAAAAATGAAGATGCTAAATTTAGAGCAGTTATAAATGATATCAAAGAAAGCCATGAAAAAGGTCAACCTGTTCTAGTAGGTACTGTTTCTATTGAAAAATCTGAGAAATTAAGCAAATTACTTGCTAAAGAGGGAATAAAGCATGAGGTATTAAATGCTAAATCACATGAAAAAGAGGCTGCAATTGTAGCTCAAGCTGGTAAATATGGTGCCGTAACAATTGCTACTAACATGGCAGGACGTGGTACTGATATTATGCTTGGTGGTAACAGTGAATTTTTGGCTAAACAAGAAATGAAAAGATTAAGATATTCACCAGAACTTATAGAACAATCAACAGCATTTAATGAAACAGATAACCAAGAAATATTAGACGCAAGAAAAAAATATAAAGAATTAGAGGAAAAATTCGATAAAGAAATAAAAGAAGAAAAAGAAAAAGTCATCGAAGCTGGCGGTTTAAAAATAATTGGTACAGAAAGACATGAATCAAGAAGAATTGATAACCAATTAAGAGGACGTAGTGGTCGTCAAGGAGATCCAGGCGAATCAAGATTTTATATTGGTTTAGATGATGATTTAATGAAAATATTTGGTGGAGATGTAATTACAAAAGTATATAATACTTTAGGTGCAGATGAAAATATGCCAATTCAATCAAAAGTAATTTCTAAGGCTGTTGAAAGAGCTCAAAAGAGAGTAGAAGGACGTAACTTTACAATAAGAAAAAATGTACTTCAATATGACGATGTTATGAATACACAAAGAGAAACAATATATGCAGAAAGAAGACAAGTGCTAGATGGAAAAGATTTAAAAGATAATGTATTAACAATGATGGATAACGTTATTGAGGGAACTGTTAATTCATACAATTCAGACGAAGGAATTAATAGAGAAGCATTATCTCAAGATATATTAACAACATTAGGCATTAACGACATAGAAACTTTAAAAGAGCAAAGAGTAAATGTAGAAAAAGTTATAGATGAAATTAAAGAAAAAGCTCATAATAAATATGATGAAAAAGAAAAAGATTTTGGCGAAAAAATGTTAAGAGAGCTTGAAAGAGTTGTAATACTAAAAATTGTTGATGAAAGATGGATGGACCATATTGATAGCATGGATGAATTAAAAGATGGTATAGGGCTTCGTGCATATGGTCAAAGAGATCCAGTTGTTCAATATAGAATTGAAGGATTTGATATGTTTGAACAAATGATATCTGACATTCAAGTTAATGTGGTAAAAATTCTTATGAATGCAAGAAAAAGAGAAGGAACACCAACAAGACAAGAATCAGTTAAGATTACTGGCGAAGGTTTTGAAGAAGAAACCATTTCTCTTAAAGGTTCTGCACCAACAGGAGAAAAATCACATACACCATATGTTAACAAAGAACCTAAAATTGGAAGAAATGACCCATGTCCATGCGGAAGTGGGAAGAAATATAAAAATTGCTGTGGTAAAAATCAGTAATATCAATGTTTACAACTTCTTACATCTATAAAATTAGTCCACAAAATGCTAAATGTCCACGATTTGTCCACATAAAAAACAATAAGGACAGACTAGAATTGTGTGAACAAATTTATAATAATTGTTTATTAAGATGCCAGCAATGAATGTTGGCATCTTTTATTGGCGAGGGAAGCATTGTAAATAAAGATATTCCGCCTAATACTGTAGCTGTTGTAAATCCTTGCAGAGTAATAAAAAGTATTGATTAAGATAACAAATCTAAAAAAGACTTGTTTTTTAGATGTAAATATGCAATAATTATGCTTGTAAAATAAGATACGAAAGGTGAAAAGCGATGATTACAGTAGAGCATCTAACAAAGAAATTTGTTAGAAACAAAAACAAAAAAGAAAAAGAAGAATTTTTTGCAGACAAAGACATTTCATTTAAAGCAAAAGATGGCGAAATAATTGGAATACTTGGTCCAAATGGAGCAGGAAAAACCACATTACTTAGAATGATAGCAGGAATATTAGAGCCAACAGAAGGAAAAATCAGTTTTGATGGAATGAATTACAAAGATAATGAAATTGAAATTAAGCAAAAGATAGCTTATCTATCAGGAAATACAAAAATTTATGACACATTATCAACTTATGAATTATTAAAAATGTGTTGTGATATATATGGAGTAGATAAACAAAAAAGTGAAGAGAGAATTAAAGAAATTACGAAAGTATTAGGTAT
>CALXWR010000006.1 GCA_944392465.1 uncultured Clostridia bacterium | reverse complement strand
TAATTTTGAAGATATTAATACTTCTAAAAATAGTTCTACCGTTACGAAAAGTAACATCGGTACATAAAGATGTAAGTGAAAGATTACAAAAAATAAGCCCTTATTTAGCTGCAGAAGTAAGAACCATTTTAGATGAAAACAAAGCTGAAAGACACATACGAGGTGGTATGGCTACAAAGAAAAAATATAGCCAAGAACAGAATAAATAGCCAAAGGTGACGAGCTTGTCCCAATGGCACAAGCTCGTCACCCTTAATTAGTTTTACTTATATTCCCATTATATTATATCCATTATCTGCATAAATTACTTGACCTGTAATTGCTGATGACATATTACTAAATAAGAATGATACAACATCTCCTACTTCTGTTGTTGTAACATTTCTTCTTAATGGTGCTTTTTCTTCAACAACATCTAATATACTACCAAAATCTTTAATTCCTTTTGCTGATAAAGTTTTAATTGGCCCTGCTGATACTGCATTTACTCTAATGCCTTTCTTTCCTAAATTATCTGCTAAATATCTTACACTCGTTTCTAGTGCAGCCTTTGCAACACCCATTATGTTATAACCTGGCAATACTTTCGTAGAACCATAATATGTTAAAGAAACTAAACTTGCTCTATCGTTTAATAGTTCTAATTCATTTGCTATTCTAGCTATTGCTACAAATGAGTATGCACTTACATCATTTGCATGAGAAAAACCTTCTCTACTTGTTGTAATAAAATCATTTCTTAAATCTTCTGTATTTGCATGAGCTATACTATGTAATATTCCATCTAATTTTCCGTTTTCAGCTTTTATTTTTTCTAAACATTCTTTAATTTTGCTATCATCTGAAGCATCACATTCATATGCTTTTGAATCAGGAATTTCAGAAATTAACTCTTCTACCTTTTCTCTATTTTCTTCTCCCATAAAAGTAAATAAGACTTTTGCACCATTATCTGCAGCTGATTTTGCAGCTCCCCAAGCAATACTCCATTTGTTTCTAATCCCCATAATTAAAACGGTTTTGTTCTCTAATAACATTTATTTTTCCTCCTTTTTGATGCCAATTTGGTCTGACCCCAATGGCATTTTTTATTAACATAAATTACATGTTTCTAAATTTTTGATATCTATTTTCTATTAATTCATTAGCATCTAATGCTTGTAATTCTTTTGTAATTGATATTATTTTCTTTTTCATAACTTCTGACATTTTTTCTACATCTGTTTTTGCATTTCCATTTGGTTCTTTTAATACTTCATCTATCACTCCTAATTTAAGCAAGTCTTTAGCTGTTAGCTTCATTTTTTCTGCCGCTTCTTCTGCCCTAGAGCTATCTTTCCAAAGTATACTTGCATATCCTTCTGGTGAAAGAATTGAATATATTGCATTTTCTAACATTAGCACTTTATCTCCTACACCTATTGCTAAAGCTCCTCCACTTGAACCTTCTCCTATTACTATTGCTATTATTGGAACTTTTAAGTCAGACATTTCCATTAGATTTCTTGCTATTGCTTCACCCTGACCTCTTTCTTCAGCTCCTAATCCTGGATAAGCACCTTTTGTATCAATAAATGTTACAATTGGTCTACCGAAATTTTTCTGCTTGTTTCATAAATCTTAATGCTTTTCTATATGCTTCTGGATTTGGCATTCCAAAGTTTCTTTCAATATTTTCTTTGGTATTTCTACCTTTTTGTTCTGCTATAATTGTATAGTTTTGTTCTGCAATGTTTCCTAATCCGCATACAATTGATTTATCATCTTTAAAATATCTATCTCCATGCAATTCTATAAATTCGTCAAATATATTCTGAGCATAATCTAAAGCAGTTGGTCTGTCTGCTTCTCTTGCAATCATTACTCTTTCCCATGCTGTAACTTTTTTACTTGGCATCTCTATTACCTCCTTTGTGAAGTAATAATAATTTATATAAAGTTTCTTTCATATCTTTCCTATTTACAATCTTATCAATGAATCCATGCTCTAACAAAAATTCTGAAGTTTGGAAACCTTCTGGCAAATCTTGACCAATTGTCTGTTTAATAACTCTTTGACCTGCAAACCCTATCATTGCTTTTGGTTCTGCTAAAATTATATCTCCTAATGTTGCAAAACTTGCTGTAACTCCACCATAAGTTGGATCTGTTAAAACCGATATATATAAGTTTCCAGCTTTATTTAATTTTTTTACTGCTGCTGATGTTTTTGCCATCTGCATTAATGAAACAATCCCTTCTTGCATTCTTGCTCCACCTGAAGCACAGAATATAATAATTGGAAGTTTTAATTCAATTGCTTTTTCAATAGAATATGTGATTTTTTCTCCGACAACTTTTCCCATACTACCCATCAAAAAGTTGCTATCCATAACACATAATATAACTTTTTCAGAATTTATTTTTCCTATTCCACATTTTACAGCTTCATCTAGTCCTGTTTTTTCTCTTAAAGTTTGTAATTTTTTAATATAATCATCCATTTGTAAAGGATTATCTGTATCTATTTTTAAGTCAAATTCTTCAAATGTTCCATCATCAATTATTTGTGCTACTCTTCTTCTACTAGATAATCTAAAGTGATTTCCACAATTTGGGCACACACTATAATTTTTATGTAAATCCTCTTTATATAATATTTGCTTACATTTATTACATTTCACCCATTTTCCAACTGGTATATCACTTCGATGTTCTTCATTTTCTTGATTAGTACTATTATTTTCATTATCATATTCTATTCTTTTCTTTATTTTATCAATAACCACTTTTTATTCCTCCATTACCAAATCTTATTATAATACATTGCTAAGCAATATCACGAAAAATATATAATTATATTCAGCCCTAATATTAACAAGTATTACGCAAAAGAGAGTGTGTCCCCAAAAGTGACAAACATGGCGTAAAAGAGCCTGTCCCTAATCATGACAACTACATATACTTTTCGATAAATGATGTGTCGTAATCATTGTTTACAAAATGTTCATTTGATAATATTCTAAATAGAAAATCTATATTTGTATCTATGCCATCTATAACACATTCTTCTAATGCTCTTTTCATTTTTGCTATAGCTTCATTTCTATTTTCAGCATGTACTATTAGTTTTGCAATCATTGAGTCATATACTGGTGGTATAGTATATCCTGTATAGACTGCTGTATCTACTCTTACTCCATTTCCTCCTGGCAAATTTAACTCTGTAATTTTTCCTGGGCATGGTCTAAAGTTTTTGTCTGGATTTTCTGCATTTATTCTACATTCTATTGCATGTCCCTTTTGAACAACATCTTTTTGTGTAAAACTTAATGTTTCTCCAGATGCTATTTTTATTTGTTCTTTTACTATGTCTATACCTGTTACCATTTCTGTTACAGGGTGTTCTACTTGAATTCTTGTATTCATTTCCATAAAATAAAAGTTTTTATCTTTATCTACTAAAAACTCAATAGTTCCTGCATTTGTATAATTTGAAGCTTTTACAGCTCTTATCGCTGATTTTCCCATTTTTGCTCTTAATTCTTCTGTAAGTACCATTGAAGGACTTTCTTCTAATACTTTCTGGTTTCTTCTTTGTACAGAACAATCTCTTTCTCCTAAATGTACAACATTACCATGTTCATCTGCTAAAACTTGCATTTCAACATGTCTAGGGTTTACAATAAATTTTTCCATATATATTGCATCATCGTTAAAAGATACTTTTGCTTCTTGTTTTACTAAGTTAAAGGCATTTTCCATTTCTGATTCAAATTCAACTTTTCTAATACCTTTTCCTCCACCACCTGCTGATGCTTTAAGTAAAACGGGATAACCAATTTGCTTTGCACACTCTATTGCTTGTTTTACATTTTCTATGCATCCATCTGAACCTGGTACTACAGGAACTTTTGCACTTTTCATTAATTCTTTGCTATTTGATTTATTTCCCATCAAATCTATTACTTTATATGATGGGCCAATAAATTTCAAATTACTTTCTTCACACATTTTTGCAAAGCTTGCATTTTCTGATAAAAAACCAAAGCCTGGATGAACACTATCACAGTTTGTTATACAAGCTGCTTCTAATATATTTTGAATATTTAAATAACTTTTGCTTGATTGAGCAGGTCCTACGCATATTGCTTCATCAGCAAGTTTAGTATGTAGAGCCTCTTTATCTGCTTCAGAATATATAGCTACTGTTTTTATATTCATTTCTTTACATGCTCTTATAATTCTTACAGCAATTTCTCCTCTGTTTGCAATTAAAACTTTCTTTAACATAGTCTTCTCCTTGTATATAGTAATTATTTTAAAACAATATCTATTTATTTACATATGAAAAGAATTCATTATACGAAATATTAACATTTTTTATACAATAGCGAAAGTAAGCTCTCCTTTTGCCGCAACTTTACCATCGACTGTTGCTATAGCTTCTCCAACTCCAATTGGTCCTTTTCTTTTAATAATTTTTACTTCTAATTTTAATACATCTCCAGGAACGACTTGCTTTTTAAATCTTAATTTATCAATTCCTCCAAATAAAGCATTTTTACCTTTATTTTCTTCCATAGATAATATTGCTACAGCTCCTGTTTGTGCTAGAGCTTCAACTATTAACACTCCTGGCATTATAGGTTGACCTGGGAAATGCCCCTCAAAATGAGGTTCATTTATACATACATTTTTATATGCAACCGCACTTTCTCCTGGTGTATATTCTTCCACTCTATCAATCATTAAAAAAGGTGGTCTTTGTGGAATTATTTTCATAATTTCATTAATATCTAGCATTTCGTTAATCCTTTCTATAATTAATTTATTTTATTATTTTATTTTTAATTTTATTTTATTTTAAATAAAGGCTTCCCAAAATCCACCATATCACCATCATTTACGCAAACTTCTACTATTTCTCCATCGAATTCTGATTCGATTTCATTCATTAATTTCATGGCTTCTACTATGCAAAGTATATCACCTTTCTTTACTTTGCTACCAACTTCAACATAAGGCTCTGCATCTGGTGATGATTTTGAATAAAATGTACCTACCATTGGTGATTTAACTACTTTATAATTTTCATTTTTTTCTTCTGTTGTACTGTTCTCAGTAGTTTCTGCTTTTACTTCTAGCTTATCTGGTACAGATATATATTGTACTGTTTCTTGTTGTGCTGGAGCTACTACTGGAGCTTTGTCTTTTTTCATTTTAATTTTTACTCCATCTGGAAATTCTATACTTAATTCATCTATCTTAGAATCTCCCATGTCATCAATTAATTTTTTAATTTCATCATAATTCATGGCTTTACTCCTTTTATTTTAATTTTAATAATATATATTTCAAATAATAAAAGAAACAAGTATTGCTAGGCAAAATTTTGTAAAAAAGCGGAGGTGTACTTATAGTACATTGAACATTTTTTATCAAAATTTTAACAACGCAAGACGCAGTTTATTTTATTATTTGTTTATTGTTCATATTTTTTTAATAGAATAGTAGCATTATGACCACCAAATCCTAATGAATTTGACATTGCATATTTTACCTCTACGTCTCTTCCTTCGTTTGGTACTATGTCTAAATCACATTCTTTATCCGGTACTTTATAATTTATTGTAGCTGGTACATATCCTTCTTCAACAGCTTTGGCACAAATAACAGCTTCTACTCCTCCGGCCGCACCAAGTAGGTGTCCAATATTGCTTTTTGTAGAACTTACCATAACTTTTTTACTTGCTTCTCCTAATGCTGTTTTAATAGCTGTTGTTTCTCCCGAATCATTCAAATGTGTTGATGTTCCATGAGCATTTATATACGTAATTTCTTCTGGTTTTACTTTTGCTTCTTCCATAGCTAGCACCATAGCTCTTGCTCCACCTTCTCCTCCTGGAGCTGGTGATGTAATATGATATGCATCTGATGTAGCTCCATATCCAACTATTTCAGCATATATTTTAGCTCCTCTATTTTTTGCATGTTCTAACTCTTCTAAAATTACTATTCCTGCACCTTCACCCATTACAAAACCATTTCTTTCTTTATCAAATGGGATACTTGCTCTATTTTTATCTGTAGCTTGTGAAAGTGCTTTTATATTAGTAAATCCAGCTATTCCAGAAGGCGAAATAGCAGCCTCTGTTCCACCTGTTATTACTATGTCTTGATATCCATTTTTTATCATTCTAAAACTTTCACCTATGCTATGTGTACCTGTAGCACAAGCACTAACCATAGAAAGCGATTCACCTTTTGCACCTAACTCAATAGATACATTTCCCGCTGCCATATTTCCAATTATCATAGGTATAAACATTGGTGAAACTCTATCTGGACCTTTTTGTAATAATACAGCAATTTCTTTATCTATTGTTTCAAGTCCACCTATACCAGAACCAAGTATGACTCCAACTCTTGTCATATCTTCTTTTTCTTTATCTAATTTGCTATCTTTCCAAGCTTCTTTAGCTGCAACAATCGCATATTGAGAAAATTTATCTAGTCTTTTAGCACTTCTTCTATCAAAATAATCTTCTGGATTATATCCTTTTACTTCTGCAGCTAATTTTACTTTAAAATTTGTAGTATCAAAATGTGTTATTTCATCTATACCACATTTTCCCTCTTTAATACCTTTCCAAAATTCATCTGTATTATTTCCTATTGGAGTTATGGCTCCAAGCCCTGTTATAACTACTCTTCTTTCCATTTTTTCGTTTTCTCTCCTTTTATTTATTATAAACTTATTTTATTGTGTTTTGCTCTTTTTACTTTCAAAATTAAAAAGAAACACAAGTATTGCTAGGCACTCTTCTCAGTCAAAAAAGAATTGTGTTTTGGCGTTGTTACATAACCATACCCCCATCAACATTAACAACCTGTCCAGTAACATATGAACTATCTTCTGATGATAAGAATTTAACAACTTTTGCAACTTCTCTAGGCAATCCCATTCTTTTTAATGGTATTTGTGAATAGATTCCTTCTTTTACTGAATCTGATAATACTTTTGTCATATCTGTATCTATAAATCCAGGTGCTACTGCATTTACTAATATGTTTCTGCTTGCAACTTCTTTTGCTAAACTTTTTGTAAATCCTATTATTCCTGCTTTTGATGCTGAATAGTTTGTTTGACCTGCATTTCCTGCAACTCCAACTACTGATGATAAGCTAATTATTCTTCCTGATTTTTGTTTTATCATATATGGAATCACATTTCTTGTTACATTAAAAGTACCTGTTAGGTTAATATCAATTACTGATTGGAAATCTTCTTTTTTCATTCTCATTAATAATCCATCTCTTGTTATTCCTGCATTATTAACTAGTACATCTATTCTACCAAGTTTTTCTATAGTCTCTTTAACCATTTTTTCACATTGTTCAAAGTTGGCAACATCTGCTCCTACTAATTCACATCTTACTCCAAATTGTTCTATCTCTTTTTTTACTTCTTCGTTTAAATCACTTTCACTTCTATAATTTATTGCTATGTCAAATCCATTTTCTGCTAATTCTAATGCAATTTCCTTTCCTATTCCTCTTGTAGCTCCTGTAATTAGAGCAACTTTGTTTTCACTCATTTTCGTTTTCATCCTTTCTTTTATCTTTTTTAATCTTTTTATTGTTTCTCTTTTTTGATTTTTTCGTTATTATTTTTAGCTATTGCTTATATGTTTTTCTACCTTACTATTTTTTCAAATTTTGTATTTTATTCTATTTTAAATTTTGTAATGTATTTTCTAATGTTTCTACATTTTCTATATTAAATATATTAGCTTCTGCTCCTTTTTCTTTGCAAACTTTTTTTACAAATCCTGATAATGTTTTTCCTGGACCAACTTCAACAAATGTATCTACTCCCATTTCCAACATTGTTTCTATCGACTTTCTAAATTTTACAGGATTTATAACATGATTTGCTAATATATCTACCATATCATCTTCAACTGCGTATGGTTTACCATCTAAATTCTTAATTACTGATATTTTACATTCATTAAATGAAATTTTTTCTAATTCTTTTCTTAATTCTTTAGATGCTTCTTGTAACTTTTCTGTATGGAAAGGTCCACTTGTTTTTAATTCTATTGCCTTTCTTGCCCCCATTTCTTTAGCAATTTCCATTGCTCTAAGTACTGCCTCTTTTTCTCCTGAAACAACAACTTGACCTGGACAATTATAGTTTACAGCTTTTACAAATCCTTTTTCAACTTTTGAGCAAACCTCTTCAACTTTGTCATCTTCCATTCCTATAATCGCTGCCATTGCCCAATTACCTTCTGGAGCTAATTCTTGCATTAATCTTCCTCTTGTTCTAACTATTTTAGCACCTTCTTCTACTGAAATTGCATTAGCACAAGTTAATGCTGTATATTCTCCCAAGCTAAGTCCTGCAGAAGCTACAGGTTTTATTCCTGCATTATTTAGTATCTCTAATATTGATAAACTCATTGTATATATTGCAATTTGTGTGTTTTTTGTTTGATTTAATTCTTCTTGACTTAAATTATATGTAATGTCTTCTACACTTTCTCCTAAAGCCTTATCTACCTTTAAATAAATATTTTTTGCTTCTTCATATTTATCATATATATCCTTTCCCATTCCTACAGTTTGTGTTCCTTGACCTGGAAAAATATATCCTATTTTCATAAATCACTCTCTCCTCTTATCTTTACTTTTATAGCTTTCAAAATTTTTTTGTTTTTTATATGCTCTAAACAAGTCTGTCGACTTTTGAAAATTATATTTCTATTAAAATACTTCCAAGATTTAGTCCTCCGCCATATCCTACAAGCATTATCTTATCTTTTTCATTTAATAATTTGTCTTTTATAATTTCGTTTAGTGCAATTGGTATACTTGCATTAAACGTATTTCCTACATTTTCAATATTTACATATACCTGACCTTTTTTTGCTCCTATTCTTTCTGCCATACTATTAATAATTCTAATATTAGATTGGTGTGGTATTATATATTTTATTTTTGTTATATCTAATTCTTCTCTCTCTAATAGTTCTTTAATATTTTCTGCTACTTTCATTGTTCCGAATTTATATATTTTCTTACCATCCATATAGATTTTTTCGTTTTCCTTACTTGTTAATATATCTCCTTCTTGTCCTATACTCTCTATATTTTCGGCATATTGCTTATTTTCTGATTTTCCTAATAATGTGGCTCCTGCACCGTCACCTAATATTATTGCAGTATTTATATCTTCTGTATCTATGAATTTAGATAATTTTTCTACTCCTACAACTAATGCACTTTTAACTTCGCCTAAATCCAAATATTTTTTTGCGATATCTATTGC
The DNA here is from genome assembly GCA_944392465.1 of uncultured Clostridia bacterium. Classification (GTDB taxonomy): domain Bacteria; phylum Bacillota; class Clostridia; order TANB77; family CAG-508; genus CALXVA01. The sequence goes on along the minus strand of CALXWR010000006.1, from coordinate 34,085 downwards.
ATTAATATAACCACTGCAACCTGCTGAAATATCCATACACATACATTCTTTTATATTAAATTTTTTTTGTATTTCAAAAGATATTCCTGGCATTGTTCTTTCAAAACTTGTTGATGCAACTATTATTAAGCCTATATTTTTTATGTTAATATCTTCATTTGTTTTTATTAAATTTTCTACTGATTTAATTGCGATTTCTGATGCTTTCTCGTCTTCAGCCCAATACCTCTTTTTAATTCCCGTTCTTTTATATATCCAATTTTCATTTAAATTAAATTTATCATTAAAAAAATTATTATAAATCTCTTTTCCAGGCAAATACATACCGGCTAGCTAGTATTTTTATTGAATTCATATGTATTCCTCTCTATAAACGATTTTTCCTTCCATATTATATCATACATATATATTTTTTGCACTACTTTAAACCAATATTAAACTAATCGGTCAAAAAAGTGGCATTACTGTTCAGTACATTTTTTAGTCTTAGCTGCATGTATATTTCTCCAACTGCTTATCCTTAAAGAACAAAGCGACGTAGTCGCCCTTTGTTCTTGCCGATTTGAGTTTCCGACGTCAAGGAGGAAATCTCAAAGGCAATAGCGATTATAGCCTTTTTATGTAATAGGAATTTCAGAGAAATTTCCTATTACATAAAAAAACAAAAGGCAAAAATATCTTTTTTGTCTTTTGTTGATTTTTCGTTAATTTATAAATTAATTATTTTTTAATTACTTCGTTTACATTTAATATCTCCATGTTTAATTCTTTTGCTTCTGGTAGTGCTTTTGATAAATATATCATTAATAATATATTTAATCATTTATTCTTTTAAGTAATTTAGATTATTTGCAAATCAAATCATAATTGCTTATATCTATTACCATTCCATCTGTAAACTCACCTAATTGCAAATTTTTATATGTATTTAAATACACTATTCCATCTATTTCTGGCACATCCATATATGATCTTCCTACGTATGTTTTGCCATCAAAAGATTTACCTTCTATAAGTATCTCTATTTTTCTGCCAATTTGGTTTTCTAAATTTTCCTTTGAAATTTCTTGTTGTAAACTCATAATTTTGTTATATCTACTTTTTTTAGTCATTGGATGAATTTGCTCTTTTATTCTATATGCAGGTGTACCATCTTCTTTAGAATAAGCAAAACAGCCTAACTTATCGAACTTTGCTTCCTTTAGGAAGTTATATAATTCTTCGAAATCTTCTTTAGTTTCACCTGGAAATCCTACCATAACAGTTGTTCTAATAACAACATCAGGTATTTCTTTCCTAAGTTTTTTTATTAACTTTCTTATTGAAGTTCCATTGCTTTGTCTATTCATTCTTTTTAAAACTGAATCTGATATATGTTGTATTGGTATATCAAAATAATTGCATATTTTATCATTATCTCTAACTGTTTTTATTAAATCATCTGTAATTGTTTCTGGGTAAGCATACAAGAATCTAACCCATTTTAATTCTTTTATTTTACAAATTTCATTTAAAAGTTCTACTAATTTAGGCTTGCCATATAAATCTGTACCATATTTTGTTGTATCTTGAGCAATTAATATAAGTTCTTTATATCCTTCTTTTACTAACTTATTTGCTTCTTCCACAATATCTTCTATTTTTCTACTTACTTGTGGTCCTCTTATATAAGGTATTGCACAATACGTACACCTATTGCTACAGCCATCTGCAATTTTTAAATACGCAAAATTTTCTCCTGTTGATACAACTCTTTCTTTTACTTTATCAAAATCTTTATATTTATTTATGTTTTTATTATCTTTTAATAAGTTTTCAATTTGTTCCCATAAAGTATTGTATTCACTATATTTAATAAATAAATCCACTTCTGGAATTGCTTTTATTAACTCATCTTTATACCTTTCCACCAAGCATCCCATTACAATTAAATACTTGCATTTGCTCTTCTTATATTCCGCCATCTCCAAAATAGTATTTATCGCCTCTTCTTTCGCAGATTCAATGAATCCACAAGTATTAATTACTATTACATCAGCTTCTTCAGGATTATTCACTATTTGATAATTATTTGCTTTAAATATTCCTATTGTTTTTTCTGTGTCTACTAAATTTTTACTACAACCTAATGATACAAACCCAATTTTCATTGTCTACTCCACCTATTCTTGATTATTATTTACTCCTAATGCTTTATTTAATCTATTTAAGCCCTCTACCAACTTATCATATGTTTCTTTAGAAATTTTGTCTGTTCCATCTCCTTTGTATGAAGTTGCTGTTTTTTTCATATCTATTAATTCAAATCTATTTTGTGAACTTTCTCCATTATCTAACATATATATAGGAGTATAATCCACTTTATTCAAAGATATTTTCCCATCTTTTCTACTCTTTCTTAGCTCTATATTTAAAACCAATTCTTCTTTAGCTTTTTCATTAGATAAGGAAGAAGCATATGTACCAACCGAATAAGCAATAAATACATTTTCTCCATTGCTATTTTGTCTAATTTCCATTTTCTGTACAATTGATGGATGTGAGCCAATAATTAAGTTTACACCATTTTCCACTAAAAAATCAGCAATATCTTTTTGTTCATCATTTACTGTTTCTGTAAGTTCATCTCCCCAATGCATCATAACACATATATAATCTGCACTAGCTTCTTTAGCATAATCTATATCCTTTTTTGCCTGCTTTTCACTAAATATATTTATTGCATTAGTATTATTTTGACTCTCGGTTAATAAACAAGTATATGATAAAATAGCAATTTTGCTCCCTTTTACTTCTCTTATAAGTACATTGTTTCTATTTTTATTATCACCTACTACGGTAAACCTGGCTGACTCTAAATTACTTTTTGTTTCTTTTAATCCACTTTCACCATTATCCAAACTATGCTCATTAGCAACAGAAACTAAATTTACCCCAGAAGCCCTAACTGCATTAGCAAATTCAATAGGTGCATTTTTTTCATCATATTTTGTATTATGTGTGAAATTAGCTTCCATGCTTCCCATAACAATATCAGAAACATTCACCAAATCTGCCACATTTGAAAACATAGATGTAAAATCATAAGAATTTTCCTTTTTATTATACGCATCTTGTAGCATCTCATCACTACACACAATATCCCCCACAGCAGATAATTTAATAATAATATCTGATTCAGAAATATTTTTATTTGTTTCTTCAATATTTTCAGAAATCTGTGAAAATATTTCTTCAGACTGTGCCCTTATTTCCTCTTGCTGTTTTGCAAGCTCTACTTTAGCTGTATATTGTCTAAACCAGTTAATCCCTATACATACAATAATAATTGCTAATAAAATACCAACTATTATAAAAAAATTCCTTGAAGTAAGAAATTCTCTAATACGTGTATTTCTTCTAATATTTCTTCTGTTTCTCGCCATAATTTTTCCTCTCTTTTTATCAATTTTATTTTTTCTTTAGGCATTTATTTGTTTAGAAAATTCAACTTTTTGCAACTAATATTTTATCATTATCTACGCTTTTTATCAATACTTCAATTTTATCTTTTGTCAGTTTTGGGGACAGGCTCTTTTGCGCCAACTTTGTCAGTTTCGGGGACAGGCTCTTTTGCGCCAACTTTGTCAGTTTCGGGGACAGGCTTGTTTTGTAACTGCGACATTTGAGACAGACCACATTGGCACACCCCCAAAAACTTATATTTCTTTGTTCTTGAATAAATTTTTATAATATTGTAAAATATATCCAGTAAATTAATTTTTAACTTATGAAGGGAGGAATTGTTAGTTATGGGTAAATATAAGAGAAAATTATATAACTCAACTAGAATTAATGATTTTAGAGAATTGGTTAACAGATATTCTAATTTATATTCTAATCAAATAGCATTTGAATATAAATTAGACCCTAAATCAACAAAACATATACAAATAACATATAGTCAATTTGCACAAGATATAAAATCACTTTCAACTGCACTTTTGAATTTAGGGTTAAATAAGAAAAGAATTGCAATTATAGCTCCAAATAAATATGAATGGTGTGTTAGTTATTTGGCTATTACTACTGGAAATATGGTTGTTGTTCCTTTAGATAAAGCTTTGCCAGATAATGAAATAGAGAACTTAATTATTAGAAGTAAATCAGAAGCTGTTATATTTGATAATAGTTATTCAAAAATATTTGAAAAAATCGCCAAAGAAGGGAAATCTAAGCTTTCTTTTTACATCAACATGGACAATACCGAGATCGTGAAGAATTCTAATATTACAGAAAAAGATAATACTGCAAAAAATATTAATACCAATGCTTTTAACTTTTTACATTATAGCTCATTAATCGAAAAAGGAAATTCTTTATTAGAACAAGGAGATACTCAATATGATAATATAAAAATAAATAATAAAGAAATGTCTATTATGCTATTTACTTCTGGAACCACTTCAATTTCCAAAGCTGTAGCGCTTTCACAATCTAATGTGTGCGAAGATATATACGCATTGTCACAAATGACTGATATTAGAAAAGAAGATACTTTTTTATCATTTTTGCCACTACACCATACATTTGAATCTACATGTACATTTCTTTATGGTACTTTCTCCGGTATAACTGTAGCATTTTGTGATGGTATAAAATATGTGCAGAAAAACTTAGCTGAATTTAAAGTTACAGGATTTGTATGTGTACCTCTAATGCTTGAAATAATGTACAAAAAAATAAAGAAAGGAATTGAAGAAAAAGGCAAAACTAAATTAGTTAAGAAAATGACTAAAGTATGCAATGGACTATTAAAATTTGGAATAGATATTAGAAGAAAAGTTTTTAAAGAAGTATTAAATAATTTAGGCGGTAAAATTAGAATTTTAATTGCTGGCGGAGCATCTATGAGTAAAGATGCTATTCAAGGTTTTTTAGACTTAGGAATTAATCTACTTCAAGGTTATGGTTTAACAGAAACATCACCAGTAGTAGCAGGAGAAAATGATAAATTTAAAAGATGTGGTTCTGTGGGATTTCCGCTTCCCGGAATTGATGTAAAAATATCAGAACCAGATAGTGACGGAATTGGAGAAATTGCTGTAAAAGCTCCAACAGTAATGCTTGGCTACGTAGATAATCCTGATGCTACAAAGGAAGTATTAAAAGATGATTGGTTTTATACAGGCGACTTAGGATACTTTGATAAAGATGGATTTTTATTTGTAACTGGTAGAAAAAAAGATGTTATAGTATTAAAAAATGGAAAAAACATATTTCCAGAAGAATTAGAGATACTTATAAACAAATTGCCATATGTTAATGAAAGTATAGTATTTGGTAAGCCTTTAGAAAACGGGGACTATAAGATATGTGCAAAAATTGTATATAATAAAGAACATTTTGAAGAAAGTCATCCAAATATATTAGAAGAAGATATAAAAAATATTATATGGAATGACATAAAAACTGAAGTAAATCAAAAAATGCCAGCTTATAAACATATTAGGGAAATTATTGTTACAGAATCACCTTTAATAAAAACTACAACTCAAAAAGTAAAAAGACATGAAGAGTTAAAGCTTATATTAGGCGAATGTTAATGTATACAAAAGAAGACAGCTTGTTTTATAAATGTACCAATGGAGACAGTGAAGTAACCCCAATAGCATTTAAGGCAGACACAATCGATACCGATTAGATTAATTGAATATCCTATAAAAAAGCACTATGCAATTTTTATCAAAATTCAATTAACATTTAGTTCAAGCTAATTTTAGAAGAATTTGTATTTAAAATTTTACTAGAGCACTTACTTGTCATGAGAAATTCCTAGTAAAATTTTAAAATAACTTCTATCAAAAATTACTTTCACAAGAGCATGTTAATTTCTTTTTCTAAAAATTGTATAGTGTTTTTTATTTAAGTAATCCGTGCTAATGGGATCTGCCCTCAACTTTGCATAATATCGTAAGGCAAACCCGTCCCCAAAGCTGACAACTTTGGCGGAAAAGAGCCTGTCCCCAAAACTGACAAAATTAGTCGTTGCTACACATGTGTTTTCGTGTCATTTCTAGTAAATTTAATTTTGAAAATCCAACTATTTGCGTTTTTGATCTATCTTTTTTTAAATTTTCTTTAAATAATTCTATTATCTTTTCTTCATTTTCTTTGTTTTGCATATCTATATAGTCAATAATAATTATTCCGCCTATGTCTCTTAATCTTAATTGTTTTGCTATTTCAATTGTTGCTTCCTTGTTTACTGTATATATTGTTTGCTCCAAGTCCTTTTTGCCTGTGTATTTTCCTGAATTTACATCTATTGCTGTTAAGGCTTCTGTTTTGTCTATCGTTATAAATCCTCCGCATTTTAGCCATATTTTTCTGTTGTTTAAGTCTTCTAATTGTTTTCCTAAATTATATTTTTCTATTAAATTGTTTTCTAGCTCAAGCTTTATTTCTGATTTATATTCATTTAATTTTTTGTCTATTATATTATATGTTGTTTCATCATTTGTAACAATACGGTATAAGTCTTGATCCATTAAATCTATTAAAAGTTTTTGTATAATACTTTCACTTCTATATAACAATTTAGTTTTTATTGTTTTTTCTTTTTGTATTTCTTTGTTATACTCTTTTTGAATTTTTTCATATTTTGCAATATTTCTTTTTAAATCTTCTACTATTTCTTCTTCTTTTTTTAATTTGGCTGATGTTCTAATAATTGCTCCATATCCTTCTGGAATATTTTTTTGTACAATCTCTTTTAGTCTTTTTCTTTCAGTTTCATCATTTATTTTTTGTGAAATAGTAATAAAGCTTTCTTTTGGCATTATAACAGAAAAACGTCCTGGTATACTTAAGTGGGTAGATATTCTTGCTCCTTTTTTATTAGTACTGTCTTTTTTTACTTGTACTAATATAGGCATTCCTATTTTAAGATAATCTTTTATATTATAGTCTGTAAAGTCTTCATTTTTATTTCCTGTTTCATTACTTACCTTTGGTATAACATCTCTTATATGTATAAATGTATTTTTATCTTTTCCTATATTCACAAAAGCAGCCTGCATACCTAGCAAAACATTTTCTACTATTCCTATGTATATATTGCCTTCTATTCGTTCTTGCCCATGCTCTTCATATCTTTCTATTAATTTACCATTTTCTATTAATAAAATTTCTTTTTTATTATCTTTTACATCTACTAAAAGTTCTTGCATATATATCCCTTCTTGATTAGCTTTTAACATTAAATTTGTTCATTGTATTATCTATCCCTTTTTGTATCCAGTATTCCACAGCTTCTACTGCTATATCTTCTCCTTTTTGTAATTCCACATATTCTTCATCTGGAATATGTCCAATTACAAAATTAATTCTATCAAATTCGTGCATAGACTTTCCTATTCCTACACGAATTCTGGCAAAATCTTCTGTATTTAATCTAAATACAATGCTTTTCATACCATTATGTGATCCAGGTCCACCTTTTGCTCTTACTCTAATTTTAGCTGTTTCAGTATCCATATCATCATATATAACAATTAAATTTTTTAATGGAATTTTATAAAAATTAACGAATTGGACCACAGAATCTCCGCTAAGATTCATAAATGTTTGAGGTTTTACAAGAATTACTTTCTCTCCATTTATATTCCCTGTACCATAAATAGCATTAAATTTAGATTTATTTAATTTTATTTCATTCTTTTCTGCTAATTTATTAATAACGTCAAATCCCATATTATGCCTGGTTCTAGAATAATCTGGTTCTGGATTTCCTAACCCAATAATTATATACATAATTTTATCCTTCTCTAATATCTTTTTTAAATTTATCCCATAATTCAATTACTCTTAAATATTCTGCATAATGTTTTTCTACTTCTGCATCATATTGATTTAATTCTCTAATTAAACATGAGAAATCACATGTTGCAAACTCTGTATTTATTTTTTGTACACTCTTCTTTAATTTATCTCTTGTTTCATCTATTATTTTATCGTAATTTTCTCTATCTGTAATATAATATAACAATGGTTTATATCTTGTCCAACCAATAGTCGCTTTTAAAAATCTTTGCTCTATTTCGGCATCTACCAATGATATTTTTCCAAGTTTTTTTGGATATTTTCCTTTCATTATTCCTGTATATTGTAAGAAAGAATCATGAAAATGATATGTTGGTACTTTTAAAACTTCTGCATTTTTACTTTTTAATGCACATGAGAAAAATGTATCTTCTCCTCTTGCATTTGGAGGGTTGTAAAATGCTGGAATTTTATCTATATTATCTAAATTAAGGCATAATCCTGAGCCTAATACGAAGTTTTGTTTTCCTATGCCTTCTACTACTTCCGGCTTTTTAATTCCTCTTGCTATATCTGGGTCTGCATATGAAATACAGCTTGTATTTTCTCTCATTCTTTGTATTTTATCCCATGAGATAACTTCGTTCTCTAATGCATCTATAAAGTTTTTGTAATCTTCTTCCTTTATTACGTCTGTATATTGAATATATGGAATAGGATTCATCATTCCACAACGATATCCCATAGTTACATCTGTATTTTTTATGTGTTTTATGTGTTCTAATAAATTTTTTTGTTTTACCCATAATATTTGGTCATCTTCCATTATATTTGCTACTGGATATTCGTCATCATCCCAGAAAAGTATGTAATCCATTTTATGTTGCATTGCACAATATAAAATAGTATTTCTTGCTTTTGCATAACCTGTTCCAATTAGTAATTTTGCGTCAGCACTAGTCATACCAAATCTAGACATTAATATTTTTTGGTATTCTATAATACTTTCTGGCGTTATGTATTTTATTCTTAAATTCCTGTATGCTTTTGGCAAAATTCCATAAAAGTCTGTTCTTATTGTATGTTGATAATTTAAATCATATAGTATGTATATTGTAATATCTACTTCTATATCTAGGTCTTTAATTTGTTCAACCATAAATTGTTCATAGTTGTTAATAATTTTGCATACATTAGGTCTACCACTTATAAAACCTATCCCCAAATTAATTTTCTGTTTCATAGGATCCTCTCTCTTTTATCAATCTGTTATTCATTTTATTGGTTTAAATACTAGAATATTATATCATATATTTTCTTTTTAGTCATTTTTTTGCAAATTAGTGTGTTTGTCCTTTTTTTCTCTAGTGTATTTGACTAATTTAGCTTTTATATTCTAGTCCATTATTCTCGCTATTATTTCTTTTTCGTATTTTTCATCTTGAATATCTTGAATATTATTTTCTCCATCTTTAACTTCTGTTACATACTTGGTTTCTATTTTTATCTTTTCTGTTGCTTTTCTTAAAAACCATTCATACTCAATATCTACATGTCCTATATCTATTGCTCTGTATCCTTTTTTATATAAGTCATAAGCTAATACTGTAGCAGTAGGTCCCAAAGCTAACATTATCATTTTATTTTTATCAACTTTTAATATTTCATTTAGTATTTTATCATATATTTCAAAAGCATTTTCAGATGGACAAATAATTCTTTGTATTGATTTCATATTATCAAATAAATCATTGCCTACACCTAATCTACTATATTCTCCTTCAACTATAACAACCTCCTGATTGTCCCATATTCTTCTTAAATTTTGCACATAATCTCCTACCCAAGATTTATCTTTATAATCTATATAAAACCTTGTAATATTAGAAGAATAGTATTGTTTATTTTTTGATAATAGTTTTAAAAGTTTAAATTTATTATCATGAAGCCAGCCTTTCCAAAAATTATTTGCAAAATCGTTATATTTTTCAGAATATTCTAAATCTATAACATTGTTAATTCCTATTAGTAATCCTTTTTCATTGCTATCTAAAACTTGTTTTAATCTTTTGGCTAATTCTTTATTATATTTTTGATATTTCATTCCAACTCCGCAAATCATATCAAATTCGCCATCCCCAAACCTAGCAATAGAGCAATTATCATTTACTATTTTTTCTATTGTATCGTCTGGGCTTTTTATTTTAAATCCACTTAAAATGTCTTCTGTTTTTGCAGTATAATTTTTATTAGTTTTGCTAACCTTCATTTTTAATTTCATTCCTTCCTAGAGGCACAATTCTGGTTGGAAAAGAATTAAATTATAATTATTTTTCAACCTTTTTTCTACCTTTTTGATAGCTTTTATAGTTTACTCTACACTATCTTAATAATATTTAATATTATACTATATTTTTATGTTTTTGTTTATTAATTTTTTCTTTATTCTACATATGTAAACAAAGCATAGTATTTATTAAATAAAATGCTTTAAAAAGCTTAGATATTATTAAAAAATAAAGAAATCTATTAAAATAGATTTTTTAGTATTGGTATTTAATTGTTATTGTCTAAAAATATTGCTTAGACATTCTAAGTTTTTTAAAATATTTTATTGTTTTATTATTAGTTTATATTGTTTTACATACCTTTAGTAAAAAGGTTAAATTATTTAATATTTTTAATTTATTATATTTTTTTATTTTCCTTTTTCCTAAAGGTATGTTACTACTACAATCTTCTTTCATAAACTCCTCATTATTCAAAGGCAGTATCTAAAAAATTATTTACTCTTGTTTGCTCTTTTTGTAATATCTCATGTGCTTTAGAATAATCATTATCTAAAATATCTGCCGTAATTTTTTTATTAAATACTCTATTTTTCATTTCAAATGTTTCTAATAAAGTTTCAATTCTTGAATACATACTTTGTAAATTTCCACCTTCTCTTTCAAATACAATAAAAGGTGTTGAGAATATTATTGAAAACACACATGAATGAAATGAATCTGTTGCTACTAGGAAAGCATTTTTTTCTAAGTATAGAAATTCAGCTGGTCCCATATCATAATATGGACTATCTTTATCTGATATATCTATTATTTCACATTCGTTTTCTTGTGCTACTCTTTTTAGCTCTTTCCAGACATCGTTTGATACATCTCCTAAAAAACTTTTTAAAATGTATTTGTCTGTTTTTAAACTTTCTGGTTTTTTCATAACCTTTTCCCATTCAGATTTATCAAGCATCATTGTTGGATCTATTAAAACCTCTACATCATCTCTGCCAGTTAATTTTCCTACTATTTCTTTTCCTGCAGATTCTCTAACAGATATACTCTTTATATTATTTAATCCATTTTTACATAATTCATATAAGTTACTTCCTTCTTCAGGTGCGTAATCAATTCCAAAACTTGCTGAAAAAGAAACTCTCTTTTCCTTTGGTACAAAAGTGCCTAATGCTTTATCTGAAAAAATTTTATCAAATGTAAAATTCCAGATTTGGTCACTTCCCAAAACGATATAATCATAATCTCTTTTAAATCTTTCTGGTACTTCATGCTCTTTATATAGAATTTCATCTGCAAACTCTATATTTTCATTAAATTTTTTAAATTTCTTTAATCTACTTTCATCTTTTTCATTTCTGATAACAGGAACATCATCCTCTAATCCTATGTATTTTATTGTTTCCGCTTCTAGTCCTTTATTTCTTAAAACTTGTTGAACTGCATAATTTTGTAATCTATTTCCAAAATTATACTCTCCAAATAATGTTACGATTCCTGCTTTTTTCATTTCATCCCCCTTTCTTTTTTAGCTACAAATTTTGTAGTATAATTTAATAATTTGAACTCTTAAATTATATCATAAAATTTTTTAAAAATCAATCTTTTTTAGTCGTAGACTACAAAAGAAAAAATATAAGCAATGTACCAATATACTTTTTATGTATACTTTAAATTTGCTTATATTTTAAATTTTTCTAATTTATATTCTTTATCTAATTTTTCATTTAAATAAATTTTACTTATTATCTCTAGTTCCTTTATTGCTTTTTCTGATAAATTAAATGAAAATAATTTTTTAGGTGGTGAAAGCACTATATATTTTATGGCATTTAATGTAGCTTCAGAAATTTCAATTGCTCCTTTGTCTTGTCTTCCACATGCCTCACATTTTAATCCATTATCTCTAAAACTAAAATATTTTAATTTTTCATCTTGTTTTTTACAATTAGTGCATTTATCAATTATTGGTGTAAAACCTAAAAGACATAAAAGTTTTAATTTAAAAATTGATATAACCAAATCCATATTTTTATCTGTTTCTGAAAGTACATATAATGTATTTAAAAACAATTGCAAAATCCTGTATGTATTCTGGTTCTCATCTGTTACATCATTTACTATTTTAGTTATATGTGATGCATATTGTAGTTTGTCTATATCAATTCTTAAATTATAGAACAGTTCATTAATCTCACATGAATTTATATTATATGAACTTACACCCTGATATATTAAAAAATCGCCAAAGCATAAAAATTGAGTTGCTGCCATAAGTGCACTCTTAGGACGCCTTGCACCTTTGGCAGCACACCCTATTTTACCATTTGGAGTTAAAATTGTAACCATTTTATCAAAGTCACCCATGTTATGTTCTGATATTACTATTCCCTTTAATTTCAAAATTCCCATTTTGTTTATCCGCCTCAATAATGTTTCCTTCCATGTTTTTTGCAAGATTTCTTTCTACATTTTCTAGCTCTACTAACTCTAAAAAGGTATTAATATTTCCTGTGTTTTTAAAAGTATTCCAAGCAATTTGTTTTATCATGTAGCCATCATCTCCGTTTCATAAAGTTAATATATGTTCTTAATTAATAATTTTAAGAATATATATATTTATTTTATCTTTTGCATTTTTTAAAATTTTATTCTATTTTATTTTTAAGCTAGTCTTGTTTTTTATACTATACATCTAAATTTAACTAGCAAATTAGGTTAAATATCTTAAATTTTAATAATCAATTATTTTTTAGCTTTTCTTTAAACTCACAATTTAAAATTTTTAATAAATTTCTCGTTATTAATCCAATCTGCACGTACTTTCACCCATATTTTAAGATTAATTTTTATTCCTAACATTTTTTCTAGATCTTCTCTTGCATAAGTTCCAATTTTCTTAAGCATTGAACCATTTTTTCCTATTATTATTCCTTTATGAGATTCTCTTAAGCAATATATAACAACATCAATATTGTAAAAAGGTGTGTTTTCCATTGTTTTTCTCTTTTTCAATTTCTCTACTTCTACAAAAATCCCATGTGGTACTTCATCATTTAATAACTTTAAAGCTTTTTCTCTAATAGTCTCTTCTACTAATTGCCTTGTTGTTTGGTCTGTATACTCTTCTATATCATAATATGCAGGACCTTCTTTAAGGTTCTTTTCAATTTCATCTAGTATAGCATCTAAGTTAATATTTTTTACTGTAGACACAGGTATTATACTTGCAAAATTATACTCTTCTTTATATAAGTTAATTAATTTTGCTACCTTAGCTTTATCCACTAAATCCACTTTATTTATTACTAATATGGTTGTCCTTTTAGCTTCTTTAATTTTATCTAATATAAGGCGGTCACCTTTTCCAATTTCATCAGATGTAGCTTCCACCACAAATACCACAACATCAACATCTTTAGAAACCTCAAAAGCATTCTCCACCATAACATCACCAAGCTTAGATTTTGGTTTATGTATTCCTGGTGTATCAATAAATATAATTTGTGAATTTTTCCTATTAACTATAGCTCTTATTACAGTTCTTGTAGTTTGAGGTTTATTTGCTATTGCAGCAACTTTTTCCCCTACCAACTTATTTATTATACTTGATTTTCCCACATTGGTTCTTCCAAGTACTGATACAAAACCTGATTTAAACTTTTCTTCCATATTTAATCTCAGTCCTTTCCGAGGCACAAATCGATTGAAAAAGAATTAAATTATAATTATTTTTCAAACTTCTCTTCTTGATGCTTACATATTCGTTGTTTCTACTAACTATATTTGTTACTACTTTTTAATAATTTTTTCTTATTATTAGCTTAGTGATAAATTAAATACAAGGCTTCTTTACTCATTTTTCTCATTATATAACTTTTGTAGAAATATTTTTGTAGAAAAAAAACAAAAACTTTCTCTAACTTTTCGTCAAATTTCACTTGACACGATTTTTCTTATGTGATTTTTTCTCGTAAGAATAAATTCTAAATTCTGTATTCTTCCATTGGTGCATAGTGTGTATGTAATAACTCATGTGCCTTGTGTTCTCCTGGTTTTCCCACATAATCCTTATATATTTGTTTTAGTATAGGATTCTCGTGTGACTTTCTTATTGTGCTTCTCTCATCTATTGAATACATTGCTTTAGCCCTTTTCCCAGCAACATCTACCGTCATTCTTGTTTTTGAATTTTTTATAGGTTGACCTCCACCCATTATGCATCCACCCGGGCATGCCATTACTTCTACAAAGCTGTAATCCGCTGTTCCGTTTTTTATCTCTTCCATAACCTTTTTAGCATTTCCAAGTCCATGTGCTACAGCTACTTTTATTTCTTTATCTCCTATTTTTACAGTAGCTTTTTTTAGTCCTTTTTGTCCTCTTACATCTTCAAATTCTAGCTTTTTTAGTTCCTCTCCTGTTATTAATTCATACGCAGTACGAAGTGCCGCCTCCATAACTCCTCCTGTCACACCAAATATAGCAGCAGCTCCAGTAGCTTCTCCCATTGGATTATCAAATGTTTCATCTTCTAATTTGTCAAATTCTATATTAGCTTGTTTTATCATCCTTGCAAGTTCACGAGTAGTTATAACAGCATCTACATCCCATAATCCATTTACTTTCATTTCATCTCTTTGTCTTTCATATTTTTTAGCAATACAAGGCATAACAGAAACAACAAATATTTTTTTAGGATCTATGTTATTCTTTTCTGCATAATATGATTTAATAATCGCTCCAAACATTTGATGCGGTGATTTACAACTTGATAAATGAGCTAAATTCTCTGGATATTCCATTTCTGCAAATCTAACCCAACCAGGACAACAAGATGTTGTCATAGGTAAATTATCATTATCTTTAAACCTTCTTACAAACTCAGTAGCTTCTTCCATTATAGTAAAATCAGCTCCAGTATTCGTATCAAATACTTTATCGAAACCAAGAGCTTTTAAAGCTGAAACCATTTTCCCTGTAACATTAGTTCCAATCTCCATTCCAAACTCTTCACCAAGAGCCACTCTTACAGATGGAGCTGTTTGCACAACAACATAAGTATCAGGATCTTTTAATTTTGCCCATACATCATTTATATTTTCCTTCTCATGCAATGCACCTGTAGGACAAGATTCTATACACTGACCACAAAATGTACAGTTAACATCATTTAAACTATGGTCATAAGTTGTAGAAATACAAGACTCAAAACCTCTTTCTATACAGTCAATTGCACCAATATTTTGAACATTTTTACAAGTAGCAACACATCTTCTACATAAAATACATTTATTAAAATCTCTTACTATAGAAGGAGACTTATCATCAATTTTATGCTCAGTTCTCTCACCCTTATAATCTATATCTAAAACATTAAATTTAATCGCTAAATCTTGAAGCTCACAATTCCCGAGAACGAGTACAGGTCAAGCAATCTTTAGAATGATTAGAAATAATCAAATCTAAAATTGTGTGCCTTGCTTCTAAAACATTCGGAGTATGAGTATGTACAACCATTCCCTCTTCAACTTTCTGTATACAAGAAGTAGCAAAACCTCTTCTACCCTCAACTTCCACAATACACATTCTACAATCTCCAACTTCGTTAATATCTTTCAAAAAACAAAGAGTTGGAATATCAATACCTGCTTGTTTAGCAGCATCAAGTATAGTTGTTCCTTCTGGTACTACAACATTTTTATCATCTATTTTTAAATTAACCATCATTTCCTCCTTTTTTGTCACCTTTAGGGACAGGCTCTTTTCTGCCAACTTTGTCACTTTTTGGGACAGGCTCTTTTCTGCCAACTTTGTCACCTTTAGGGACAGGCTCTTTTCCGCCAACTTTGTCACTTTTTGGGACAGGCTCTTTTCTGCCAACTTTGTCACCTAATCAGCCTGTCCCTTTCACGCCATGTTTGTCACTCTTGGGGACAGACTCTTTCCTACCACTTTTTTTATTCTTCAAATTTTCTGAAAGCAATCAAAAGTGAGTATTACTAGGAAAGCGAACTAATAATTTTGAGATAGTACACTTTGTACATTGGAAAAATTAACAATGCAATACGAAGTTTGTTTTGTGAATTACCCGATTGCATGGAAAGGACAAGCCCTAATACAAGTCGTACACTTAATACATTTGTCTTGATTTATGTGTCTTATATCTCTTCCTTCTCCTTCTATTGCATTTACTGGGCAATTTCTTTGGCATAATCCACATGCTTTACATTTATCTGGGTCTATTTCTATTTTTGCTAATGCTTTACATTCCATTGTTTTACATTCTTTTTCTATTGCATGTTGTCTGAATTCTTCTCTAAAATATTTCAATGTGCTTATTACTGGGTTTGGAGCACTTTGTCCAAGTCCGCATATACTTGATTTTTTTATGTTGACTGCTAACTTTTCTAGCCTATATATATCATATTCTGTACCTTCACCATTACATAGTTTTTCAAGTATTTCTAACATTCTTTTTGTTCCTATTCTACATGGTGTACATTTTCCACAGCTTTCACTTACTGTAAATTCTAAGTAGAATTTTGCTAAGCAGACCATACATTTAGTGTCATCCATTACAATAAGTCCTCCTGATCCCATCATAGAACCTATTTCTTTTAGTGACTCATAATCTATTGGTGTATCTAAATGTTCTTTAGGAATACATCCTCCTGATGGTCCTCCTGTTTGAGCTGCTTTGAATTCTCTTCCATTTGGTATTCCTCCACCAATATCAAATACTATTTCTCTTAATGTTGTTCCCATTGGTACTTCTACCAAGCCTACATTATTAACATTTCCTCCAAGTGCAAATACTTTTGTTCCTTTTGATGTGGCTGTGCCGATTGAAGAATACCATTTAGCTCCTTTTAATATTATTTGTGCTATATTTGCATATGTTTCTACATTATTTATTAAAGTTGGGCATCCCCATAAACCAGATTGTGCTGGGTATGGTGGTTTTACTCTTGGTTGTCCTCTTTTTCCTTCTATTGATTCTAAAAGTGCTGTTTCTTCTCCACAAACAAAAGCTCCTGCACCTAATCTTATTTCTATATCAAAATTAAAACCTGTTCCAAATATATTTTCTCCGAGTATTCCATAATCTCTTGCTTCCTCTATTGCGATTTGCAACCTATGTACTGCAATTGGATATTCCGCTCTTACATATATGAAGCCTTTTTCTGCTCCTATTGTGTAACCTGCTATTTCCATAGCTTCTAGCACAGCATGTGGATCTCCTTCAAGTATGCTTCTGTCCATGAAGGCCCCTGGGTCTCCCTCATCTGCATTACATACTACATATTTCTTATCTCCTTTTGCCTCTTTTGTTAATTGCCATTTCTTCCCTGTTGGAAATCCAGCTCCACCTCTACCTCTTAAGCCTGATTTATCTATTACTTCTATTACTTCATCTCTAGACATTTCAGTTAAAACTTTTTCTAAAGCTTTATATCCATCAAATGCTATATATTCATCTATTTCCTCTGGATTTATTACACCACAATTTTTTAGTGCTATTCTTTTTTGCTTTTTATAAAATGTTAAATCATCTAATCTAGTAACTTTTGTACCATCTATGTCTTTACAAAGTAATCTTTCTACTACCTTTCCTTCTATTATGTGTGAATTAATAATTTCTTCGCAATCTTCTGGATTAACCATAGCATAAAAAGTATCTTCTGGTCTTATTATTACTATTGGTCCTTTTGCGCACAAACCAAAACAACCTGTTTTTATTACTCTTACGTTTTCTAATCCTTTTTCTTTAATTATTCTTTTAAAATTTTCTAATATTTTTGGTGATTTTGAAGAAGTACATCCCGTACCATTGCATACTAATATATGTTTTTCTCTTGTATCTGCCTTAGTATTTTTTCTTAAATCTAACTCCGCTCTTTTTTCTACTCTTATTTTTTCTAACTCCTCAATAGTCTTCATTTAAGACCTCCTTTACTAATATCCATAAGATATTAATTTTAGCTATTTTATATCTTTTTTGTGATTTTTATTTTTTAATGTTTCATTTAATCCAGATAAATTTTTAGATAATGATATGACTTCAAAAGGTATTTCTTCTAATCCTTTATCTGTTGCTACATAATTTTTAACATTTAACTCTTCTTCAGTTATAAATTTTCTAAGTTCTGTAACTATGTAATGTAACTGTACACAATGTGGAGATTTATCAACACTAACAAATATAATATTTTTAACTTTCTTTCTAACTACCATACCTATTATTTTTGTTAATGCCATATTTAAATGTGTTTGTTCTAAACATAAATCATATATTGTATATTCTTTCTCTAACTTTTTATATGTTTCTGGAAACATATATTCTAAGCAAGAGCCCATTATGCACATTGTTTTATCTACATCATAGCAATTGTTTTTCATTAAATCTTTCTTCATTTTATCCCTCTTTTTCCAATTCATTTAAAACTTCATCTAATTTTTTTACTGTTGCATGTCCGTATACTTCATCATTTACTGTAAATACTGGTGCTATACCACATGCTCCTACGCATCTGGTAGTATCAATTGAGAACTTCCCATCTGCACTTGTTTGACCTTCTTCTAAATGTAATCTTTCTTTTAATCTATCTAATATTGATTGTGACCCTTTTACAAAGCATGCTGTTCCTAAGCATACAGATATATTGTATTTTCCTTTTGGCTTTAAAGTAAATCTAGCATAAAAAGTAATTACTCCATATATTTCTGCCATTGGAATTCCTAAATATTTTGATACTTCTGCCTGTGCAACTTTTGGTATGTATCCATATTTTTCTTGAATTTCATTTAATATTTGTATTAAATTATCTTTTTCTTGTTTATATGGCTCCATTATTTCGTTTACTTCTTCTCGTATTTTGTTTTCCACACATTCACACATAATTTTCCTCCTTCTTTAATTATATGTGTATTATATCAAACCAAGCCTTATTATACAATGATTTTACCAAATATTCTTATCACTTAATAAAAGCAAGTTTACTGTTCAGCATAATTTTTTATTTAAAGTCTTAGTAGTATGTATATTTAGAAAATTTTGCAGTACCGCGTAGCGACCAAACGAGCTTTTTAAAGCGAGTGCGAATTGGAGCAACCTAGCACAATTTTAAAAATTTATTTTTTAAAATTGTGGTTAGATGGTTGCGACAAACAAGGTACAAAAAATTTGAGAAATATACATACTACTAAGACTAGAAATTCACTTTATACTGAACATCAAAGGGCATAATAAGAACCTGACCCGACATAGCAATCAAAGATTGCAGTCGGGTACCCCAGAACCTTGTTGTCTAAGACAATAAAACAGTAGAAAAAATTTCATAAAATAACTGAAACTCTTTCTACTGTTTTTTATTTTATTCATTCTCTTCATCTTCAAATGTAACATCTGCATTTATTGGGCATATTTGTATAAATGTTTTTCCATCATTTACATTTATTTCTTTTCCATCTGAATCTTTGTATACTGTTTTTCCTGCTCTTGAATTTTTAGTACATGTAATTGGTATTGCTTTTCCATTTGTTATATAATAACCTTTTAAACTTTTCACATTATTTAATGTTTGTCTTCCTTTTCCAGATCCATCATTTAATGTATAGTTTTCAGCAAATTCAATTATAATATTTTTTGTAGTAATTGTATCTCCTGTGGTCCAATCTACTTGTTTTTCTCCTCTTGTATAACGTGTATATTGTTTAGATTTTTTATTGTATTTATATTCAACAGAATTATAGTCTGAATATGGTATTGTTACGTCTGTTGCATTTTTTCCTTCCTCTAGATTTACTTCTTCTGCTACATAATTTAATACTGGATCTTCATCTGTAGTTGTTCTATACCCCTTTCTTTCTGCTATTTCCATTATATTTTCTGTAGTTGTTACAACATTATGTGGTGCATACTTATCACTTACTCTCCAAAAAGCTGAACTACTTTCAAATATACCATTTATATTATTTACTCCTAATGTGTCTATATCTGATTCTGCTTGAGGACTCCATCCATAGTGAACATATATAGCATCATTTTCTAATGCATAGTCTAAAAAGTAATGTCTTGAACTTCTAATTGGTCCTATTTTATCTATATCTTTATCTTTAAACACAAGCATCAATCTTGTTTCTCCGCCCTCTACTATAATTTCGTAAATAAGGTCAGCTTCTTTAAGTCCCGCTTGTGGCACTGCCCCTATATGATTATCTATCATTACTGCTATAGGTCTTTCTTTTCCTGCAAAGGTCTTTGGTTTTTTTATAATTTCCTCTTCTTTTACTCCATTTAAAATTTCATTTAAACTTGCTGTTTGTAGTCCTTCTTTATTCCATCCTATAAATTTTAGGTATGTTAAAGCTCCTGCTACTAATATTAAAACAATTAAAATAATTGATATAATCTTTTTTCTTTTGTTTCCTGTTTTTTTAGCTCTTTTTTCCTTCATACTCTTTTATTCATCCCTCTCGCTTTTTAGCTATCACATTAGATTTTCCTTCTTTATATATTTATATTCATTACCCCTAAAGTAATTCCATAAATTAATAAAACCATTATAATTCCTACACAAGCACTAAATATAACTTCTGATGTTCTATGTACTTTTGATTCTACTTTGCTTGTTGCTACTAAAATTGAAAGAATTAAAGATAATGTTATAATTACAACATTGTCTGTGATAAGCCATATAATTGTATTAGCCGCAAATGCAATTGCAGTATATCCGCTTGGTACAAACTTTTTGTTTAATCCTTTATGTTTATTAGATTTCGCTATGGCTATTAATGAAATAATGGCTATTAGAACTATAATTATTGCTGAAAAAGCTAGGTGCATAGGTGATTCTATAATGTTTTTTATAAAGTTAAGCCCTATATCACTTATCTTGTCGAAAAACAAGAAATAAGCAACTATTATAGCATTAAGAGCTGTAATTACTACTCCACCAGCCGCTACATCTTTTGCTATTTTTGCCTTTGGATGATATACATCCACATATAAATCTACAACAGTCTCAATTGCTGTATTACACATTTCTGCAAACAAAATTAAGATTATTGTAAATAAAAAACATAAAAATTCAGCCCTACTTAAATCAAAAAACAAACTTATAATAACAACGCATACTGCAATTACTAATTGTATTTTTATATTTCTTTGTGTTGTAGTAGCATAAATTATTCCATCTGCCGCATTTTTCCACGCATCTATAAAGTTTGTGTTTGATGTTTTGTTTTTATTTTTTTTTTCGTTTTCTTCTATTTCTTCTAATTCTTTTTTACTTTCTTCTTTTGATGTTTCCCTTTTTATGCCTAATCTTGATAATATATTCTCTTCTTTTTCTCTCATTATTTTTTTATCGGCTTCTTCCATATGGTCATACCCCATCAAATGATAAAAGCCATGAACTACCATATATGCAAGTTCTCTTTCAAAACTGTGTCCATATTCCTCAGCTTGCTCATATACCTTAGGGATGGATATAACCACATCCCCTAAGATATCACCTTGCATATTTATATCTGTATTTTCTGCATTTTCTTTAATAAATTTATCCAATTCTTCTTTTTCAAACATTGGAAATGAAAGCACATCTGTTGCTTTATCAATATTTCTGTATTGTTTATTTATTTTCTCTATTTCGTCTTCATTTGTTAATGTAATGCTTATATAAATATTCGCTTTATCTAACCCCTCTGCTCTAAAACATTCATCAACAACTTCTTTAATTGTATTTTCATATTTTTCATTTTTTTCTAAATTCTTATATATAATTTCGCAATTTTCTTCCATATCTCTTCCTTTATTATTTATAATCTATACTGCCTCTCTACTTACTTTTGTTTCTCTTTTGGTATCTTTTGCTACTTTTTTGTATTCTCCTTCTGAACTATAAGAATTATATAATTTTCTCATTACTCCAAGTTCAACTAATCTATTTTTGTAGAACTTGATAATCTTGTAATACTTGTTTTCATTTGTATTTACTTGTTTTAAGTCATTTCTAACAAATAATATTTCTTTTTGTTTTATGTATTCATCATAATCTGTATCTTTAAGTTTTTCTACTTCTTTATAACTATCCCAGAATTTTTTAAATTCTTCTCTTTGAGCTGGTTTTTCCCAATAAATTTTTGTACTTAATAATTTTGCATTAAATTCTTCTATTATATTCATTAATAGTGAATAAGCTTTTTCTTGTTTTCTTAATACTTTTGTATCTACTATTAGGCTTCTTGCATCATTTAATAATTTGCAATAACATTGTTCAGCTACAACTAATGGCAAACTATGTGTAAATAATTTTCTGCTTAAGCCAAGAAGTATTGTATTTTTCTCTATAACATCATTTTGATCTAATTTTCCTACTGAAAATCTATCATAATTATCATATTCATCTAAAATTTCTTTATAGCTATCTTTTTGTTCGATTTCAAATTTGATTGGTAAAATGTTTGAAATGTATTCTTCTAGTGTTTTAAATATTTTATTATATATTTCTACTTTTTCTCCATCAGACATATTATCAGCAAGTCTAATTGAATAATGTTTTAATAAACCTTTATATAACATTTCTGTTTCTGTACAGTAAAATACTTTATATCTTTCTACTA
The DNA here is from genome assembly GCA_944392465.1 of uncultured Clostridia bacterium. Lineage (GTDB taxonomy): Bacteria > Bacillota > Clostridia > TANB77 > CAG-508 > CALXVA01. Next base: position 11,364 of record CALXWR010000006.1, on the reverse strand, counting down.
CTTTTGGTTTTTCAGTTAAAACATTTTGATAATCAAGACCTATTAAATAAATCTGCTTTCTGTATTTGTATTCCGTATACCCTGTTTCTTTTAAGTGAGTTATCATATAATATTGTGATAATGCTTCTCTTTCAAATTCATTTGCTGTTTCGTTTTTAACCTTTTTGTATATAGTATCCATTATATGTTTATCTATAGATTCAAGATACAACGCATATGCATCATCTAATTTTTTGGTTAATATTTCTTTTTTTTCTGCATCTTCTGCTTTGTTTAAATTTTCAAATACTTTTAATACATTATTTCTTTTTATAGCGATTAGCATACCATTTAAACCAATTTTTGTTGGTATTAGTAGTTTACTAATTGTACTAGTTAATTTTGAGAAAAATGTTCTTTCTGAATTATAAATTCTTACACTTCTTTCTTCCATTTTATCCATCCTTTCTCTTCATTTGTTTGTTTCTTAATATAATTATTTTAAAAAACTATTTTTTCTTCTATACCTAACTGTTCTTTTACTTCATAAATGAGTTCTACTTCTATATAATCTTTGTCTGTTCTTACATTTATTTTTTTATCTGTTATTTCTTTATTTTCTACTTCTTTTTTTAGTTCTTCTTCGGCTTTTTCTATTGCTATTTGTTTAGACTCTTCAACACTATGAATAACAGGTGTTTCATTATATTCTTTATATTCATATTTTATAATTTCAATTGGTAAATAGAAATTTGAAAATAATTTTAATTTTTCTGTCGTTTCTATTGTATCATATTTTTTGAATTTTGGAATACTTTTATTAAAATTTATTTGAAAATTATTTATCTTTACGGAATATTTATTCTCATGGTTTCCAGTTTCTTCTTTTTTTGTTTCTTTATAATAAACTTTTTGAGTATTTTTATGCCAAACCTTTGCCTCAACATCGCCTATAGAGTGAACATACTGCCTTCCAGTATATTTTCCCTCCATATACCCTGCAATTAGCACATCACCTTTTTTTACAACGTCCCCCTCTTTAACTAGGGGAGTACCGTTTCCAGCACTTATTTTTGTTATTACTCCATCACTATCTGCAACAATATTACAGTATTCATCTTCATCTATAATTTCAGGCTTAATATCCGCTTCTTCTATTTTAATTATTACATTAGTTCCTTTAATTTCTATACCAACCCATGCAATATCATCTCTCTCTAATCTTATTTTATTTATAACTTCTTTTGTGTCCACACTATTTTTTAGTGCACCTATTTTCAACCCTTCCTGCTCTGCCAATAATATTATTTCATCTTTAGAAATATTCTCACTACTCTGCACTTCAATGTTCCACACAAAATGAGATAAACTAAATATAAGTAAAAAAATTAAAAGTATTAAAATTAAAAATATTTTTCTTTTTTTGTATTTTCTTACAACAAAAGGCAATCCAATCTTGTTTTGTATTTTAACTCTACACTTTGTTTTTCTAGCAATTCCTTTTAGTCTCTTAAACTCCTTTTTATCAATATTTGCTATTAATGTTATATTATCTTTTCTTTCTAAATTCCATAAAACAATTTTCCTATTAGAGCATAAATTAATAAATCTCTCAATATAATATCCCTCTACCACAATTCTTACATAACCGATTACAATATTGTAGCATACTATTTAAGCCCATTTACTCCTCCTCATTATCATCTAATGTGCTTTCAAAATCAATTCCATCAATTTTTCCCGTAATAATTAAATCATCTGTATTCATTTCTTCTAAATTCAGATTAAATCCATTAATATTTATAATTCCTATATGCGTATTTAACCTAACAAAATAATCTTGATATTCCAATATTCCTTTATGATTTTCCACCAAAACTTTTTCGAACCCCATTATAGTAATTTTAGGATTATTTGTACTTAGCTCTGTAGGTATTTCAAGAATTTCATCTATCTTTCTAGGCTTTCTTCTCACACAACCACCTCATTTTTTTACAAAAGGAGACAGGCTTATTTTGTAAATTTTACTTGCCAAATAAAGCCAATCTCTTTTGCCCGTTTGTGCCAATGGTGTCTGCTCCCCAATAGCACATTATGCTTCGAATTCGTCTAAGCTTTTAAATTCATACCCCATGTTTTTTATTTCTTTTATGCAACTATCTAGTATATTGCAATTATCTTTTGAAGTACTATGTAATAACATTACTTCTCCATTATGTACATTTTCCAATATCTTTTCTTTGCCGTATTCTTCTCTTCCTTGTTTATTCTCATCCCAATCATCATACGCAAAAGACCACATTACTGTTGTATAGCCTAAAGTATTTGTGTATTCAACTGTTCTTTCACTAAACTCTCCCTTAGGTGGTCTTATATATTTCATTTCATAGCCAAATTTATCGTATACGGCTGTATGTAACTCCATTACATCTGCTTTTACTTCTTCATTACTTGACTCTGGCATACAAATATGATCTGCTGTATGATTTCCTACTATATGTCCCTCATCTATCATTCTTTTTACTTTATCTTCTGCAGTATTTAAATAATGCCCTGTTATGAAAAATGCAGCTTTTACGTTATTCTGCTTTAGGACCTCTAATATTTTTTCTGTGTACCCTGCTTCATACCCACAATCAAAGGTTAAATATATATATGGATTATGGCTATTGCCCATACATATCCCATTAGTCTCTTTTATAACCCTTTCATTTTCACTCCCTAAATCTGGCTGAGCATGGTTTTTTCCTCTTTTTATACCCCATTCTATTTTTTTATTACTTAAACTACTATTTGCGCTTGTTTGAATAGTTTTTTGAAGCACATTATTTGAAGTATTCTTTTCATATTCGCTCATATTTATTACTGAAAAAGAGAAGATAAACATTAAAGAAAGCGTAAAAAAAGTAGTAAGCTTTTTGATTTTTGTTTTATCCATATAAATCATCCTCCAAGCTTTTACTACTTTAATTGTATTCGTATTAAATTAATTTATGCTTATGTATGTGCTATGTTGTGGTGTAAAAAGATTAACAATAGAATTTTACTTCATCTACTCCATAGAAATTTTTCCATTCAGCGTATTCCCCCTTTTCTAGCAACATCAAAGAAATATCCTGCTCCTCTTTCAACTACAGTTTTAAATATTGCAATTTCGTCATCAGTAAAATGTCCATCTTGTTTTACTATATTATAACTTGGCAATTCAAATATGATCGTATCAAACCCATATTCCATTGGTCGTTCAAAACAAACAATAAGATATTCTTCTCCGTTTTCTTTTTTACGAATATCAGAGGACACAACTAAAGTTCCATCTGCATAAGTAACAAATTCATGCATCATCTACAATCACTCTCCTTCTTTAATTATCGTTTCATTTATTAGTGGTATTCTAGTTTTCTATCAATTTTTTTAATTATTTTATATGTATTATTAGTATAGCATAAAATTACTAAATTTACTATATTTTTATTTTGCAATTTTTAGTAATGTGCAAATTTACATTTTTCTTTTATGTATTTATGTATTATTAAAAAAAGTAGCAAACAGGAATGATATTTCCCATTTGCTAAATTACAGTTATTTTTTCTTTTTTGTATTATTTTTTATGACTATTTTTCTTAAAACAACTAATGCTATTACTGCTACAACTATTATTGCAATTACTATTATTGCTCCGTTTGTTTGAGACTTTATTTCTTCTTTTGCATTATATCCGTATATCCCTTCTAGGCCATTTTGTGTTATTTTTTCTGTTTCTGATACTGGTGTTTCATCGCTTCCTTCTAGTATCTCGTTTTCGCTGTATACTTCGTACTTTCCTGTTTCTGAGTTATATACAGTTATGTAATCGTTATCTATGGTTGGAGTTATTTCATTGGTTGTGTTACCATTGCCATTTGTATTGATTGCTTTTTCTATTGGCAATTCTGCAAGTTTTTGTTCTAACTCTTTGCTCTTTTCATATTCTTGTCTCTTTTCTTCGTAATCATTCCATATGTTTTCTATGCTTCCTGCAATGTAATCTGTTAGTCCTTCATCTGCTTTTTCGTTAGTTTCATATACTACTTCTCCACTTACATAATTGAATACGATTACTTTGCCTGTGTTATATAGTACCATCACTTCTGTTTTTTCTTCATCTTTATTTTGTACTATTTGTTTTATATTTCTTGCTAGGAAATTATCTGGATATTTTAGCATTTCTTTTAGGTCTACTAATTCTCCTGCTGTGTTTAATATTGTTTGGTATTCTTTGTTGTTGTAATTATCTGTTATGCTATTTCCAATTTTCATATCTAATGAATTTGAAAGTGCTGATAGTTTTCCATTTCTCACGTTATATATTTGCAGTTTTATATTTCCGTTTATTTTACTGTATGTTCCATATACTTCTATGTTGTTGCCTTTGTATTCGTATGTATGAAGTGGTTTTGTTGTTTCTTCTAATGTGGTGGTAACTGCTTCTCCTGATGTTTCTGCATTATCATCTGTGGTATCTGCATTTTTTACCATTTGTTTCGTTGCAATATCCACTACTTGTCCACTACTATTTAGTGCATAATCGTCGTATACGTTTACATATTCACCTGGTTGTAGTTCTCCATTAATGTATAAGTTTGTGCCAAGCAAGTATGCATTGTTACTTCCTAATAAACTTGCTTCACTTTTTACATCATCTGGATTTATTATAATTGTTGCTTCATCTTGTCCATTTGTTAATTTGATTTCAAGTGTGTCTTGGTAATTGTATTTAAAAGTGTATGATTTCTTAGTCAATTCTATTATTTCTTTTTCTTGTCCGTTTATATAGTATGTGAAGCTTACACCTTCTGGAATTGAACTAAAGTCTACATTTATCTCATTTACTGATATTGGATAAACTTTCCAACTTGGTAATGCTTTCAAGTTTTGTGTTGCTATTTCATTTTCATTTGTTGCATCTTTCCTGCTTTTGTCATCGTTTTCATCATCATTACTTAATGAATTTATTATTGTTATGTCTGGATCTTCTGGTAAGTCTACTTCGACTTGTAATTCTGGCAGATATAAATAATTATCTTTTATCTTAGGATATTTTCCTTCTTGTAAAGGAGTGTAATTCCAAAATGTTGTACCTAGACCAATTTTATTTGAGAATGTGCTTTGCTGATTCAAATCATCTCTTACTAAGTATTGAGTATTGTCTATATTATCATTCGTAGTATAAACATAATTTCCATTTAGTGTACTATATTTGTATACATACGTATTTGTTATATAGTCATTTTCATCTGGTCTTCCTCCTATTATTAGAGAACAAGTTGACGAGTTTGTACTTGTTACATCTGCATCTATATAGTTATTGTAATAGAATGATTGATCTCTATATATTTCCTTAGCAATGTCTCCAAAATACCCACCGGATTTTGTTGGTGCAGTTACCACACTATCTGCTATTATTACATTAAACATCTCAATTCTCCTAGTCGCTGCTGTCATTGCACTGTTATCTAAATATGCAATTGCTCCACCTGCGGTATACAAGTTTGCTTTCACATTAGCATTCAAAAATATGGTATCTGCTGTACTATATATTGTATTTCCAAATATACCTCCTACATTAGCATTTCCTTGTACTGTTATATTCTCTATATATCCATAATATATTCTAAATTGTCCTCCAGAACTATCATTACCTACTCCTCCTACATTTTCACCATTACTATTAATTTTAGTATCACTGATTTGAAAATAATATATACTAGACCAATATGAGTTTCCTACTACACCCCCTATGTTTTGAGAGTTAGTCGATGTAGCATTAATCTCTGTGTCATTTACCGCTAAATACCTATTATGCCCATGATCGAAGTACCCAGCAATTCCACCTATATAATTACCTGTTCCGTTTATAGTTGATGAATTAGTTTGCAAATTATACCTAATATACTGACTACCATCTGTTGTAGTAAATCTTCCTGCAATTCCTCCAACATAAGAGGTTCCCGAAATATTTGTGTTATTTGTTTCTATGTATCTCAAGCTTCCATAATTTAATAATCCTATTATACCTCCACTATAATTTTTTCCCGTCACATTGGAATTATTAATTTTTAGGTTACTTGTTGCCACTGTATTTCCCGATTGTTGTCCAATTAATCCTCCTATATAATTACCATTCGACTCTACTGTTACATTATCTCCTGTAATGTTATTCACAGTAGCATCTACACTTATATTAATACATCCAATAATTCCTCCTGTATAGTCCTTTCCTTTTATTTTTATATCTTTTACATTAATTTCATTAATATTACCAGAGGTTATTCCTCCTATTAATCCGATATAATCGATATTTTCTCCATCTATTGTCGTTTCGTTAAATTGTAAATTATCTATATTTCCATTATTACTTGCTATAACTCCAAAATAGCTACCAGAACCAGTTGTATTTGTTAGTGTTATATTTTCGAATCCTATGTTTTTAATACTTGTTTTTACATTATTTATTAATCCACTATTAGCGGTATTAAATTCTAATGTTATATTCTTTAATGTATATACATTGTTTTCTGCTTCTAATCTATTTACAGTTATATTATTTTTAACGTTATCTTTTCCACTAAAATCTATATCTGCCATTAATCTATAGTTTTGGTAAGTTCCTTCTTCTATAGATTGCCAATCTTCATATGTATAAATTTCTTTGTAGAATTGTACCTCTACCTCTACTTCTACATCTTTTGTTTTCTCTTCACTTGATGCATTTTTATATTTTATTCCAGTTAATTTATAACTGTCATAATATCTATTTGGTGTTGCTCTAACTGTAATACTTGTTATTCCATTTTGCGTTACATTTCTTGTTATAGAAGAAACTGTCATGTCTTCTATTTCTATTCCTGTTATCTCTACTTCATTAGAATTATTTATAGTTACTGATATTTCTGCTTCTGTTGTATTTGGTTTTGTTGCTTCAACTTTTTCTACATCTAAGTTTACGTCTGATTCAGAAGTATCATCTAAGTATATATCTTCCTGATTTGGTAGTAATTCAGTTCCTTCTGTATTATATAATTTTGGTAATACTCCATTTTCTTTTCCATCATAATTGTAACTATCTCCTAGGTCTAAATTTAATATTTCTTCCTTACTTAATAGAGTAGCACCTTTTTCTTCTTCTCTTATATATCCATTCAACAACTGATTTTCATATGCATAATTGTTACTTGATGTATTACTATTTGTTCCTAATATTCTGCTTAAACTGTTTAATCCTGATGTTATATATATATTTCCTATACTTATATTGTTTGATATAGTATTTAAACTAGAACCTGAATATGAACCTATTATTCCTCCAACATTGCTATTTGTAGAAGATATATCTACTTTAGAATAGCAATTGTTTATATTTGCAGTATTTGAACTTCCTATAATACCTCCAACATTTAAATTTACAGAATTAATCTTTCCTTCTGCATAGCAATTTATTATATTGTTAGAGTTAGTTCCGGCGCCAACTATGCCTCCAATGCCTGAATTTATTCCTTTAGAATCATTTATTATAAGTCCTTTTACATAACAATTCTCAATCGAAGAATTATTAATTCGGCCAACTATACCTCCTAAATTTAAAGTATCTTGGTTTCCTTCTGTATCTATCTGAATATTATTAACAGAGCAATTTCTTATATAAGCTACACCAGCATATCTCGCTAATCCTCCAACATCTCCACTACCTGTTTTTGTTATATGTACATCTGACATATGTACATTATCAATTGTGGCACTTGTCATAACATCACCAATTAAGCCTCCACTTACTGTGGTTTCTTGGTTATAATTTTTAATATACATATTTTCTAATGTTCCATACAGATTTAATATAAGAGATGAATTATTCATTAAATTAATATCTGATATAGTGTGTCCATTTCCATTTATTATTCCATGTACATTATTTATTCTGACATTATTTCCTTCATTTATCATGTTTAAATCTGTCATTATCATGTAATTTTCTGTAGGCGAATCATTTATTGCCTTCCAATCATTAATGCTCCATATCTCATTATATAAATTTACATTAATTACTCTCTCTCCATCTTCATATGATCTTGTATATGAACTTCCAAATGCACCTTTTGTACTTATATTTAACACGTCATAACTTGATACACAAATTACTGGATTTTTTAATTCTGCTATTACTGTGCTTTTTCCATTGTTATATTCTTGTGATAAGATTTCTACATCTAAATTTTGTATTTTTATATCACTTATTTGTTCTGCAGATGGGTTATTTACACTAAACTGAACCTTTACTGTGTCTGTTCCTTGTTCTAATACTTTAGTTGATAATATGTCCGGTAAATCTGCATCTTTAACTTCTGGTAACTCAATATATTCTTGTGCAGGCATTACATCTGGCATATTTACATGAGGATAGTATCCTTCATTTACTAAATCATCCACTATAAATGCGCCATCACTATTTATTAATTGGTTTTGAAACTGTGCATCCCATAATGAAAGCATATTTCCTTTTGTTTCTAACTCACTTGTAAATATTTGGTCTGCAAAATAGTAGTTATTATATATTTTTTTTGAACCTTTATAATGTACATTTGGTCCATCTGTTAAATCTGTTGTATTTTCTCCTATATTTACAGAATATACATTTTGTACAGTAGAATTATCAGCATGATAGTAAACAATGTTTCCTACCATTTGATTAGATTCAATATTTACTAGAGAATATACATTTTCCAAAATTGAATTCTGTCTGTTATAACCGAACAAACGTAGAGGAATATCGTCCCCCAAAATTTTCTACTCCAACAATATCCTGTCCATACGCATAACCATTTCTTATTAGTCCATAATTAACATAGGCCAAAGCCCCAAAGCCTTGATTAACATACACCGGAGCCAGAAAATCAACCACAAAATTTTCTATTATTCCATAATTAGAACGCGATACAAAATAAACACTATAATTTGGATGTTCCGTACATTCCAAAAGCCTAATTTGAATATTTCTTATAGTTCCGTAGTTATTATTGACTAGACCTTCTAGTTCATTGCATTCTAAATCATTATTCATTTTTATATCAAAGTTAATATTTTCTAACACTCCATTAGTGTCTAATACTATAAAAATAGGTTGATTACTATTTTTAACATCTCTTATTAAAGTATTACCATTAAAGTCCACAACTCCATCAAATGATAAATCCACATTACCAAATTTATAATTATTTCCAGAAACCCCAGATAAATCTATAGTATCTAAAACAATATACTCTCCATATGGTTGAATCTTTCGAAAATCATTTTTATTAAATATTCCCTTTATTTCTTTTGAACCTTCTGTTGAAAATTCTTGTGAATCTAATTCATAATATCTATCTGATATTTTTACTAATAGTTCAAGCCTATAGTTAGCATCTGAATCTACTTCAAATGATTTTTGTGAATTTTCTACTTTGTTATCTTCGCCTAATTCTTCGTATCTTATTTCTTCTTTTTGTTCATCGTTTTTATACATTCTTATATAATAATCATCTGTCGTTATTTCGTTTCTAGTATCATTCACAGTTACTGCAACATTTGCGTTATACTCATATTTAAATTCTTCGTAATCTGTTTTCTTATTACCCAATTCTATCTGCAAATCTTGTATTTCTACACTTACATTTCTATCAAAAATTCTAAATCCTACATATCCACTTTGACTTAATTTACAAGAATATGAATACTCTTTCCATTCATTACTTAAGTCATAATATCTCTTATGAAATATAGCCGATGATGACTCTGCGTTATCATCACTTTTTTCAATTATTGCTATTTGATTCACATCTGAAGATTTTGCTTTAAAGCTTATTGTTATTTCTTGTCCTTTGTATTTTCTTAAATCATAATATAGATTTCTATCATTAAATCCTTCTCCACCTAATGTTAAAACTTTGATACTTTCGTTATAATTTATTCCATATATCTCATCCCCATTATTGAAACAAGTTTCATACCAATTCACCTTAGAAGAAACATCTATTAGATTCTTTCCGGTTGGTGCTTTCTCTAGACCTATTAAATCTAGTTTTCCACTAATACCGGCCTCAGTTAATATCTTTATTTCTTTTAATATATAGTCTGCTTTATATGTTTCATCTGTACTTCCTTCATTGTATTGTGGTGCATATACTAATATTGTATATGTTTCATTTGGCATTAAGTTTTCGTATGTTTTTCTTTCATAGTCTGCATTTGTTGACATTTCACTTAAATCTACTAATTTATTATCTTTATCTCTTACTTCTATTCTTACTTTATCTACTAAAACTGCATCGTCTGGGTCTTCTATTCTCATGTCTAGGTCTATCATGTCACCTATTACAAATTGGTTTCTTATTTGTACTTCTGCTGGCATTTTTAATGTGATTAGTTGTTCTAGATTTTGTTTATCTTCTACAATTTCTTCTACTGAACCTTGCTTTACAGTTGTTATTACATCTATTCTATATTTTGTGTTTGAGTTTAATTGGTCTAAGTTTAATTCTACTTCTTCTGCTGTTTTTAGTTTTTCTACTTCTTCATCTGTTAAAGTTATTCTTTTTATTTCTGTTTCTTGTTGCTGTTGTCCGTCTTGTACATTATCTAAATTCTTCCCTTGGTCATAAATAACGACCTCTACTTTATCTAATATTGCTATTAATCTTGCATCTGTTTGATTTTCATCTATGCTTATTCCTAATGTCATTTCATCTTGTGTAACTTCTTTATCATCTATTTTTACTTGCATGTATCCTAGTGAAGCTAGTGGTCTTGTAACAAAACTTCCTCTTCCTAGTTCTGCATTTTGTTGTTTTCCGTCTCCATTTTCTAGGTCATAGTCTCCATAGATTACTATTTGATAATATCCATTTGGATCTAAGTCTGTGAATACTAGAGTCTCTTTGTCTTTGTTTAGTGTTCCTTGTTTTACTACATCTCCACTTTGGTTTGTTATTTCATATCTATAGTTTTCCAAAGAAACATTGTCTTTATTTGTTAAGCTTACTTCTAGTTCTACTTCTGTTACATCTTGTTTTGTTACTCTTACGCTTGCTGTTGGAGATTGTTTCGATGTAATGGTTTCTCCTGTATTGTTTCTTTCTTTTAACTCATTTCCAAATTTATCAAATGCTGTTATTTCGTATTTTATTTTGCTGTTTGATGTTAAGTTTTCACTTGTTTGGTATGTTATTTCTTTTCCTGCTTTTATATCATTTACTTGGTTATTGCTTAATCTATATGCTACATCTCCTATCTCTATTTGCAACCTTGATATTCCTTTTATTACTTCTTCATCTATGTTGTTGTTTATTTTTAAGTTCTTTAATTCTATTTTAT